>JBBRUU010000057.1:0-15847 GCA_038247515.1 Sphingomonadales bacterium
ACCCGGGAAGTCCAACAAGGCGTTCTCGAGACTGCCGAGGGTCTCCACGTCGAGGTCGTTCGTCGGCTCGTCCAGCAGCAGCACGTTGCCGCCCTGCTTCAGCATCTTGGCCATGTGAACGCGATTGCGCTCACCGCCCGACAGCTTGCCGACGTTCTTCTGCTGGTCCGCGCCCTTGAAGTTGAACGCACCGACATAGGCGCGGGTCGAGGTTTCCTGCTTGTTGACGGTCATGTAATCGTGCCCGCCAGAGATTTCCTGCCAGACGTTGTTCTTGGGATCGAGGTCATCGCGGCTTTGATCAACGAAGCCCAAGTGGACTGTGCTGCCGATCTCGATTGTGCCGCTGTCGGGCACTTCCTTGCCGGTGATGATCTTGAACAGTGTTGACTTGCCCGCGCCGTTGGGGCCGATGATCCCGACGATGCCGCCCGGAGGCAGCATGAACGAAAGGTTTTCGAACAACAGCTTGTCGCCAAACGACTTGGTCAGGCCCTTGGCCTCGATCACTTTGCTGCCCAGTCGCTCGGGCACCTGGATGACGATCTGCGCCTTGCCGAGCGAGCGGTTATCCTGCGCGTTCTGCAATTCCTCGAACTTGCGGACACGGGCCTTGCTCTTGGTCTGGCGCGCGGCGGGGGTCTGGCGGATCCATTCCAGCTCGCGCTGCAACGCCTTCTGCTTGCCGCTATCTTCGCGGTTTTCCTGCTCCATCCGCTTGGCCTTCTTCTCCAGATAGGTGGAGTAGTTGCCTTCGTAGGGATAGTAACTACCGCGATCGAGTTCGAGGATCCATTCCACCACATTATCAAGGAAGTAGCGGTCGTGGGTGATCATCAGCACCGCGCCGGCATATTCCTTGAGATGGTTTTCCAGCCACTGGACGCTTTCGGCGTCGAGGTGGTTGGTCGGCTCGTCAAGCAGCAGGATCGAGGGCTTCTGGATCAGCAGGCGGGTGAGCGCAACACGGCGCTTTTCGCCGCCGGACAGGCTTTCAACGCCCAGGTCGCCCGGCGGGCAACGCAGGGCCTCCATCGCGACTTCGAGCTGGTTGTCTAGGGTCCAGCCATCGACGGCATCGATCTTGTCCTGAAGCTCGCCCATCTCGGTGCCGAGCGTGTCGAAATCGGCGTCAGGCTCGCACATTAGTGCGGAAATCTCGTTGAAGCGGTCGACCATGTCGGCAATCCCGCGCGCCCCGTCCTTGACATTCTCGAGCACGGTCTTGCTGTTATCGAGCTCGGGTTCCTGCTCGAGATAGCCGACTGTGATGTTATCGCCCGGCCAGGCCTCGCCGGTGAAGTCCGTGTCGATCCCGGCCATGATCTTGATGAGCGTCGATTTGCCCGCGCCGTTGGGGCCGACAATGCCGATCTTGGCGCCTTGGTAGAATTGCAACGAGATGTTCGAGAGCACGGGCTTCGGGGCACCCGGGAAAGTCTTGGTCATGTCCTTCATGACAAAGGCATATTGCGCGGCCATCGGGTTCAGTCCTTCGGGATCAAAAAATCAGGTGGGGAGGTTGGGTGCGCAGATAGGGAAGGGGATGGCCTAGGGCAAGCGGCTAGACTTGGGCGCGGGGCAGAGATAGCAGTCACGCTCATGAACCGGACCATGACCGCGCTCGCCGCGCTTTCGCTCACCTTCCCCGCTCAAGCCAAGACGCTGCCGGCGCCAATGACGCTTGAGCAGGCCGCCGACGATGCGCTGGCAGGCGATAGGGTCGCCTGGGACTTCGTCGAAGGAATCACCACCGAGGTGGGCCCGCGACAGGCCGGTACCGAGGCCGAGGCGCGCGGACGCGCATGGGCGGTACAATGGCTCAAGGCCAATGGCTTCAAGAACGTTGCCATCGAGCCCTACATGATGCCGACATGGATCCCGGGCGAGCCGGGCCGCGCCGAGATCGTCAGCCCCTTCCCGCAGCGCTTCGCGGTCGCGCCGCTCGGCACCAGCGCCTCGACCGGGCCAGGGGGGATTACCGCCGAGGTGGTGATGTTTGCGACAGTCGCCGACCTTCAAGCGGCCCCGGCGGGCAGCCTCAAGGGCAAGATCGCCTATGTAAGCAATTCGATGACGCCGACGCAGGATGGCAGCCAGTACGGCTTTGCCGGCCCGACGCGCTGGGTCGCCTCGGGGATCGCCGCGAGCAAGGGCGCGGTTGCCACGGTCATCAAGTCGGTCGGTACCGACAACCACCGCAACCCGCACAGCGGCGGTACCACCTTCCCCGAAGGCGTCACCCCGACCCCGGCGGGCGCGCTCAGCAATCCCGACGCGGCTAACCTCGAGCGCATGTTCAAGCGTGCCGGAGGCAAGCCCATCACCATGAAGCTGGTGCTTACCCCGCAGGATCTGGGCCAGACCGAGAGCGGCAATGTCGTGGGCGAGATCGTCGGCCGCAATCCGTCGCTTCCTCCGGTGCTGATCGCCTGCCACCTCGATTCGTGGTGGCAGGGGACAGGCGCGATCGACGACGGGGCGGGCTGCGCGATCGTCGCAGCCGCCGCCCGCAACGTGGGCTTTGCCGGACAGCCGCTACGCACTATCCGCGTGCTGTTCGCGGGCGCCGAGGAAACCGGGCTGTGGGGTAGCAAGGCCTATAGCGCAGCGCATGTGAACGAGCCTTTCGCGGTCGGGCTGGAGAGTGATTTCGGTGCAGACCGAGTGTGGCGCTTCGATTCCAACTTCCGCGAGACAAACCCCGCGCTGCACAAGCGCATCGCGTCGGCCGTCGCGCGCTTCGGCGTGTCAGGCGGCACGGACGCGGCTGGCGGCGGGGCCGATCTTAACGTGGTGCGCGACCAGCAGGGCGCCCTCGTCGACCTCCAGCAGGACGGCACGCGCTATTTCGACCTACACCACACGCCCGACGATACGCTGGACAAGATTGATCCGGTGCAGCTGCGCCAGAACGTCGCGGTCTGGACGCAGGTGGTGGGCATGCTCGCGGGCGAGGCGACCTCGATCCTCACCGGCGGCCCGGTCCCTGCCGCGCCGCCGATGATGCAAGGCAAGTAGCTCACGCCGCGCGGCCGAGGCGCAGGTCGATCGGACCGCTGCCCGACCGGCTGCGCGCGCTCACCGTAAACTGCGCCAGCGCGCCGTTGAGCAGCCGCGCCTCGCGCGTCAGCGACGTCGCTGCGGCCGTGCACTCCTCGGCCATGGCCGAGACGTTCCTGCAATTCGTTGGCAGATATGATGGCGCTCCTGTGGAAACAGGCTGCGACCCTTTTCAAAGCTCCTGCGGTGGATCGTGATTGAAACTAGGCGGCGCGGCTCAACGCGCTTGGGGAGGATTGCACCTCCTGCCGCTGGAAGCGCGACACCTGATCGTTGAGATCTTCGGCGCCGCGCAGCAGTTGGAGCGAGGCGGCGCTAGTCTGTTCGGCCATCGCCGCGTTCTGCTGCATCCCGCGGTCGAGCAGGCCCATCGCCGCATCGATCTCGCGGATCGCTTGCAGCGTGCTGTCCGATCCAGCCGCGATCTCGTCGATCTGCCCGGCGATGTCGGAAAAACGCGAAACCAGCGAGGCGAGCAGGCTCACCATCTGCTGCACGCGTGCAACGCCGACGGCGACCTCGTCCTTGGAGCTGGCGACCATCTGCTTGATCGCGCTCGCCGACTGGGCCGAGCGCTGTGCCAATTCGCGCACTTCGTTGGCGACGACCGCAAAGCCCCTGCCTGCCTCGCCCGCGCGCGCAGCCTCGACCCCGGCGTTGAGCGCCAGCAGGTTGGTCTGGAAGGCGATGGTATCGATGAAGGCGATGGTCTCGCCGATTTCCGCCGAAGATGCCTCGATCCGGGTTATGGCCTCGACCGCGCCGGTGATATCGTCGGCACCGCGGTCGGCATCGGCCTTGGCACCGAGCGCGGTCGCGCGGGTGGTCGACCACATGCCTGCCTGCGCCTCGATGTCGCGTAGCAGCTTGCCTGCGGTGCGGGCCACTGTCTCGATCGCGGCGGTCTGCTGCTCGGTCTTGTCGGCCAGATCGCCCGAAGCTTCGCGAAGCTCATGCGCGCCGCTGGCAACCTGATCGGCAGTCAGCGCGACGGCTCCGACAAGCTGGTCGAGCTGCGCACAGGACTCGTTGAGCAGGGTGCGAGCCTGGTCATACTCGCCGGGGAACGGGGCATTAATCCGGGTCGACAGATCACCTCCCGCCAGCGCGCGAAGCCGGTCGCTGAGGCCGGTGAGCACTATGCGCTGTTCGGCGGCACGCGCCTCGCGCTCGGCATGGCGCTCGGCATCGCGCGCGGCTTCGGCATTTCGCGTCTCCAACAGGCGACGGATCAGTGCCTCGAATTGACGGCACAGCGCAATCAGCACTCCCGCCTCGATCAGCAAGACCACAGCGTGGAAAACGACCCGCGCCAAATCGGCGCCATCGGGGAAGACGTAGGCAGGCGCAGCGAAATTGAGCAGCAGGTGGTGCAGCGCCGTCACGACCGTTCCAACCACGATCGCCCTCCAGTCGGCGAGCGCCGCGAGCACGGCGAGAAAAGCGAAGAACAGCATGTGCATGTCGAGCAGCCAGCTGGTCGTGCTCGCCATTGCTAGTAGCAGCCCCGCGAGCAGCGGATAGGTCACTGCAATCACCACCCGCGCGACGAGATCGCAGCGGCGCTGGATCGCAAACAGGATCGGTGCGAAAACCAGCAAGCCTGCGCTGAGCGCAATCATCAGCGCGCCGCCGATGAGCCCCCAGATCACCAGCACCGCGCCGACCAGACCGGCAATCGCGCCCACGACCCGCACGCCGGTCTCGCGCAGCTCGCGCATTTCGTCGATTACCATGATGTCACCTCTTCGCTGCGGGCTGGCAACCGCGCGCGCGCGCGGCGATGGGCATTATCCCTGAGCCGATGGCGCTGAGCAGGCTATAATTGTCGGCAATGCGGGCGATCACCCGGCCGCTCGCGCTGTCTAGCGCCAGTAGCGGCGCGTTCTGGCGGTCGGCCCAGCGCAGCACAGTGCCGAGGTCGCCGGCACCGAGCGGAACCATGATCGCGGCCTGCCCGGGACGCGGCCAGACGGTCGCGGCGGCCAGCGCCAGCACCACAGCGGCGCCGTGCAAGCAGATAAGGACGCGCTCAGAGCGCACCAGCTTGCTCCAGCGCGATACGCAATTCGCCGAGGCGGATGCTAGCGACCGCCATGTCGGGATCGGGTGCGCAGAGCACTGTCGCGATCTCGCGTAGCGATTGGGCGAGCTTGTCGATCTGTTGCAGCTGCACGAGGTAGCGGCCCGCCACGGCGGCATCGCTGCACAGCACGAGGCCGAACTGCTCGGACTCCTCCGCCAGATCGGCGAGCTGCGCGGCAATCCCGGCCAGCAGCGCAGGCGAATGCGGCGCGCCGGTGGTCGGCATGGTTCGGACGGCGGAAGCGGTCATTCTCAGGCCGCCAGTTCAATCGGCTCGTCGGCCATCAGCCGCGCCAGATCGAGCACCATCACCATCTCGTCGCCGAGCGGGGCGATGCCTTCGAGGAAGTTGGTGATGTTCTCGTGCCCCATCGCGTCGGGCTGTTGCAGCGTGCCCGCTTCGATCGAGACGATATCGGCGACATCATGGACGATCAGCCCGCGCATTTGGCCCTCGTATTCGATGACGATGATCGGATTGCGCGGGGTCGCGTCGGTTGGCTGCCAGCCGAGCCTCGCGGCAAGGTCGATCACCGGCAGCACCGCGCCGCGCAGGTTGACGACGCCCGCAACATAGTCGGGCACGCGCGGCAGGCGGGTAACGGGCGACCAGGCGCGGATTTCGCGCACGGTCATGATGTCGATGCCGAAGCGCTGGCTGGAGATGCCGAAAGTGATGAGTTCGTGGCGCATGGGGCGGCTCCTCGGTCGGTCAGGCTGGATCAGTGGATGACGCGGCGCAACGCGGCGGTCAGCTTGTCGGCGTCGAACGGCTTGACGATCCAGCCGGTCGCCCCGGCATTGCGGGCGCGCTGCTTCTTCTCGTCGGAACTCTCGGTGGTCAGCACCAGGATCGGACGCTCGGAATGCAGCGCGGTGGAGCGCAGCTTTTCGATCAGACCGAAGCCGTCGAGACGCGGCATGTTGATGTCGGTGATAATTACGTCGACCTCGTTGCTCGCAAGCCATTCGAGGGCTTCCTGCCCGTCCTCGCATTGTTCGACCGCGAAGCCGCGCGAGGATAAGGCACCAAGTAGCAGGGCGCGCATCGAGGCGCTGTCGTCGACCGTGAGGACACGGATGGGGGTGGTGTTGCTAGCTTGCATGATGTGCTCCGTTTGGAATCAAAATAGCTCGACCGTCCCAAGCGCCGATTGCGGACGTCCCAGTGGTTTCTGCGTAGGGGCGGTATCGGCCGGGACGAGGCGCGCGCGCACCTGGCCGCTGGCGGGGCGGAACTGGATACGCCGCGCCTGGGTACCCTCGAGATCCTCCAAGACCTTGGGGATGCCTTCACACTCAAGGAACTGGCGTGCGAAAGCGGCATTGGCGGTACCGATCGGGGAGAGGTCGGGGTTGAGGTTCGCGCCGCCGTAAAGCCGCGCGCGCATCCGGCTCTTGCGGGCACCCAAGCCAAGCATCTCGTTGATCAGCAGCTCCATCAGGAACAGGCCGTAGTCGCTGTCGAAGGTGGTGGACCGCGCATGGGCGGGTGGCTCGGCGAGCAGAAAGTGGTTCATGCCCCCGACCCGCGCGACCGGATCGAACAGGCAGGTGGCGACGCAGCTGCCGAGGATGGTGCTCATCTCGACGCGCGGATCGGTGCTGGCCTTGGCCTCGCCCTGGACGATTGTTACGCGGACCGCTTCAGAGGCGGCGCCGAGCGGATTTGGGAAGGGGGTCATGTCGGTCATGAGAACGCAGCCTTGGCGGGCGTGAAGATGGCGGGCGCGATCCGTTCGAGCGGAAGCACCTCGCGCGCGGCGCCCAGCTCGATCGCGGCGCGCGGCATGCCGAAGACCACGCAGCTTGCCTGGTCTTGCGCGATCGTGTGTGCGCCGATGCTGGCGAGCGCGACCATGCCCTGTGCGCCGTCCTGCCCCATCCCGGTCAGCAGGATGCCGAGCCCGCGCGGGCCCCGCGCGGCGCCGAGCGTACTGGCGAGCGAAGCGAACAGCCGGTCGACGCTGGGGCGATGGCCCGCCGCCGGATCGCCCTCGCGCAGCACGCAGCGCATCCCGCGCGAGCCGGCTGCCGCGACCTGCATATGGCGCTCGTTGCCCGGCGCCAGCAACACCATGCCGCGTTCGAGCGGCATGTCGCTCTCGGCGAGCATCACCCGCGGGCGCACCGCACGGTCGAAGGACTGGGCGATGGCTCCCGCAAAGCAGCCGTTGATGTGCTGGACGACGAGGGTCGGCGGGCAGTCTGCCGGGAAGCCCGACAGAACGGTGTGGAGCGCCTCCACTCCGCCGGTCGATGCGCCGATGACGATCACCTCGGGCTGTGCTGCCGAGGCCGGGGCAGCAGCTGTGGTAGCCGGGCGTCGCGCAGGAGCACGGTTCGGTTGCGGGACGAGGTGCACTTTGGCCGCCTCGCGAACCATCGTCACCAGCGCGCCCCCGTCGCTCTTGGCATCCTGCTCGCTCGGCGAAATCCTCAGTTGCGACTTGGCGATGCACCCGACAGCACCGAGTTGCAGGCCTCGCGCCGTCGCGCTCGCGCCCTCTTCGGTCGCGCCCGAGACGATGATCACCGGGGTGGGCCGCAGCTCCATGATCTTTTCGAGGAAGGACAACCCGTCCATCCCCGGCATCTCGATGTCGAGTGTCACCACGTCGGGGTCGAGCGACTTGATCATCTGGCGCGCTTCTGCGGCATCGGCGGCGGTGCCCACGATAGTGATGTCGGGCTCGCGCTCGAGCCTGTGCTGAAGCAGCGCGCGCATCAGTGGGCTGTCGTCGACGATCAGGACCCGGATGCTCATGCCGCGTGGCTCCGCCGGTAGATGGTCGGCCCGACCGGCTCGAGAAGCGCGGTTGCCGGACCGCTGACCCGTTCGGAATGGCCGATGTAGAGGTAGCCGCCCGGGACGAGCTGGCGAGCGAAGCGCTCGACCAGCCGTTCCTTGGTGGGGCCATCGAAATAGATCATGACATTGCGGCAGAAGATCACGTCGAAGGGGGTCTGCATCGGCCATTCTCCCATCAGGTTGAGCACCCGGAAGCGCACCATCGCCTGCACCGCCGGGTCGATCCCGAAGCGCGGTTCGCCCGCCTCAGTGACCGGCGCGCACCAGGTGCGGCGCAGGGCTTCGGGGAGCGCGTCGAGCGCGCCGAGCGGATAGGTCGCTGCCCGCGCGCCGGCCAGCGCATTGACCGAAATGTCACTGGCGAGCGCGACGAACTTGCTGCGAGCGATCTTCATTCCTGCGCCCCGCTCGGGCCCGAGCAGCACAGTCAGCAGCGTCCAGATCTCCTCGCCGGTCGAACAGCCTGCCGACCAGATCCTGACCGGTGCGCCCGATAGCGCGCTGGCCACCATACCTGGGCGCACCACGTTCTCGAAATGTTCGAAGTGATGCGGCTCGCGGTGGAAATAGGTGTGGTTGGTGGTGAGCGCGGCGACCACCTCGATGAAGGTGCCCGGATCGTTCGCCAGCGTGTCGAGGAACGCGCCGAAGCTGGTCAGCCCGCTGCGCCGTACCAGCGGGGCGAGGCGCGAATAGGCAAGCATCCGCTTGCGCTCTGAGAGCACGATGCCGGTCTCGGCGTGGATCAGATCGGCGATACGGCGGAAGTCCGCCTCGCTGTAGATCGCGGGGCTGACGCCGGGCACCATGCTGCCGGATACTTCATTGGCGGATGCGCTGGCCATGGTCAGGCCGCTGCCGCCATCACCGGTCCGCTCTGCGTGCGCGCGGCGGAACTGGCGATGAAATCCACGTCGACGATCAGCGCGACCTGGCCGTTGCCGAGGATTGTCGCCCCGGCCACGCTGTCGATCTGGCGATAGTGGGCGTCCAGCGCCTTAATCACGAATTGCCGCTGGTCGGTGATGGTGTCGACCAGCAGTGCGGCGCGGCCGTGACCCTCGGTCTCGACCAGCACAAGCACGCCTTCGCAGGGGTTGCTTGTGGCCTCCTTGGCGCCGCTTAGCAAGCCCAGCGGGATTATCGGTATGAAGCTGCCACGCGCGTTGAGCACCTGCGCCGAGGTGCCCATGCCCTTGACGTCGGCGGGGGTGGGGCGGAGGCTCTCGATCACGTGGGTGAGCGGAATTACCAGCGACTGGTCGCCGACCTGCACGATCATACCGTCCGATATCGCCAGCGTCAGTGGCAGAGCGAGGGAGAAGGACGTGCCCTTGCCCGGTGTGCTCTCGATGGTGATGCGCCCGCCCAGCTCCTTTACGTTCTGCTTGACCACATCCATCCCGACGCCGCGCCCCGATATGTTCGAGACCTGCGCGGCGGTGGAGAAGCCGGGGGCGAAGATCAGCTGGTTGATGTCGTCGTCCGAAAGCTGCGCCTCGGGCGCGACGAGGCCGTTGGCGATCGCCTTGGCGAGCACCCGCTCGCGGTCGATCCCGCGCCCGTCGTCGGCGATGCGGATAATTATACGCCCGGCCTTTTGCTCGGCCGAAAGCGAGAGCGTGCCTTCGGGATCCTTGCCCGCGGCGCGGCGTTCCTCGGGCAGCTCGATCCCGTGGTCGACGGCGTTGCGGATGAGGTGCGTCATCGGTTCGCTCAGGCGTTCGATCACGGTCTTGTCGAGCTCGGTCATTTCGCCCGAGACCTCGAGCTTGACGTGCTTGCCGGTGCTGCTGCCGAGCTCGCGCAGCAGACGCGGGACGCGTCCGAACACCGAGCTGATCGGCTGCGCGCGGAAGGCCATCGCGTGTTCCTGGATGTCGCGCACCAGCGTCTCGATCAGCGCGAGCTCCTCGATGTGGGCGAGGTTCTCGTTGGTCAGCCGCTGAGCGAGCATCGCCTGCGCGATCACCAGCTCGCCCACGCCGTCGATCAGCATATCGAGCTTTTTGAGATCGATGCGAACCGACTGGTTGGCGGGCGCCGAGGCTGCCGCAGCAGCGGCGGCGACGGGAGCGGTGGTTTCGCTGCCCGGCAGGACACTCGCCGACGCGATTGGGGCAGGCGCGGTCTCGGCGCGGGGTGCAGTGGGCGCGGCGACCCGTGCGGGCGGCATCATGCCCTCGGGGCCATAGGCGAGCGCGACGTCGTCGCCGACGAAATCGCAGATTTCCGCCACGCTCTCGCGCGCGACATGGCCGGGCATACGGAAGGTCCAGCCGAGATAGCCTTGCTCGACAAGCAGCTGCTCGAAGGTCGGTACGGCGGCGTTGTCGCATAGCTCGCAGGTGCCGCCGAGGGCGGTGAGTTCGCGCAGCCACAGCAGCGGTTCGCTGCCCTTGGTCATCGCGCCGGCGTGGGGGCGGATGTGAACGAGCCAACTGTCCGGATTCCCGGCAAGGGTGTCGAGAATAGGCGCGCGCGCGGCGGACGGGGCGGGCGCGGCGAGCTCGTTGAGCAGCGCGTCGAGATCGTCGAATGCTGGCGCCGCGCTCGGCGGAGGCGGTGCAGGTGCCGCGCCCGCGTTACCCGCCTGTGCGGCCTCGAGCTTTGCCAGCAGATCGGCATCCGCTGGCGGGGTGGAGCCACCGCGCGCCGCCTCGACATGGTCGCGCAGGCAGTCGAGGGCGAGTAGCAGCAGGTCGACCAGCACCGGCTCAACCGGCACCTTGCCCTCGCGCACATCGGCGAGCAGGGTCTCAAAGCCGTGGGTGAAGGCTTGCAAGGGCAAATAGCCGAAAGCGCCCGCGCCGCCCTTGATCGAATGCACCCCGCGGAAGATCGCATTGATGGTTTCGCCGTCGTGGGTTCCTTCACGGCAGGCGGCAAGGCCCGCTTCTGTTGCTTCGAGGGCTTCCTCGCATTCGACGAAGAAAATCTGCTGGATGTCGTCTTCGGTCATGCCGCGGCGCCTTCCATGATGATGTGGCCGAGGCCGGTCAGTTCGAGCGCCGCAGTGAACGCCGGGCTGGGCTGATGGATCGCAATGCCACCCTCGGTTTTTGCTCCCGAAACAAGCAGTTGCAACATCGCCTGGCCGATCTTTTCGACCCGCGAGGCATCGACGCCGAGCGGCATGATACCGAGCGAATCCGCCATTTCCGGGTAGAGCGCGGCGGCGGCGCTGCGGTCGCAGACGGTGGGAAGGGCGATCATCTGGGCCACCTCATGGCGTTTTTCGGGGTTTTTCGGGGGGTCTGGACGGGGTCTAGGGGGGGTCAAGGGGGGGTCTAAACGGGTCTGGAGGGGGTCTGGAGCGCTCTGGCGGGGGCCTAGAATTCGCTCCAATCGTCCTCATCGGGCCTACTTGCCGACACCGGAGCTGGCTTGCGGGCCAGGTTGCCGGTCACTGGCGGCGGCGGGGCGGAGAAAGCCTTGCGCGGCGCCGGGGCCTTGTGCGCAGTTGCTGCGCGGAACGCTGTGGCAACCGGAGCCGGAGCGGGGCGAGCCGCGAAACCCGGCGCAAAGCTTGGCGCAAAGCTCGGCTGGGCTGCCTGACCCGCACTGCCCACCCGGAACTGCGCGACCAACTCGCCCAGCCGGGCCGCTTCGGACGAAAGGCTGCGGGTCGCGGCGGTCGACTGCTCGACCATTGCTGCGTTTTGCTGGGTCATGCGGTCGATCGAGCCGATGGCGACATTGACCTGCTCGAGATTGGTCGCCTGGCTGGCGGTGGTCTCGGCGATCTCGTTGACCTGCGCCGTCACCGCGCCGACCTGGGCAACGATCTCGGCAAGCAGCGTACCGGTCTCGCCGACAAGGCTCACCCCGTCGTCAACGTGCGCGGTCGATTTGCTGATGAGCACCTTGATGTCGCGCGCGGCATCGGCCGATCGCTGGGCGAGCGCACGCACCTCGTTGGCGACCACCGCAAAGCCTTTGCCTGCCTCGCCGGCGCGCGCCGCCTCGACCCCGGCGTTCAGGGCAAGCAGGTTGGTCTGGAAGGCGATCCCGTCGATCACGTTGATGATCTGGCTAATTTCCTTGGACGAATGCTCGATTGCGTCCATCGCCGCGACAGCCTTGCCGACCACTACGCCGCCTTCGGTGGCCCGGTTGTGGGTCTGGGCGATAGCGCTGCGGGCAGCGACGGCGTTCTCGGCCGACTGGCGGGTTAGGCTTACGGTCGTGCTGACCGAGGCAGCGGTTTCCTCGAGGCTTGCGGCCTGCTGTTCGTTGCGCAGCGCGAGGTCTTCGCTGGCCGCGCGGATCTCGTCCGAGCCGGTGCGTACGCCGTCCGCCGTGGTGCGCACTGCGCCGATCATTGTCTCGAGCTTGGCGACCGAGGCGTTGAAAGCATCCTGCAACCGTTCGTGCTCGCCTGCTGGCATGGCGGTGATCCGGTGAGTGAGATCGCCGTCGGCCAGACGGTAAAGCGCGCCCGAGAGGGTCTCGACAACTTCGGCCTGCGCTTCGGAGCGCAGCTTGTCGGATCTGAGGGCGGCGCGGAAGGTTTCGACCGCACGGGTGATTGTGCCGATCTCGTCCTCTCGGTGGTGGGCGATAACGCCCACATCGTGATCGCCCGCGGCCATTTTGCTCACCGTCTCGGCGGTGTCGCAAAGCGGCCACAGCACCTTGCGCCGGAAGGCAAGGTAGGCGCCTGCAAGAACAGCGAGAACAAGCACGACCGTAAGGCAGGCGAATACCAGCACGGAGATGGCGATGGTGCTGTTTTGCCCGGTGACTTCGCGCGTCAGGACTTCGCTCTGCTTCACCAGCAGATCGTTGGCGGCCCGATGCTCGCGGTAGATCTCCAACAGCCGGCGATGCGACGCGCGCATGGCCGCTTCGTCCCCAAGCTTGGCGGCGGGCTTCAAATTGAGATTGATCTCGTCCCAGAACGGCTTTCCGGTCTTGCGGGTATTATCGGAGAGACTCTCCTTGAGCTCGTCAGGAAGCGTGCCTGTTACCCAGCTGCGCTCGGCATCCCAGTATTGCTGTTCCAACTTTGCCAGTCGCGGCTCGTTGATCGCATAGGAATCCCGGTGGAGCGTCATGATGCTGGCATTGGAGAAGGCTTCGACCAGAAACATCGGCGGGGGAAGTACGTCGGCCCGGAAATCGGAGAGTTGCTGGTCCCGAGCATCGAGCGCGCCGCCGGCCCTGACGTAATTGAAGCCGATGCCAACGATCAACAGCAGGGCCATCACGATCCCGCCAAGTGCCATTGCGCCAAATCGCGAATACTTCTCGATGGTCATTGTCCGTTGTCCTGCTGTAGCCCGCGTTAAAGCGCCACTGCGGACGCTTTGCTGAATTTTGTTTGCCTGTTAGTGTCATAAGGCGCGATTGTGGTCCGCCTATGCGCAAGTCCTTAGCCGCGCCTTCAGGCTGCGCGGCGCGCCCCGGATAAGGCACTTGGCGCAGGCTGCGCCTGCCAATCGGACTGGTTGGTCCCCGGCGCCCCGTGCCCGTGCCCGTGGCCGTGCCCGTGCCCGTCGCCGTGCTCATTGCCGATGCGGAACGCAGCAAAGGTCGCGGCGAGCTGGCGTGCCTCGTGGTTGAGGTTCTTGGTTGCGGCATTGGTTTCCTCGACCATCGCGGCGTTCTGCTGGGTCATCTTGTCCATCGCGCCAATCGTCTCGCTGACCTTGCGCAGCGCGACGCTCTGCTCGCTGACCGTCTCGGCGATCCGCGAAACCGCATCGGTGACCTCGGCAACGCGGGTGTTGATCGTCTGGAGCGCGGTGCCGGTTTCGTTGACCAGCGACACGCCGGTCTGGACGTGGCCGTCCACCGCCTTGATGCGCTTCTTGATTTCGCTCGCCGCTTCGGTGGCGCGCATCGACAGGGCGCGCACTTCCGAGGCGACCACCGAGAAGCCCTTGCCAGCCTCACCTGCACGCGCCGCCTCGACGCCCGCGTTAAGCGCAAGCAGGTTGGTCTGGAACGCGATGTTGTCGATCATCGCGGTGATCTCGGAAATTTCGACCGTGGCGGTCTCGATCTTACCCATCGCCTGAATGGCGCGGCCGACCACCTCGCCGCCGCTTTCAGCCTCCTCGCGCGCTTCGCGCATCGAGCCGCTGACGCCGACCGCGAGGCTGGCGTTGGCCTCGATATTGGCGGTGATGCTCGCCATTGTGCTGGAGGAGAGTTGCAGCCGGCTTGCCTGATCCTCGCTGCGGCTGGCAAGATCGGTCATCGCGTGTTCGATCTCACCGGAAGTGAGGGTGATCGCGCCGATGCTCTGGTTGACCGTGCTCATCGCCTGGCAGAGCCGCCCCATTGCCTCGTTGAAATCGTTGGCGAGCGATTGGAAGGCGGGCGGCATGTCATGCAAGCGCACGGTGAGGTCGGAATGGGCGACCGCGGCGAGCTGCTGGCCGAGGCGGGCGACGGCGTCCTCGCGTTCAGCGACCGCGCGCTGGCGTTCGACCGCGGCGTCGCGGAACACCAGCATGGCCTGCGCCATCGCGCCGAGTTCGTCGCTGCGGTCGGTGCCCGGGATGGCAATCGCGTTGGACCCGCGCGACAGGTCGGTGACAGCCTGCGTCAGTGCCACGATCGGCCGCGCGATCGAATTGGTCAAGGACCGCGCCAGCATCAACGCCAGCCCGATCAGTATTGCTCCACCAAGACCGAGCGCGATCCACGCCCACATGATGGCACTGGCCTGCCGTTCGCTCTGTTCGGTGATCGCTGTGTGCTGGGCATCGCGGATCTCGCGCAGCGGATTGACTGCGGCGGTGACCAGCACCTTCTTGCCGGCCGCCCGGATCGCAGCTTGCGCCGCGTCGCGCTGCCCGGACTTGACCACGCCGACATATTTGTCGCCCCAGGCCGCGCGCCACGTGAGCGTTTCGGCGCGGCTGGTGCGCACCAGGTCCTGCATTACAGGTTCGGCAAGCCGCTTCTCGAGCGCGGCCGAGGTTGTGTCGTAATCGTCGCGGCCTTCGTAATAGGACTTCAGGTAGCTCGTATCAGCGGTGACGAGGAAGCCGCGCAGCTGGCTGTTCTGGCGTAGCAACGCGGTCTCGAGTGCAAGCACATCGGCAAGGATGCTCTGACTCTCGGTGTTGCGCGCGGTGACCGACGAGATCATCGCCAGGCTCACGCCGGTCGCCACCATCACCGCCGAAGCGACCACGTTGAGCACCACGAAGGCAAAGCCGAGGCGGCGGGAGATGTTGAGACGGTCAAGCACAGCTGGGTCCTTTCATGGACGGGTCTTGCAAGTGGCCTGAGGCGCCTGCCGGCCGGGGCGCGCGCCTTGCGGTCGTGGTCATCACAGTGCCGGGCGCGCTCGTCGTTGCTGCTTTGGTCTCGTCCCCGGCGGCCGCGCTGCCGCCCGCTTCGGCGGCGATGGCCGCGGCGGGAAGGACGGCGGTGCTGGCAAGCAGCATCCCGGTGAAGACGGGCAGGTGACGCATATTCGGCAGGCTCCTTGGCAAGCTCTTGGATGTGGAAGCCTGCCGGATAAGCCGCCTCGTTTAATCCTGGGCAGGCGCAAGGATCGGTAGTGCTACTATGTGATCCTTGCGGCCGCCGCGCCGGCGCCCGGAGCTGTGCCTCAGCGATTTTCCCTAGGCGCGGGAGGCAAGCTGTTGGGCCGGGGCGGCTAATCGAAGGCGGCCTGTCCCTTCCCGAAAGTGCCCCGTCTTGGCCCTGTCTCCCGCTGTCTTGAAGCTGTCTGCCGCCGGCCTCGCCCGATCGCGTATCGAGCGCCAGCTGATGGTCGAGGCCGCCAAGGCCGAGGGCTTGGGCAAGTCGCTGCCCGCGTTGCTAATGCACGCTCTGGCGCGCACCGTGCCGCAGGCGGGCGAGCTGGCGCGGCTGCTCGAAGCCTGGCCGGGCGACCTGGCTGCCGATGCCGTGACCTTC
>JBBRUU010000058.1:0-15811 GCA_038247515.1 Sphingomonadales bacterium
GTGGTCGAACTCGCCCCGGCGCGGGTCAGCACCGAATACCGCTTCGTGACCGGCGTGAAGCAGCGCTCGACGCGGCTTGCGGGCACCAAGCGGCTGACCAGCGAAAAGGGCGCCCGCACGCTCACGGTTTGAGGCGCCGAGATCGCGATGGAGGAAAAGATCGATTCCGCGCTCGACCGCTGCGCCTTCAACGCTGCGATGGTGGAGGCGAGGATAGGGGTCGCCGTCGCGGCCAACGCTCCGGCCATCGTCAACATGCAGCAGACGGTTTGGCAGAACGCCTCCGACAAAATGTCGGAGATGGACATGCCGAGCTACCCGGCGACCTATCAAGGCACCACCGGCAAAGGCACCACCGCCAAGCGCCCCACCCCCAAGCGCCCCATGAACGCCAAACCGCTCCCCCGCCCAACTTCAAGGAAACCCATGCCGACGGCGGCTGGGGGAACAACTAGGGCGGCGGGCGCCACCTCATTCAATCCCGCGCGCAGCCCAGCCTCGAAGGCTTCGGGCTGGTCGAACATCATGAAGTGATAGCTGTCCTCGATGATGACCAGCTTCACGCCGGGTAGGCCCGCATAGGCGGCGCTATAAAGCTTCTCGATCCGTTCGCGCGGGACATAGGCATTGGCCGCGGCGAGCACGGTGACGGGCACGGTGACGGGCACGGTGACGGGCGCGGTGATCGTGCCCAGACGCGGGCGCATCTCGTTGGTCATCACGGTGTAGACCGCAGCGGCAAAACTCGTCCGGTCGCTTTCGAGTGACCATTGCACCACGCGCTCGTGAAATGCCGGGTCGCGCACCAGGATCTGCACGCCGTGACGCTGGCTCGCCGCAAACGCCGCCTCGTCCATGCCGAGCAGCGCCTTGCGGGTCGCCTCAGCCTGCGCGCCGGTGCGCTCGGGCACCCGCACCAGATCGGGACCGGAACCGACGACTTCGAAGGGCGGGCAGGCGTCTTCGGCCCGCGCCTCGGCCCGAGCGACGGTAGGCGCGGCAGTGGGCAGAACCAGCACGGCGAGCGCGGCGAGCAGCAGGCGGGTACATTTCATTTCGGTTCTCCGTCTCTGAGAAATATCGCTTCGATCGGCAGGCCGAACAGATCGGCAATGGTGAAAGCCAGCGGCAGTGATGGATCGTAACGCCCGGTCTCGATTGCGTTGACGCTCTGGCGGCTGACCCCGAGCCGGTCGGCCAGATCCTGTTGGCTCCAGCCATGTTCGGCGCGCAGCACTCTGAGGCGGTTGTTCACTTTAACGCGCCCCAGGTCCCGTACTTCACGCGGTTCGCCACCTGTCCGACGAACTGGCCGATGAAAAACAGCACCGGCCACCAATAAGCGTCGATGCGTTTGACAAGATCGAAATCACTCATGAGCCCGTGGATCGCGGCAAGACTGAGCGCAATTCCTGATGCGATCAGCGTCTGGCGGACGAACAGCAGGCCCATGAACTCGTCCTGCGTCTCGACCATCAGGCGGCCCATGATGACCATGAGGCGCCGAACGTAACGCGTCATCGCCGCGCGGCTGGGGCTGCTCGGCGTCGTCACAAGAGGCGGCTTTTGCAAGCGCCATCGCCATGAAGCGCGCCAGTCGGTGCGGATACCGAGATCCGATAACGCAGCATGGCAGGGGGCCAGTTGGACGACAGGGAAAGCTCCTTTTGCATAATGGCTCCGAAGACCCGCTCCCTGCTAGTGTTTCAGCAACTTGCGCGTGACTTTTGGCCGTTGGAGACCTATCCCCCCCGCATGGCCATGCTGCTCGCCACCACCTGCACCTCCACCACTCGGACACCTGTCCGGGGGCGGGTTGCTGCGGGCTGAGCCCGGCCAGCCGCCGCCCGGTCCGGGGCGGCGCGGTGTCCTCCCCAGACCGTTGATCGTTCAACACTGCTCTTCCGGTGAAGCTCTGCTTGTGGCAGGGCGCGACCCAAATCTGCCTTCCCGCGCGGCGTGAAGGCGGGCAAACGAGACGGACGCCAAACGATGACCGAACTGCTCAAGATCAGCCTGCCCGACGGATCGGTGCGCGAAGTGCCTCAGGGCTCGACCCCGGCGGACATCGCTGCTGCGATCGGCCCCGGCCTCGCCAAGGCGGCGCTCGCCGCGCGGGTCAACGGGGAACTGCGCGACCTTGCCCGCCCCTTCGACGGCGACTCCGAACTGGCGCTGGTGACCGCGCGGGACGAGGCAGACGCACTCGAACTTGCTCGCCACGACTATGCCCACATCCTCGCCGAGGCGGTCCAGGCACTGTTCCCCGGCACGCAGATCACCTTCGGCCCCTCGACCGACGACGGCTTTTACTACGACGTCAAAGCGCCCGATGGCCGCGAGCCGTTCAGCATGGACGACCTGCCCGCCATCGAAGACGCGATGCGCGCCATCATCCGCGCCGACAAGCCGCTGCGCCGCGAAGTCTGGAGCCGCGAGCAACTCATCGCCAAGTGGGCGGGCGAGGGCGAGACCTTCAAGGCCGAGTGGGCCAAGGAACTGCCCGAGGGCGAGGAGCTGACGGTCTACTGGAGCGGCAACGACTGGCTGGACATGTGCCGCGGGCCGCACCTGCCTTCGACCGGCAAGCTCGATCCCGAAGCCTTCAAGCTGACCCGCGTGGCCGGCGCGTACTGGCGCGGGAATCAAAACAACCCCCAATTGACCCGCATCTACGGCACCGGCTGGCTCAACAAGAAGCAGCTTGCCGCCCACCTCACGCGGCTCGAGGAAGCCGCCAAACGCGACCACCGCAAGCTGGGCCGCGAGATGGACCTGTTCCACTTGCAGGAAGAGGCCCACGGCTCGGTTTTCTGGCACCCCAAAGGCTACCGCATCTGGCGCGAGCTTGAAGCCTATATGCGCCGCAAGATGGACGGTTCGGGCTACCGCGAGATCAAGACCCCGCAGCTGATGGACGTGCGCCAATGGACGCAGTCGGGCCACTGGGGGAAGTATGCGCAGAACATGTTCGCCGTACCCGATATCGTGCCGGACGTGGATGAAGAGAGCGGCGCGGCGTCTCCCAAGGTCGCGGCTGATGCCGAATGGCTGGCGATCAAGCCGATGAACTGCCCGGCGCACGTGATGGTCTTCAAGCAGGGCATCACCTCCTATCGCGACCTGCCGATCCGGCTCGGAGAGATGGGCTGCTGCCACCGCAACGAACCCCACGGCGCGCTGCACGGGTTGATGCGCGTGCGCCAGTTCACGCAGGATGACGCCCACATCTTCTGCACCGAGGCTCAGGTGGTAGCCGAGGTGCAGGACTTCCTCGCGCTGGCTGACAGCGTCTACCGCGATTTCGGCTTCACCTATGACATCAAGCTGGCGCTGCGCCCCGAAAAGCGTTTCGGCAGCGATGCCGATTGGGACAAGGCGGAACAGGAACTGCGCGATGCGCTCACCGCCAACGGCCTCAGCTGGGAGGAACTCCCGGGCGAAGGCGCGTTCTATGCGCCCAAGCTCGAATGGCACCTCACAGATGCGATCGGGCGGACCTGGCAGGTCGGCACGATCCAGTCGGACCGGGTTCTGCCCGAGCGGCTCGATGCCAATTACATCGGCGAGGACGGCAATAAGCACCGCCCGGTCATGCTCCACCGGGCGATCTTCGGGAGCTATGAGCGGTTCATCGGCATCCTGATCGAACACTTCGCGGGGCGTCTCCCCGCGTGGCTCGCCCCGGTGCAGGCGGTGGTCGCGACCATCGTCTCGGACGCGGACGGCTATGCCCACGAGGTCGAGGCGCTGCTGCACGCTGCCGGGATCCGGGTCGAGAGCGACACGCGCAACGAGAAGATCAACTACAAGGTGCGCGAACATTCGCTGGCAAAGGTTCCGCAGCTGCTGGTAGTGGGCAAGCGCGAGGCCGAGGAAGGCACCGTCGCGGTTCGCACCTTAGGCGCGGAGCACCAGAAGGTGATGCCGCTTGCAGAAGCGATCGCGATGCTGCGCGCCCAGGGCACACCGCCTGATCTGAAGACCGAGGATTGATCCATGAAACTGACCGCAAACCTGCTCGCTGCCGCCGCCGTGTTGTCTCTGACCGCTTGCGGAGGAGAGGCCAGTCCCGATGGCGGGCCGGAGGCTGCCGACCATTCGCAGCCCATGGCAGGTGACACCCCCACCGCCAATACCGCTGATCTCAACGAAGCGCAGACGGCCTACAAGGCGGCGAGTGACTCCATGCACGCCGCGATGGCCGATATTCCCGCCGACCCGGACGTCGCTTTCATGCAAGGGATGCTCGCGCATCACAAGGGCGCGGTCGCCATGTCCGAAGTCGCATTGAAATACGCTAAGGACGCCAAGGCGCGCGATCTCGCCAATCGGGTGATTGCCGCACAGACGGCGGAAATCGCCGAGATGGAAACCTGGCTCAAACAGCCCGGTGCGCAGTAAGCTCGCTCTGGAAGAAAATCCCCGGGGGCTTTACAGCGTTGCAGGTCGCCGTCGCGCTCACAGCCGCGCTGGGCGCAAGCTTCGTGTGCGGGCTCACCGGCTTTAGCATGGCGGTCCTGCTTATGCCCGCGCTGGCGCTGCCACTGGTGGAGGCGGTGTTGGAGGCGGTGGTGCTTGCCAATGCGCTCTTGCTGATGATCGGCGCTGCTGAACTGCGCACCCTTGTGCGCGAGGCGTAGCCGACCGCCTGGCCGCGCTGGTATCGGGCCAGATTGCGGACCGCCCATGGCGCAAAATGTTAGGCTTGGCGCTGGGAGCCGCGGCTATCGCCGCCTTGGCGCGACTGGTCTGATCAGAACGGGAAGGCTTTGCCCGCCATAATCAACGCCGCAGCGCAGCCGAGCACAATCACGCGCCGCGCGATCTCCAGCGACTCGATGCACGTGGCGGCGAGGAGCGGGTGAGCGAGGGCGCCAAAGGAGGCAGGTGCGCGGTTCATCGACCGCACTCTCCGCCCAAACCCTTAACGAAGCGTTAAATTGCGGCTGCCGCGGGCATCTGCTGGCTGGCGCAATGGAAGCCGCCGCCGCCTGCCAGCACCGCCTCGCCCGGCAGGCCGATGGTGTCACGGCCGGGGAACAGTGCTGCGATCGCCGCGACCCCGTCGGCATCGTGGGGCGAACCGAATGTCGGCACCACCACCAGATGCGAGGTGATCGCGAAGTTCACGTAGCTGGCGGGCTCGATAAACCCGTCGCGCTCGATGCGTCCGGGCGAGGGGATGCGCGCCACCTCGACCCCTGCGGCGACCGCGCGCGCGGCGGCATCGGCATAGATCGCAGCGTTAGGATCATCCTTGCCGGTCGCTTGCGGAACCACCAGCCGGTTCGGCGCGACAAAGCGCGCAAGGTTGTCGACATGGCCGTCGGTGTGATCGTTGACGAGGCCATCGCCCAGCCACAGCACGCGGGTGAAGCCGAGCTGCTGGCCAAGTTCCGCTTCGATCTCGGCACGGGTCATCTGCGGGTTGCGGTTGGAGTTGAGGAGGCACTGCTCGGTGGTCGCGACCAGCCCGGTGCCGTCGCCATCCACCGCCCCGCCCTCAAGGATCATCGGCGATGTTACGATGGCGAGCCCTGCATCGCGCGCCAGTTCCGCGCCGATCTCCGTGTCGCCCGGCATGAGGTACTTACCGCCCCAGCCGTTAAAGCCGAAACGCCGCGCGGCGCGCCCATGCCCCTGATGCACCACCAGCGGTCCGGTGTCGCGTAGCCAGACGTCGCCATAGGCCCGCCGCTCGAGCGTCACTTTGCCGCTGACGAGTTCACGCGCACGGGCTTCATTAGCCTCGTCGTAAACCAGCAAACGCACCTCCTGTCCGCTCTGCGCCACGGCGGAAGCGAAGTCGGCCATCTGCTCCTGCGCCGGTTCAAGCCAGCCAGGCCATTCCGCGGCGAGGTGCGGAAAGCCGATCCACAACCAGTCCTGCGGCGCCCACTCGGATGGCATGATCATCGTCATGGTGGCGGTCAGCAGCCCTTGTCGGCCGCCGCGCAGCTCTGGTCACGGGTAGCGCGGAATTCGTCGCCTGCGACCCAGTTCGGCCAACCGGTGCTCGTCGCCATCATCTTGCCGAGACGATAGTAGAGCTGAAGGTCGGCCATCACGCCCAACCAGTTCCAGGCCGGATCATACTCGTCCTTGGGGCCGTGGTAGCGGTTGTCGGTGTAGTCGCTTGCGACTGCCTCGCCTGCGGATCGCCCACCGGTGACGAGGTCCTGCCCGCCATCGATATAAAGCATCGGCACGCCGCGCTTGGCAAAGGCGAAGTGGTCGGAGCGGTAGTAATAGCCCGCCTCGGGCTTGGCGTCGGGGGTGATCGTCCGCCCGTCGACCTTGAGCGCGGCTTCGAGGAAGCGGTCGAGGTCCGACTTGCCGAGGCCAACCACGGTCACGTCTCTGGCGGGGCCAGCCATCTGCAGCGCGTCCATGTTCACCCCGCCGACCGTCTGGGCGAGCGGGAAGACCGGGTTTTGCGCATAGTAGTCGGCGCCGAGCAGCCCGGATTCTTCCGCCGTCACCGCAAGGAACACCAGGCTGCGGCGCGAAGCGCCAGCCTTGACGTGCGCCCCGGCGAGAGCGACCAGCGCGGCAGTGCCGGTGGCGTTGTCGATCGCGCCGTTGCAGATGTCGTCGCCGTCAGGTGCCGCAGTGCAGCGCCCGAGGTGATCCCAGTGCGCGGTGTGGAGCACATATTCGCCGGGCTTTTCGGTGCCGGGCAGGATACCGATGACGTTGTGCGACTTGAAGCTGCGGATGTCGCTTGTAAAACTGGTCGAAAGCTTCAAGCCGAGCGGCACGGCTTTGAAGCCCTTGGTCTGCGCCGCCTTAGTCAGCGCCCCCAGATCCTGGCCCGCGGCATTGAGCAGCAGCCTGGCGGAAGCTTCGGTGACCCAGCCGTTCATCTGGGTTAGCGGCGGGGCGTTCTTACCGCGCTGGGCATAGGCCTGCGCGCCGGTCCACGAGCTTTCGACGACGTTCCAGCCATAGGCGGCAGGCTTTGTCTGGTGAACGATCAGGGCACCTGCCGCACCCTGCCGGCCGGCTTCCTCGAACTTGTAGGTCCAGCGGCCATAAAAGGTCATCGCCTTGCCGTTGAAGGCGCCCTCCAGCCCGGCGGTCTGCCAGTCGGGATCATTGACGAGGATCACCACCGTTTTACCCTTGACGTCGAGCCCGGCGTAGTCGTTCCACCCGCGTTCGGGCGCGTTGATGCCGTAGCCGACGAACACCAGCTCGCTGTCCTTGATCGCGGTTGTGGCCTGCTCGCGATAGGTGACGCCGACCCAGTCCTTGGCGAAGTCGAAGCTAAGCAGCCCGCCGGCCCTCGCGCCGGTCACGGTCAAGGGCGCGTAGTTCTTGCCGGTGATCTCGACCAGCGGGACTTCCTGCACCCACGATGTGCCGTTGCCGGGCTTGAGGCCGGCAGCCTTGAAGCGCTCGGTGAGGAAAGCGACGGTCTTTTCCTCCCCCGCAGTGCCGGGCGCGCGGCCCTCGAAAGCGTCGCTGGACAGGATGCGCACCGCATCTTTCATCGTTGTCTCGGAAATCTGGCCCGCCGGGACTTCAGACCCGCCGAGCGCGGCGCTAGCGCTGGCCATGCCGGGCAGGCTGTCACAGGCGGCAAGAGCGAGCGTGCCCGCCAGCAATGCGCCGAGCGCCAAGTGGATGCGAGCCATACGAAGTCTCTCCCGGATCGTGACATCAGATCGGGATATCCCATCGCAGAGGCGTTATCTGCACGCAAGCGGGCGCTCTTGCGGGTCGCAGCAAGCCTCGTAATAGGGGCGGGGATGGGAGAGAACCTTAAAGCCGACTGGGAGAGCGCGCTCCACCGCGCCCGGAGCCACGCGCCGTTTCTGGCGCGGGCGCTAGAGCGGATGCCCGAGCTTGCTGCGCTGCTCGCCGCAGGGGACGGCGAAGCAGCGCTCGGTTGGGCGGGGATACAGGGGGACAACTCCGATACCGAGGTGGCGCTCAGGCGCGAGCGGTTGGCGCTGGCGGCAGCGCTGGCGCTCGGCGATCTGGCGGGCGCCTTTCCGCTAACGCGCGTGGTGGGCGAGCTGACCGCCTTCGCCGACCGGGCTTTGGACAGAGCAATCCGATCCGCGATCACCGAGCGCACCGGCAAAGACGACGCCGCAGGGTTTATCGCGCTGGCGCTCGGCAAGCAGGGCGCAGGCGAGCTCAACTATTCCTCGGACATCGACCCGATCCTGCTGTTCGACCGCGAGCGCCTCGCCCGCCGTCCATCCGACGATCCGGGCGAGGCGGCGCAACGCTATGCCCGGCGCGTGGTGGCGCTCCTTGCGGGCAACACGGCTGATGGCTATGCGCTGCGGGTCGACCTGCGGCTGCGCCCCGCGAGCGAGGTCAGCCCGCTCGCCGTTCCTGTCGGCGCGGCGCTCACCCATTATCAGGGCCATGCTCTGGCGTGGGAACGGGCCGCCTTCATCCGCGCTCGTGCGGCTGCCGGCGACATCGCGGCAGGCGAGGATTTCCTCACGGCGATCCGGCCTTTCGTATGGCGCAGCCAGCTCGATTTCGGCGCGATCGAGGAGATCAGCGCGCTCACCCACCGCATCCGTGACAGCCACGCGGGCCCGCCCGCCCCCGGCTCCGGCTTCGACGTCAAGCGCGGGCGCGGGGGCATCCGCGAGATCGAGTTCTATGCCCAGACCCACCAGCTGATCCACGGTGGCCGCGATGCCTCGCTGAGGCTCAGGGGCACGCGTGCGGCGCTCGACGCGCTGGCGGAGGCGGAGTGGATCACTTACGAAAATGCGCGCGTGCTGGGCGAGGCTTACGACCGGCTGCGGCAGGTCGAACACCGGTTGCAGATGGTGGGCGACCGCCAGACTCACACCCTGCCTGAGGGCGAGGCGCTGGACAATGTCGCGCGGCTCGATGGGCTGGCGGACGGGGCGACACTGGTAGCTGAGCTGACCGCGATCACCGTCCGAACCAGCCGCATCTACGAAGAACTGATCGGGCGGCCCAAGGCTGCACCTGCGCCGGTCGCAATGCCGGCGAGCGCGCTCACCCCGCAGCTTGCGAGGCTGGGCTTTGCCGACCCCGACGCGCTCGCCGAGCGGATCGAAGGCTGGCGCGACGGGCGGCACGCGGCGATCCGCTCGCCGCAGGCGGTTGCCGCATGGGATCGGCTTGCCCCAGCGCTGCTGGACGCGATGGCGCGGAGCGACGATCCGCTGCGCGCCATCACCCGCTGGGAGCGCATCATCGAAAGCGTGCCATCGGCGATCACCACCTTCCGGTTGCTCGACGCACGCCCCGACCTGATCGAACGTCTGGTGGCCGCCCTGACCCTGGCGCCGGTCCTGTCGGACGAGTTGGCGCGCAAGCCCGAGCTGCTGGACACGCTGATCGACAGGCATGCGCTCGACCTCCCCGGCGACATGGCCGCGATCATGGTGCGAATGCGCGGCGCGGCGGGGCGCGAAGATTACGAGGCGCTGCTCGACGCGATCCGCATCGTCACCGGCGAGACCCGCTTTGCGCTCGGCATCCAGCTTATCGAGGGGCTCGCCGATCCGCTCGACATCGCCCGCGCCCTGTCGCGCACGGCCGAAGCCGCGTTGCATCTGGCGGCGGATGCGACGGTGGCAGAATTCGCGGCCAAGCACGGGCGCATTGCTGGGAGCGAGCTGCTGATCCTCGGGCTCGGGCGGTTGGGCGGCGGGGCGCTGACCCATGCCTCCGACCTCGACATCGTCTACCTCTTCACTGGCGACTTTGCCGCACAGTCGGACGGCGAGCGGCCACTGGGAGCGACGATCTACTACAACCGCCTCGCCAGCCGGATCGGCGCCGCGCTGTCAGTGCCGACCGCGCAAGGCGCGCTGTATGAGATCGACACGCGCCTGAGGCCGCAGGGCAACCAAGGTCCGCTGGCGGTAAGCTGCGAGGCTTTCGGCAAGTACCAGCGCGAGGCAGCGTGGACGTGGGTGGAATTTGAGCAGGCCCGCGCGCGGGTTATTTACGGCTCGCAAAGCGCGCGCGCCGGGCTCGAGGCGGTGCTTGCCGAAGTGCTGGGCGCTCCGCGCGACAAGGGGCCCTTGCGCGATGCGGTGCTGGAGATGCGCGCCGAGATGGCCAAGCACAAGCCGCAGAGCGGGCCCGTCGATGCCAAGCTGGCACGCGGCGGGCTCGTCGATATCGAGTTCCTCATCCACTACCTGCAACTGCGCGGAGAGGCAGCGGACGGCACCCCGCTTGCCAAAGCCGCCCTGCAGGCGCTCGATCCCGATCTGGCGGTAGCGCTCGGCGGGCTGGCCGAGGCGGGTCTCGTCCCGGAAGAGCTGGCAGTGCCCCATGCGCTGATGAGCCGTATGCTGGTCGCAGGACGCCTGCTCGCCCCGGACGGACGCGAGCCGCCGCCCTCGGGCGCGCGGGCTCTGGCGCGGGCTTGCGGCCATGAAAGCTACGCTGACCTGCTGGATGCCTTTGCCGCCGCACGGCAGAGCGTTGCGCACACGTGGAAACAAATCCTCGGCACCGACATTCTGCCATCGCAACAGGAGACCTGACACATGAGCAATTTTCCCGCCATCGGCGACGCGCTACCCGATATCGCCATGGAAACCCCCGACGGCGGCAGCGTGAAGCCTTCGGACTTCGCCGGCTCCAAGCTGGTGATCTTCTTCTATCCCAAGGACGACACGCCCGGCTGCACCACCGAGAACAAGGACTTCTCTGCGCTGAAGGACGCGTTCGAAGCGGCGGGCACCAAGCTTCTCGGGGTCAGCAAGGACCCAGCCAAGAAGCACGCCAGGTTCATCGCCAAGCACGGCCTCACCGCCCCGCTCGCGACCGATGCCGAGGAAGGCGGGCTGTCCGATGCGCTCGGCGTGTGGGCGGAAAAGCAGATGTACGGCAAGACCTACATGGGGATGGTCCGCGCCACCTATCTGGTCGGCGCCGACGGTAAGATCGCGCGCGTCTGGGACAAGGTGAAAGTCGCCGGCCACGCCGAGGACGTGCTCGCCGCAGCGAACGCTCTGTGACCTAGCCATGACCACCGTCGCCCAAGCCATCCGCGCCGCACTGCTCACGCCCGAACCACGCGCTAAGTGCTTTGCCGCCCGCGAGGTAGCGCGCGCGTGGCGGCGCGGGGCGTTGGCGTTCACCTTCGACGTCGCCATGCCCGACCAGCCGGCCTGGCCCGAAACGCCCGAGCTGCTCGCGCCGAGCCAGATGCCCAAGCGCGGCAAGGGCGGTTCCGAACGCGGGCGAATCGCGCTGTGGCACAGCCTTGCCCATATCGAATTCGTCGCGATCGACCTGGCGCTCGACATGGCCGGACGCTTCGGCGCGGAGATGGGCGAAGAATTCGTCACCGACTTCCTTGCCGTCGCGGCGGACGAGGCGATGCACTTCGCGCTGCTGGCGCGGAAGCTGTCGAGCCTCGGCAGCCGCTACGGGGCGCTTCCCGCTCATGCGGGGCTGTGGGAGGCAGCGCACGCCACCCGCCACGATGTTACCGCGCGGCTTGCGGTGGTGCCGATGGTGCTGGAAGCGCGCGGCCTCGATGTGACGCCAGCGACGCTTGAGCGGGTCCGGGCAGCGGGTGATGAGAATGGCGCGAAGATCCTCACGCGCATACTTGACGACGAAATCCGGCACGTCGCAGCAGGCACCAAGCACTTTTTGCGCTGTGCCGAACTGGCACATTCGGAGCCCGAATCCCTGTGGCAGAACCTCGTAAAACGGCACTTTAAGGGGCACGTTAAGCCGCCGTTCAACGACTCAGCGCGTCTTGCAGCCGGTTTGTCGCGTCGTTTTTATGAAGAGATTGCGCTTTAACTACTCACCCGGATAACTAACCCACATCAAGGGCGCGCAGCAGACGTGCCGAATTACTCCTACGGCGCAAAGCCGCAATCGGGACCGGGTCGCTTTATGAAATCTGTCTTTCGCACTGTGCTGAAGCTCGCTGCAATTAGCTGCTCAGCCGTGCTGGTTTCCGCCGCTGCTCCGGCTTTCGCCAACTCCGCCAACTCGGCTGCCACCACCACGGCTACCAGCGCGGGCGCCGACATGGCAGCGCCGGTACGCGAGGCGCAGGGCGAAATCGTTGATCTTGGCGATGCGCGGTTCAAGTCGCTGTTCGCCAGTTGGACCGCGATCGAGCGCACGACACCGGTTGTCGGCACTGCCGAAGCCGTCCCCGCCTTTTCCTCGCCGATCCCGCAGCGCGGTATTTCCGTGCCGTCGCGCATGCCGCTCGAAGGCGCCGCGCTGACCAGCGGCTTCGGGATGCGCAACCACCCGGTACTTGGAGGCCGCCGCCAGCATCAGGGCATCGACCTCGCCGCGCCGACCGGCACCCCGGTATTTGCCACCGGTGACGGCGTGGTTGACCGCGCCGACTTCTACTCGTCCTACGGCCTGTTCATCAGCATCGCGCACGGCGCTTCGATGGAAACCCGCTACGCCCACCTTTCGCGCCTCGCGGTCGCTGCGGGCGATACTGTGAAGAAGGGCGATCTCATTGGCTACGTCGGTTCGACCGGCCGTTCGACCGGTCCGCACCTCCACTATGAAGTTCGCGTTGAAGGTCTTGCGGTAAATCCGATTCCGTATATGGTCGAAAGCGTAGCACAGCTGGCCTACGCCCGCGACGGCCGCCTCACCGGCCAGGGCGGCGAATAAGCCCGGCGCTTAACGCTTCACGAGCCGGAGTTTAACGGTTCACGAGATTGCCCGCTGTGAGCGGGCCGGATATCGGAGAGGGTGTCCGATTATGGCGGCGGGTTAGCCCGCCGCCTTTTTTTCTTCTTTGCAGACCATCCACGCTCACTCCGGTGATCGGTAGCGTTTCTCGTACCGATTTTGCTTGCGAGGCCGCGCAGCCCGCGCCAATTTCCTCCCCGAGCCAATGAGCGCGCAGCAATGCGCGCCGCGGCCAGGGAGAGAGAACACATGTCGATGCACCCGATCGCGCACGCAGCGCGCCGTCCCGATCATCCCGCCGTCATCATGACCGGATCGGGCCAGCAGATCACCTATGGCGAAATGGAGGCCGAATCGAACCGCTTCGCCCACCTGCTGCGCGCCCACGGCGTTGGCGCCAAGGATTCCGGGGGCGATGCCTTTGCGGTGCTGCTCGAAAACCGGATCGAGTATTTCACCCTGATCTGGGGCTCGCAGCGCGCCGGAACCATGCTGGTGCCGATCTCGTCACGCCTGACCGCGCGCGAGGCCGCTTACATCATCCGCGACGCGCAGGCGAAGGTGCTGATCACGAGCGGTGCCTTTGCCGGGGTGCTTGAGGGCATCCGCGCCGAGTGTCCGGGTCTTGCGGTTCTGATAATGGATGCAGGCGATGCGGAGGGATTTGCCGCAGCGCTTGCCGCCCAGCCCAGCGATCCGATCCCCGATCAGAGCGCCGGATTGTTGATGCTCTATTCAAGCGGTACGACCGGGCGCCCCAAGGGCATTTGCCCGGCACCGCCTGAAGACCCCGATCCCGCTGCGCCTGTCCCGCTGCTCGGTCTGGCGACGATGGGTATGGGGATGCCGGCTGACGGCTCGATGGTCTATCTCTCCCCCGCCCCGCTGTACCACGCCGCGCCGATCGGCTGGTGCTCGACCGTCCACCGCCTCGGCGGCACCGTGGTGATGATGGAGAAGTTCGACCCCGAGGAAGCCTTGCAGGCAATCGAACGCTACAAGGTGACCGACAGCCAGTGGGTGCCGACCCACTTCGTGCGCTTCCTCAAGCTCGATCCCGAAGTGCGCAGCCGCTACGATCTGTCGAGCCATCAACGCGCGATCCACGCCGCCGCACCCTGCCCGGTGCCGATCAAGCGCGAGATGATCGCATGGTGGGGGCCGATCGTGAACGAATATTACGCTGGCAGCGAGATGATCGGCATGACGCTGGTGAAGTCCGAGCACTGGCTGGCCAAACCCGGCACGGTTGGCGTCGCGGTGCACGGCAAGGTCCACGTCTGTGGGCCCGACAACGAGGAGTTGGGTCCGGACGAGGACGGCCTTATCTACTTCGAGAACGTGAACTTGCCGACCTATCACAACGATCCCGCCAAGACCGCCGAGGCCATGCACCCCAGCGGCTGGATGACGCTCGGCGACATCGGGCACCTGGACAAGGACGGCTTCCTGTTCCTCACCGACCGCAAGAGCCACATGATCATCAGCGGGGGCGTCAACATCTACCCGCAGGAGATCGAGAACCTGCTCGTCACCCATCCCAAGGTGATGGATGCAGCGGTGATCGGCGGGCCCTGCCCCGACCTCGGCGAAAAGGTCGTTGCGGTGGTGCAGCCGCGGGACATGGCCGATGCCGGCCCGGCGCTGGAGGCAGAGCTGCGCGATTTCCTCGGCGTGAGCCTCTCCAAGATCAAGATGCCCAAGCTGTTCGACTTCCGCCCCGAGCTCCCGCGCGAGGCCAACGGCAAACTCTACAAGCGCGAGCTGCGCGATGAATACGTCGCCAAAGCGAAGGCAGAAGCGGCGTGAGCGGCGCCAAAAACGGGGAGGCTATTCTCTCCGGTGACCTCGCCCGCCAGGTGATTGATCCGCACGCCTATGCCCAGTGGGACGGGCTGCTCGACACCTTCGATCACATCCGCGCGACCACGCCGGTGGCCAAGGTGCAGCCCGATACGCCCGGACTGTTCGATCCCTTCTGGCTCGTCACCGGCTATGACGACGTGATGCGGATCTCGAAGGACAATGCCAGCTTCCTCAACAACCCGCGCCCGGTGGTGTTCAGCTTCAACCAAGCCATCGAATTCAGCCGCGCTGCGACCGGATCGAACATGCTGGTGGATTCGCTGGTGGTGTTCGATGCCCCGATCCACCCAAAATATCGCAAGCTGACGCAGGAATGGTTCATGCCGCGCAACCTTTCGCGGCTTGAAGACGAGCTGCGCGTGCTGGCGGCGCAGACTGTCGACCGGATGCTCGCGGGAGGCTTGGGCGAGGTCGATTTCGTCAAGGAAGTCTCCGGCCCCTATCCCTTGCGGGTGGTGATGCAGATCTTGGGCGTGCCGCCTTCAGACGAATTCCGGATGCAGATGCTCACCCAGCAATTGTTCGGCGGGCAGGACAAGGACCTGTCGGGCAGCGGGCTCGACAAGATGACGCCGGAACAAGTGGTGCAGATCGTCGCGGGCGCGGTGAAGACCTTCGAGGACTACTTCGCCGGGATCGCCGAGGACCGCCGCCGCCACCCTACCGACGATGTAGCGAGCGTCATCGCCAATGCGCTGGTCGACGGCGAGCCGCTTCCGCCGCGCGACATGGCCGGCTACTACATCATCGTCGCCACCGCCGGGCACGACACGACTTCGGCGAGCACAGCCGGCGCGATGCAGGCGCTCGCCCGCGATCCTGCGCAATATGCCCGCGTCCGGGCAGATCGCTCGCTGCTCCCCGGCATCGTCGAGGAGGCGATCCGCTGGACCAGCCCGGTGCAGCACTTCATGCGCACCGCCGCGCAGGACTGCGAGCTTGGCGGGCAGCAGGTGAAGGCAGGCGACTGGCTGATGATGAACTACGTCGCCGCCAATCACGACCCCGCGCAATTCCCCGATCCGCGCCGCTTTGACGCCGCCCGCTCGCCCAACCGCCATCTCGCCTTCGGGGCCGGCGCGCACCAGTGCCTTGGCCTGCACCTGGCGCGGCTGGAGATGAAGATCCTGTTCGAGGCGATCCTCGACCGGGTCGCAGCGGTGGAACCGGCTGGCGAGGCGAAGCGGGCGAGCAGCACATTTGTGGGCGGGTTGAAGAGCCTGCCGTTGCAGGTGATGCCGGCCTGAGGACACTGGAACCGCTGACAGCTGCGTTCACTGGTCTGCGA
>JBBRUU010000059.1:0-15777 GCA_038247515.1 Sphingomonadales bacterium
GAGCGTTCGGCCTCCCCGGCAGCTTGCCCTGTGAGCCGCCCGCCAAGTGACGTCTCAAGCGGCGGTGGCCTTGCCGGATTGGCGGGGCTGGGGGGGTGGATCGCGTTGTGCCGCTCCTACCCCGAGATCGCCGGCGTGCTTGGCATCGGTGGCGGATTGTCCGGTGAAAGGGGTGTCTTGTCAGGGCCTTACGCGGCGCTAGCGGCGATGCTCTTTACCGCCGTGCCAATGGCAATGTGGTCGCTGCTGGTCGATAAGGTCCACCTGCGCGCCTCCACCGGCATCGACTGGAGCTTGAAGCGCCCCCTGCCCGAAGTGCTGCCGGTGGCGGTGATCAAGCTGGCCGGGTTGTGGGCGACATGGGCGCTGCTGGCGGGTTTCTATGCACTGGGGCGCTGGTACTGGAGCGGCACCTACCTGTTTGCGATGGAGGTGCTGACCGGCGCCGTCCTGCCGCTGGTAATGCTCTCGGTTCCTTACGTAATTTGGCTCGACCGCTACCTCGTCGACCCGCGCGACGGGTGCTACCACTTCGGCGCTTTTGTGACCGGCGGCGGGGTGATCGGCCGCGAGCATTGGGGCAGCGCGGCCATCGCCAAGCACTGGCGCGCATGGGCGATCAAGGGCTTCTTTGGCGCCTTCATGATCTCGATCCTGCCGCCCGGCTTTGCGCAGGTGGTGGAGGCAAGCCCTGCGCAACTCCTTGCCAATCCAGTCGATTTCGTGATGCTGCTGGTGACGCTGCTGTTTCTGATCGACGTGCAGATCGGCACGGTCGGCTACCTGCTCACCTTGCGCCCGCTGGATTCGCACATCCGTTCCGGCAACCCGTTCCTGGCCGGGTGGCTCGCCGCGCTGCTGTGCTATCCGCCCTTCGTGTGGGGCATCATCGGGCCTGATAATCAGGTGCTGAGCTATGAAATCGGCACGCCGGGCTGGGCGCACTGGCTGGCAGGTAACAACGCGCTGCTGTGGGTGTGGGGGACGCTTCTGGTCGTGCTTACAGGCATTTACGGCTGGGCAACGGTGGCCTTCGGGATCCGCTTTTCAAACCTCACCTATCGCGGCGTGCTCACCAATGGGCCGTACCGCTTTACCCGCCACCCGGCCTATCTGGCGAAAAACCTGTTCTGGTGGGCATCGGTCCTGCCATTCCTCGTGACCAGCGGAACCTGGCTCGATGCGCTGCGGAACAGCGTTTTCCTGCTGGTGGTGGGCGCCATATACTATTGGCGCGCACGGACCGAGGAAGCGCACCTGCTCGCCGAAGATCCGAAATATCGCGAGTATCATGCGTGGATGGAGGAGCGCGGCCTCATCACCGCGCCGCTCGCCCGGCTGAAGCGGCGGATCATCGGAGGCAGCGCGCCAAGCTCCGGCGAGGCGCAAGGTTTCCCGGCGGAATAGGGCCTGCCCAGGAGGATTACATCACCGGCGATCCTTCATCGGCACGGTATTTCACCGCCTCGATCACCTTGAAGTCGAGCGCCGCGATCGCCGCTCCGAAGGCCGCCATGTGGGGCGCGGCGAAATGCGCGGCGAGGGCGGCCTCGTCCGTCCACTTTTCGACAATATGGAGCACGCCCGGCTGGAGCACGTCCTGTGTAAAGGCATAGGCGATGCAGCCAGCCTCCGCGTTCGAGGCTGCGACCATGTCGGCAATCGCTGCGGTGGCCGCTTCCATCGCGTCTTTGCCGACTTGGGCCTTGGCCAATACGATCAGCATCTTGTTATTCCCTCCTCAGAACGATTGATCGTAAACGCGGCCAATGTCGCCATTCCATTCGCCGTGATAAGCGTCGAGCAGCCGCTGCGCCGGAACCTTGCCGCTGGCGATGATCTCGTCGAGCGTGTCGAGGAAGCCGGTCTCGTTGTCACCGCTGGCATTGAGCCGCGCACGCGCCGCCAGCCCCTTGTGCGCGATCGCCAGCGCCTCTCGCCCAATGTCGCGCAGGGTGTGGCCGCCGGGGACAGGCGCACCCAGCGCCAGCTTCGGCGCGGCGTTGCGAAGTGCCTCGCGCTCCTCCATCGTCCAGTTCTTGACGAGGTCCCATGCAGCATCCAGCGCGCCCTGATCGTAAAGCAGTCCCACCCAGAAGGCGGGCAGTGCGCAGATGCGGTTCCACGGCCCGCCGTCGGCCCCGCGCATTTCGAGGAAGCTTTTGAGGCGCACCTCGGGGAAGGCGGTCGAAAGGTGGTCCCACCAGTCGCTTTGACGCGGTCGTTCACCGGGGAGGACCGACAGCTTGCCATCGAGGAAATCGCGGAACGACAGTCCGGCAGCGTCGATGTACTTCCCATCGCGGAAGACGAAATACATCGGTACATCAAGCATGTAACGCGCCCAACGCTCGTACCCGAAGCCTTCCTCGAAGACAAAGGGCAGCATGCCCGTTCGTGCCGGATCGGTGTCCGACCAGATATGCGAGCGGTACGACAGGAAGCCGTTGGGCCTGCCTTCGGTGAACGGCGAATTGGCGAACAGCGCGGTCGCCAAGGGTTGCAGCGCGAGGCCGACGCGGAACTTCTTCACCATATCGGCTTCCGACTGATAGTCGAGATTCACTTGAATGGTGCAGGTGCGCAGCATCATGTCGAGGCCCATCGTGCCGACGCGCGGCATGTGGCGCAGCATGATGTCATAGCGGCCCTTGGGCATGATCGGCAGCTCTTGGCGGGTCTTGTCGGGCCACATGCCGAGGCCGAGGTAGCCGATCCCGCAGGCCTCGCCGACCTGCTTGACCTGCACGAGGTGGCGTCCGGTTTCCTCGCAGGTCTGGTGCAGGTTTTCCAGCGGCGCGCCCGACAATTCGAGCTGCCCGGCAGGCTCGAGGCTCACTGCCCCGTCTTTGCCCTTCAAGGCGATGACGTTCGATGTTCCATCTGGCCCGGTTTCCTCGACCGGGCTCCATCCGAACTGTTCAAGGCCGCCCAGAAGATCACGGATACCGCAAGGCTCACCGTAGGACGGGGCGCGGTGATCCGACTGCTTGAAGACGAGCTTTTCGTGCTCGGTGCCGATGCGCCAGTCGGCCGGCGGCTTTTCCCCGCCCGCCATCGGCGCGATCAGGTCGTCGAGACGTTCGATCAGCGGGTCGTCGGCAGTGGATGCTTCGCGTGTGCTCATGGCTTGGATGGTCCCTCTCTCACCAGTTGCCTTAGAAAACCGACTTGCCGGTGGGAAGGCAAATTCGCGTTTGGCTGGCGCAAGCCGAATTGTCTTGCCGCTTCGTGACAGCCAGAAGCGTCACCAATCGCCGGCGCAAGCCATCCATACGGCGAGCGCGGCCATAGCAGCGGTCTCGCCTCGCAGGATGCGCGGGCCAAGGGTGATGGGACGGGCGGCGCGGTGGGCGCGGATCGCGGCGCGTTCCGCCTCGTCGAAGCCGCCCTCGGGGCCGGTGAGGATCGCGGCGGGGAAGCCTATGTTGGCGGCGAAGGCTTGCGCTGCGGGTTCGCCTCCCTGTTCTTTGGCGTTCTCATCGGCAAAGAACAGCGCCCGTCCGCCGGGCCAACTGGCGAGGAGCGCATCGAGCTTCATCGGCTCGCCAAGCTCGGGCAGCGCGGTGCGGGCGCATTGCTCGGCGGCCTCTACGGTGATCGCCCGGGCGCGCTCGGTATTGAGCTTGTCTGCAACGCACCGCCGGGTGACGAGCGGCTGGATGCGCGCGGCGCCGAGCTCAGTCGCTTTCTCCAGCACGAAGTCGAAGCGGTCTTTCTTGAGGAGCGCCGGGCACAGCCACAGGTCTGGCACGGCTTCGCGCGGACGGAGCATTTCTGCGACGTCGAGCACCACGTCGCGCTTGCCCACGTCTGCAACGCGCGCGGCCCATTCGCCGGTCACGTCGTCGCACAGGATGACGATATCGCCGGGAGCAACGCGCATGACGCGCGCGAGATAATGCGCCCGATTGCCCTCGATCCGCAAAGCTGCGCCCGCTGCCAAAGTCTCGGCAACGAACAAGCGTGGGGCGCTCTTGGGAGGCCAAGCGGGTGTAGCAGGCATGGCTTTGCACTAGGCTCGTGGGGCGCTAGGGAGCAAGTCATGTCCGCGCGAACCGCCCAATTCCTGATCGCCGCCATCTTCCTGATCCTTGGCGGCTGGTGCCTGTTTGCTCCGACGAGCGTAATCGAACTCGCCTTCACGCAAGGCTACCGCGACACCAGTTTCATCAATCGCTTCACTATCGCCTGCTTCGGTTCGCAGGCGGTATTGTTCGGGCTTATGGCGCTGGTCACCCGTTGGAACGCGCGCAGCTTTGCAGTCTTTGCGGTGCTGCTGCTGCCGTTCTTCGGCTTCAATTACTGGTTCCATTACAAGGTGCCGGTGCTGACCTCGATCGGGATGCTCGACTTTGCCGGGAACGTGACCATGCTGGTGCTGGCGATCCTCGGCTGGCGCGCGGCGAAGGTTGAAGAGCAGGCGTGAGCGCAGAAATCGTCCCCGATAGCGAGCATCGCGATGTAGTAGCGCACCTGCCGCAGCTTCCCCGCGACCTTGCGATGCTGGCGCGGTTCGACCGGCCGATCGGGTGGTGGCTGTTGTTCTGGCCCTGCGTCTTTGCGGTGTGGCTGGCGGGCGCGGGGACGCAATGGATTTTGCTCGGCTGGCTGCTCGTCGGCAGCATTGCGATGCGCGGTGCGGGCTGCGTCTACAACGATATCGTCGATGCTGATCTTGACCGGCAAGTGGCGCGCACCGCGCTGCGCCCGGTGGCGAGCGGGCGGGTGTCGAAGAAGGTGGCCTGGGTCTGGCTGATGGCCCTGTGCTGCGTCGGCCTCGCGGTGCTGCTGCAACTGCGGTTCGAGGCGCAGCTTGTCGCGCTCGGCAGCCTCGCGCTGGTCGCCGCCTATCCCTTCATGAAGCGCATCACCTGGTGGCCGCAGGCATGGCTTGGGATGGTGTTCAACTGGGGGCTGCTGGTCGGTTGGGCCGAGCTGCGCTGGGACAATTGGGAGGCGCTCGCCTGCCTCTATGCCGGGTGTATTGCCTGGGTGATCGGCTATGACACCATCTATGCGCTGCAGGACCGCGAGGATGACGCGATGGTCGGCATCCGCTCCTCGGCGCTGGCGATGGGGACGCGGGTGATGGGCGGGGTCGCGCTGTTCTACGCAGCCACCATTGGCCTGTGGGCCTTGGCCTTCTGGCTCTTTCGCCAGGATACCTTGGCGCTTGTTGCGCTTGTCCCGGTGGCGGGGCATCTTGCATGGCAGGTGGCGACGCTTGATGCCGCAGACCCCGCAAACCCGCTCGCGCGGTTCCGCTCCAACCGCTGGGCCGGGGCGCTGATGGCGGCGGCGTGCTTTGTCGTCGGCAATGCCTGACTTGGGGTTTTGAGATGTGCAACCTCTACCGCATGACCAAAAACGCCAGCGAGGTCGCCGCGTGGTTTTCGGCAGTCGAAGGGGCACCGGGCGCTAACTTTTCTGCCGAGGTCTATCCCGGCTACTCCGGGCTGGTGGTGGCAGAAGGCACGGTCAGGGCGATGACCTGGGGCTTCCCGCTGGTGCTTACCGGGGCGAAAGGCCAGCCGCTCAAGCCAAAGCCGGTCAACAATGCGCGGACCGACAAGCTGGCGACGCCCTTCTGGCGCAACGCCTTCGAGACACGCCGCTGCCTCATCCCGCTGGACGCCTGGGCCGAGGCCGAGGGGCCAAAGGGGCAGATGACACGCACCTGGATGGCTTTGGGTGGGTTGTCGCTCCCCGACCAGCCACTGTTCGCAGTCGCGGGTCTGTGGCGGCCGACGGCGGAATGGGGCGCGGCCTATGCGATGGTGATGACCGACAGCGCGGGCTCTAAGGCCGAGGCAGTACACAGCCGGATGCCGGTGGTGCTGGCGGGGATGGATCGGTCGCGCTGGCTGGGTGGCTGCGCGCAGGCGGCATTCGATCTATGCCGGGCATGGGAGGGGCCGCTGGCAATCGACCGCACTGCCGAGCCTTGGGCAAAAAACGCGGCGCCCGCGCAGCAGCCGGGGCTGTTTTAGGTCCACGTATCAGTTGTAGCTGACCATCTCGAACTCGGTCCCGTCCCGGTCGAAGAAATAGAACCGCCGGCCGGGCGCATAATCGGCGTGGTTGAAGGGTTGGAGCCCAGCCGATTTTACAACGGCTTCGGCAGCGCCGAGGTCGTCCACCACCAGCCCCGCATAGCCGAGCGGCTGCCCCTTGGCGAAGCGCTGCGATAGCGCCCCGCAGGTGTAGACCGCGATGTAATCGGCCTCGCCTCCGACATGGATCGTCTCGCCGCCCAGCATCGAGGGGCCGCGCCAGCCTTGAACATTGCGCGATCTTAAACCCGCAGGATCGGCTCGCCGGACAAGGCCCCGGCCCGCGCAAGCTGCTGGCCCAGTGAACCGATTTAGCCCTCCGGGCCGAGCTCTGGGTCAAGGTCGCGGGGGCGCGTAAAGTGGACGAGTTCAGCGCAGTAGCGCTTCAGCTCGCTCCAATGCGCCACATCACATTCGAGCACGGCATAGGCGGCAGTCGGGAACTTCACGACCGCCTCCTTGAACAGCGCATTCTCCTTGCCCGGCGCAACCAGCTCAAGCAGCACGTCCTGAAGCCCCGGATTGTGGCCGGATATCAGGATAGCCCTGGCCTCGTCATGGCCGCTGCCTGCGTGCGCCTCGATCGTCTCGGCGATGGTATCGAAGCTCGCCAGATACAATCGCTGGTCATAGATCGGGCTCACCTCGGGCAACCCGCCTTCAAGCGTCAGCTTCACCCGCACCGCAGGGCTGGCGATCAACCTGTCCCACACCACCGCGTGGTCGCGGATATGCTGCCCGATCGCGGCTGCGCCTTTGCGCCCGCGCGCGTTCAGCCCGCGGTCGAAATCGCGCTGGTTGGCGTCGTCCCAATCGGACTTGGCGTGGCGCAGCAGGCCGAGGATTTTCATGGCTGCAAGGCTCCCGTTGCGCCACCATAGGCCGGCACGGCGCCCGGCTGCGAGACACCAGCCGCGACGCGTTGTAAAGCCTCGTCAAGCGTCACCCGCAGGACCGGCGTACCGGGCGGAAAAGCGGGCAGGAGCCTTGAGGGGAAGGCGGGCGACAGCACGATGAAATGCCCCGCATCGTCCTTGCTCCGGATCAACCGCCCGAAGGCCTGCGCCAGCTTGCCGCGGATGATGCGGTCGTCGTAGGCGCTGCCGCCGCCTGCCAGCCTGCGCGCCTTGTGGAGGATATCGGGACGCGGCCAGGGCACTTGCTCCAGCACCACGCAGCGCAGGGAATGCCCCGGCACATCGACCCCGTCGCGCAAGGCATCGGTGCCGATCAGGCTGGCGCGCGGATCATCGCGAAAAATATCGACCAGCGTGCCGGTGTCGATCGGGTCGACGTGCTGGGCATAGACCGGCAGGCCGGCGCGCGCGAGGCGGTCGGCGATCCGGCCATGTACCGCGCGCAACCGGCGGATCGCGGTGAACAGCCCGAGCACGCCGCCGCCGCTTGCCTCGATGATGCGCGCATAGGCCCCGGCCAGAGCAGGCAGATCGCCCTTGGTGATGTCGGTGACGATCAGCACCTCGGCGCGGCCTGCGTAATCGAAGGGGCTCTCTGCGGCCGAGAGCAAGGGCGTGACATCGACATGGTCCGCGCCGGATCGTGCGATGGCGCTTGCCCACCGGTCGCCGTCCTGCGTGCGGCCGTCCTGCGTGCGGCCGTCCTGCGTGCGGCCGTCCTGCGTGCGGTCAGTGAGGGTAGCGCTGGTCAGCATGACGCCGTGCGCAGGTTCGAGCACGACACGGGCGAAGGGCTTCATCGGGTCGAGCCAGCGGCGGTGGATTGCCACGTCGAATTCGCGCGCGTCGGACCGGTCGACCGCCAGCCAGTCGACAAAATCGGGATCAGCAGGCCCGCCCAATCGGTTGAGCAGCGCTTCCCAAGCGGCAATCAGTTCGATCCGCCAGATGAACGCGAAGCGCGCGCCCTCGATCCGCGCGCGGCCCTGCGCATCGAGCCAGTCAGGCGGTTCGGCCAAGATGGCTTCGAGCCGCCCGCCCAATCGGATCAGCGGCACACGGATGCTGGCCAGCGCCTCGGCAGCGTTACAGGCGGCCTCGATCACTTCGCCGGGCAGGCCCGCCGCTTCGGTCTCGATGCCGTAGCCGGCATCGATTCCGCCGCTTTCGTCGCGGGCATAGGTGGCGGCGCGTACAGCGGCGAGCAGCGCTTCCAATGGGCCGAAGGGTGCGTTTTCGCCAAGCCGCTGGAGCCAGCCGTCAGAAGGCAGCAATTGCCCCGCCTTGCACGCGGCAGCGATGGCTTCAGCGCCCGCCTCGTCATAGCTGGCGATGTCGGCCAGCCGCGCAGCGAGACCCCGGCGGCGGCCACGCGCTTCGCGTTCGGGGCCGATGATCCAGCGGCGCAGTTCGATGGTTTCCTGCCCGGAAAGCGTGGCGGCAAAGGTGCTATCGGCAGCGTCGAAGACGTGGTGGCCTTCATCGAAGATCAGCCGCGTCGGGCGCTGGTTCGGGTCCCTCGCGCGCGCTGCGTTCACCATCACCAGCGCGTGGTTGGCGATCACCAGATCGGCCTGCGCGCTATCGCGTGCGGCGCGCTCGATGAAGCACTTCCGGTAATGCGGGCAGCCGGCATAGATGCACTCGCCGCGCTGGTCGGTGAGCGCGGCGATCCCGCGCTTTCTGAATAGCGTGCCGAGCCAGCCCGGAAGGTCGCCGCCGACCATGTCGCCGTCGCGGGTGTAGGCGCCCCAGCGCGCCACCAGATGGGAAAGGATCGCGGGGCGCCCCGCAAAGCCGCCCTGCAGCGCGTCTTCCAAGTTGAGGAGGCACAGGTAATTTTCGCGGCCCTTGCGCACCACCACCGCAGGCGTGCCGTCGGCGCGCTTGACCGGCCAGGCGCGGCGGCTCTCGGCGCGCAGTTGCCGTTGCAGGTTCTTGGTGAAGGTCGAGACCCACACCGTGCCGCCCGATTCCGCCGCCCACAGCGAGGCAGGGGCAAGGTAGCCCAGTGTCTTGCCGATGCCGGTTCCGGCCTGCGCCAGCGCCAGATGCGGACGGCCCGGAGCCGAACGCGGTGCAAAGATGCGCGCGGCGTCCTGCGCATAGGCGCGCTGGCCGTCGCGCTGTTCGGCGCCTTGGCCGGTGAGGCGGGCGAGTTGGGCAGCGATCGCCTCAGGCGCGAGCTCGACTTGCCGCGGGGCGGGGCGTTCACCTGCCTCCTCCCACTCGGGCAGGCGCGCAAACAGCCAGCGTTCGGCCTTGTCAGGCTTGGCGATGTGCGCGCGGAGCACCTGCGCCCACGGCCAGCGCAGGCGTTCCAGCGATTGCAGCGAAGACCACGCGCCCTCGCGTTCGAACCACTCGGCAGCCTCGCACGCGGCGACCAGCGCCCCCGCCGCTTGCTGGAGCAGCTCGGGCACGGCGGCGTCGTTACCGGGCACCGGCAGTCCCAGCGCCTCGGCCAGCCCGCGCGGGGTCGGCACGCAAAAGCGCGCAGGGTGGACAAAGGCAAAGGCTTCCAGCAGGTCGAGGCCCGACAGGTCGGGATAGCCCAGCCGGTTTGCTACCAGCGGGGCGTTGATCATCAGCACCGGCGTATCGGCAGCGGCCATGATCGCGTCGCCCTTTGACACCGCGTTCGTGCTCCCGTTCGCTGCGCGCAGCCCCCCCTCACGCAACCAATGCCCGCCGTGGCTCGCATGGAGCGCCGGCAGGGGAACGGGTTGGGGGAGGATTGCAGGGGGACTCACGGCTCAAGAATGGGGTGCAGGGCGCGTAAAGTAAACGACCGGCAAGCGGTCGTGAACGGCTGACGTGCGATGGGCGCTGCGTTTCAGACCCCTCCTAGATCGTTCTAGACCCCCCTTAGACCCCCTCTAGACCCCTGTTAGACCCCTGTTAGACCCCCTCCAGCAGCGTATTGTACCCCTGTTTCACGTGAAACACGCCTTCCGTCTTGGCCCACCATTGATGCTTGCAAGCCGGTGCGCCATGCCCAATAGCCACCCCGCCATGACGATCACCCAAGACGCCCTTATTGCCGCTGCGAACACCTCCAAGGCCTGGCCGTTTCAAGAGGCGCAGCGCCTCGCCAGGCGCCTGCCCGAGGGCAAGCCCGGCGGCGTGCTGTTCGAGACCGGCTACGGCCCCTCGGGCCTGCCGCATATCGGGACTTTTCAAGAGGTTCTGCGCACAAGCCTGGTGCGGCGCGCTTACGAAACGCTGACCGGCGGTGCGGCGACGCGGCTGGTGGCGTTCTCGGACGATCTCGACGGCCTCAGGAAGGTGCCCGACAACGTCCCCAATCAGGCGATGCTTACCGAGCATCTCGGCAAGCCCCTCTCGCGCATTCCCGATCCCTTTGAAAAGTTTGAAAGTTTTGCCGCGCATAACAACGCGATGCTGCGCGACTTCCTCGACCGCTTCGGCTTTGAGTACGAGTTCGTCAGCTCCTCGGACTGCTACAATTCGGGCAAGTTCGACGACGCGCTGAAGGGCGTGCTGGCAAACTTCGGCGCGATCCTCGACATCATGCTCCCGACGCTGGGAGAGGAACGTCGCCGCACCTATTCGCCGGTTATGCCGATCAGCCCCGCAACGGGCGCGGTGTTGCAGGTGCCGATCGAGGTGGTAGATCTGAAAGCGGGAATCATCCGCTTCACCGACGAGGACGGCACCGTCGTCCAACAATCCGCGCTCGGCGGCATGGCCAAGTGCCAGTGGAAGGTCGACTGGGCGATGCGTTGGGTGGCGCTTGGCGTCGACTACGAGATGTACGGGAAGGACCTGACCGACAGCGGCATCCAGTCGGGCAAGATCGCCCGCGTGCTCGGCGGCAACAAGCCCGAAGGGTTGATCTACGAGCTGTTCCTCGACGGCAAGGGCGAAAAGATCAGCAAATCCAAGGGTAACGGCCTCTCGATCGAGGACTGGTTGCAATATGGCAGCCCCGAAAGCCTCGGCCATTACATCTTCGCCAATCCCAAGAGCGCTAAGCAATTGCACGCGGGCGTCATCCCCAAGGCCATCGACGACTATTGGCAGTTCCGCGCCGCTATCCCTGCGCAGGACATCGACAAGCGGCTCGGCAATCCGGTCTGGCATCTGGCCCGCGCGAACGAGAGCCACGCAGGCGTCGCGGCACCGGGCGAGGGCGAGACGCTTGCGGTGCCGTTTAGCCTGCTGCTCAACCTTGTTGGGGTTCTCGGTCCGGGCGCGACGCGCGAGGCGGTGTGGTCCTACCTCGGCAACTATGTCGCAAATGCCGACCCCGCCGCGCACCCGGCGCTCGACGCGCTGGTCAGCCGCGCGCTTGCCTATAACCGCGATTTTGTTGCACCAACGCTCGAAAAGCGCGCCCCTGCGGGCGGCGAGATCGGCGCGCTCAAGGCGCTTGATGCGGCGCTCGCCGCCGCCGAGCCGGCGACGGGCGCCGAGGACCTCCAGACCATCGTCTACGAGATCGGCAAGGTCGAGGCGTTCGGGTTCGAGACCCTTCGCGACTGGTTCAAGGCGCTTTACGAGACGCTGCTTGGCAGCGAGCAGGGCCCGCGCATGGGCAGCTTCATCGCGCTCTACGGCATCATGCCGACCCGCCAGCTCATTGCCGAGGCGCTCGCGAAGGCGTAGTCCGCTCTGCATGACCCGCCGCGATGCCGATCCCCACAAGCTCGCACGCGACCTTCTGGGCCGCGATTACGACGACCTCGAGGCTGACGAGCAGCGGGTGCTCAAGCATGTCGCGTCGGGCAGCTTCACCGGCCGCGATGCCGATGAACTGGCGCAGGCGCATGCGACGTGGTCGGACCACCTCGCAGACAGGGTTGCCGCGGTAGGCGGCAGCTGGGGCTTCATCATCGCCTTCGGTGTGGTGCTGCTGGTCTGGACCACGCTCAACAGCGGCGTTCTCACGCTTTTAGGGCTGCGGTCGTTCGATGCTTATCCGTTTATCTTTCTCAACCTCATCCTGTCGATGCTGGCGGCGGTGCAGGCACCGATCATCTTGATGAGCCAGAACCGGCATGCGCGCAAAGATCGCATTACTGCCCGTCACGATTACGAGGTGAACCTGCGCACCCAGCTTGAAATCCTGCGGCTCGCGCAGCGGGTCGAGAGTCTGGCGCAAGCCGCGCATCTGGAGCGCAAGGCAGCGGCACAAACCGCCCCGCCCGAAAGCTGAGCGCGCCGTCGCCGCCCGTTCAGCGCCACGCGCGGGAGCGGTACCACTTGGTGATGATGTACTTGCTCCCGCGCTCCACCGGCATTCCGGCGTGCAGCGTGCCCTCGTTGGGGCGCCCGTCGGGCAGAGCGTTGTTCCAGACGACGAGCACGCCGCGCTTGGGCTCGATCTGGATACCGGCGGCGACGAAGGCTGTCGCGCCGCCTGCTTCGACGTCATTGAGGTAGGCCATCGCCGTCCAGCTCCTCTGGCCGCCGCGTGCTTCTTCCGGCGGCCAATAGCCTTCCGAGGTGTAGAACCAGTCGTTGTGCGGCTTGAACTGCTGCCCCGGAAGGTAGCGCTGACCCTGCACGGGCTCCCCGAAGGTGGGGTGGATCCCCAGCAGCGCATCGATCCGCCGCGATATCCCCGCCACCAAGGGTCCGTGCGGATCGAGGTCGCCGGAATAGGAGGTGCGATAGCCGCTCGCATAATCAAGCTCGTGCAGCCCAGAAGGTTGCGCGATGGCGTCGATCATCGCGCATAGCTCCGCGCATTCCTCATCTGCAAGGAAGCCGCCGAGGGCGAACAGCTCGATCCCTTCTGCCGGCACGCGGTAGATCTCGGCGTTCGCCGCCAGCCGCGCGCGCACTTTGGCGCCGAGGCGGGCAAGGGCTTGGCTGTCGGGAACTGGGGCGGGAACTGGGGCGGGAACTGGGCCGGGAACGGGGGCGGGAACGGGCGCGGGAACGGTCATGGGTAGCGGCAATGATTAGCAAGCCGCCCATCTCATGCAAGCGGCGCTATTGTGCAGTCCGGCAGCGGTGCTAGGTTTAACGCAGCAGGGTATCACGGGAAGGGACGTCAGATGAGCCTCAACGCCAAGACCAAGTATTCCGGATTCGCCATGCTGCTGCACTGGCTGATCGCGGCGCTCGTGATCGCGCAGTGGTTGATCCGCGTCTTTGCGGAAGACGCTCCGACCAAGGCGGAAGGCGGCGCGATCATGGCGAATCACTTTGCGCTCGGCGTCGTGATCTTCGCGATTGTGCTGGTACGGCTGGTATGGCGGCAGGTTAACCCGCCGCCGCCGGAGAACCCCAACCATGCCGGATGGGAACGGACGCTGTCGCGGATCGTGTTCTTTTCCTTCTATGCCCTGCTTTTGGTGATGCCGATTGCTGGCTGGATCGCGCTGTCCTCTTTTGGCGAGCCGATCAGCGTGTTCGGCCTGTTCCAGCTGCCCGCGTTGCCGGTGCCGAACAACCCGGCGCTAGGCGAGCAGATTTTCGAGCTTCACGGCGCGTCCGGGATCGCCCTGTTGGTGCTAATTGCCTTTCACTCGCTCGCGGCGCTCAAACACACGCTGCTCGACAAGGATGGGACGCTGTTCCGGATGCTGCCCTTCGGCAAAGTCCAGGGCTGAGGGAGCCCTGCCACACAAACACGCCGGCACAAAAAGCCCCGCCGGATCGCTCCGGCGGGGCTGCTTCTGTATGGGCGGAGACCTACCAGAAGAAGTCTGCGATATTGTCTACAACCTCGCCGCTGTAGATATCGACCAGCAGCACATCGTCATAATACCTAACCCATTGATACGGGCCATAGGCGGGCGGCAGGCGGTAAGCCCAGGGGTCGTTGATGAAGAAGCGCGGCTGGAAGAACAGGCTATTGAGGTAAAATCCGGTCGATAGCCGATCGTAGCGATGGCTCCGGAATGGCGCGAAGTAGGGGCCGGGCTGGAAGAAAGCTCGGTGCGAGCGACGATAGCTGAACCAGTTGTAGTTGCGGTTATCGCGCCACCGGTTGTCCCAACGGCGGAAGTCGCGGTTGTCCCAGCCTTGGCGGCCGTTCCAGCCCCAGCGCCAGTCGTCGCGCCGCCAGTCACGGCGGTCCGCACGCCGGTCGTCCCGGCGTCCGTCACGCCACTCGTCGCGGCGGCCATCGCGCCCGTCACGCCAATCGTCACGGCGGGTCTGGCGGTCGAGGTCGCGGATGCCGCCACCCCAGCTTTGGTCGCGGCGTCCATCGACGCGGTCCGCCCGGCGTTCGCCGCGATCCTCGATCCGGTCAGCTCGGAAATCGCCGCGGTCTTCGACCCGGTCGGCCCGGCGATCGCCGCGATCTTCAATGCGGTCGCTGCGGATGTCGGTGCGGCGGTCGACGCGGTCTGCAGCGGCATCGCGGCCGCGCCGATCGAGCTGACCGGCCCGCACGTCGCCGCGCTGTTCGACACGATCCGCGCGCTGTTCGCTGCGACGGTCGATCTGTTGGGGGGACGGATCAACACCGCGGGCATCGCGCTGCTCGCGTCGCACAGTCTCGGCACGATCGATCACACCGCTGCCGAAGCCACCCTGACCGCGGCGTTCCCCGCGCCGATACTCAGAGCGCTGCCCCAAGGCGGCGCGCGCTTCGACATCGGGATCGACGCGCATCGGAGCGGCCTGCGGGGTAAATGCTGGGCGCTGGGGCGCGGCCTGAGATTCGGTAGCGCGCTCGAAGCGCGGAGCCTGCCGCTCGGGCGCGGGGCGCTCGTAGCGCGGCGCCGGTGCGGGCTCGGGGCGGTAGATCTCGGCGCGCGCCGGGCCGCCGCTGCTCTCGACCCGGGTGGGACGTGGGGGCGGCGGGGGCGACGGCTCGTCGGCCTGGAAGGTCGGCAATTCCTGCGCGGCGGCAGGCGCGGCGGGAGCAGCAACGGCGAGCACTACGGCAAGAGCCGCGAGCGATCCGCCACCGCGTGCAAAGTGGGCAAAGAGGGTCATTGTGTTATGTGCCTCCATTAACGCCCGCCCACCACAGACGGCTTGTTGATATGCTCCGGATTAACCCGCGCAGACTGTCGCGGGGATGAACCGGTTCGCCGATGTTCAGAAAAAATGTCGATTAGGTGAATGTGCGTGCCCCGCGCTTGACGCGCGCAGCTTTGCCTTCAAAGGCGAGCACCATGATCGAAACGCTCGACGACGTACTTACCAGTTGCCGCAATAGCCTGATCCGCGCACCTCGCGACCGGCGCTCGCCGATGCACACGCCGGTGGTCGTCACTGGCGATGTCGATGCGCGGGTGATGGTGCTGCGCGCCTTCGACAGCGCGCAGTGGCGGCTGCGCTTCCACACCGACTCACGCGCGCCCAAAGCGAAGGTAATGGCCGCCGATTCGCGCGCCGCGCTGCTGTTCTACGACAAGGGCGCCAAGATCCAGATTCGCGTGCGCGGCACGGCGGAAATCGCCGCGCAAGGCGCCGAAGTCGACGCCGCCTGGACCGCAAGTACCAACTTCGCGCGGCGCTGCTATCTTGGCGAAGGGCCGGGCGCGGCGAGCGATACGCCCACCTCGGGCTTGCCGCCGGAGTTTGAAGGGGCCGAGCCAGATGACGCGCAGCTCGTGCCCGCACGCGAAAACTTCGCGCTGCTGCGGATCACGCTCACGTCGTTCGACTGGCTCTTTCTTGCCCATACCGGCCATGTCCGTGCGCAATTCGTGCGCGGCAAGGATCCGGCGGATTGGGAGGGGCGCTGGGTCTCGCCCTAAACGTTTAGGCGGCAGCGGAACCGGCGGACGGTGTGGGCGCTGGCAGCAGCATGATCTCTTCGATCTCGCCGGCGGGCACCACGTGGTCCATGCCCTTCGCCATTGCCA
>JBBRUU010000060.1:0-15672 GCA_038247515.1 Sphingomonadales bacterium
GGGAATAGGTGCGCATGCCGCCTCCGGATTGGCGGTTTTCTGCGGCTTTTCGGGAATTGTGGAGCGGGTAGCGGGAATCGAACCCGCATAGCCAGCTTGGAAGGCTGGTGCTTTACCACTAAGCTATACCCGCTCAGGCTCAGTCGGCGCCAATGCCACCGATTGCTTGGAGAGGTCAACGCCGTTTTGGCGGGGTCACCCTCGCGCTTGCCCAACTGCCATGTTGTCGATCAGCCGCGTACCACCGATGCGGGCGGACACGAGCAACCGCGCAGGATCGGGTCCGAGCATCGCCAGCGGCGCGAGCGAGCGGCTGTCGGCGAGCGCGGCGTAATCGACGCTCGTGAAGCCTGCGCCGATGATCTCGGCCTGAAATGCGGCGAGCGTCCCTGCCACCTCGTCCCCGCTCTCGATCTTGGCGATTGCGGCTTGCATCGCGCGCGGCAAGGCGGCGGCGGCGGTGCGCTGATCGGGCGAGAGGTAGCGGTTGCGGCTGCTCAGCGCCAATCCGTCCGCCTCGCGCACGGTCGGCACGCCGATGATCGCGCCCACATGCGGCCGGGTGAGGTCCAAGTCGCGGGCCATCGCGCGGATCACGGCGAGCTGCTGGAAGTCCTTCTCCCCGAAGAATGCCATGTCCGGGGCGACCTGGTTGAACAGCTTGCACACCACCGTCGCCACGCCGTCGAAATGGCCGGGGCGCGCCGCGCCGCATAGGCCGTCGCTGACGCCGGCAACGCTGACATTGGTGGCGAAGCCCGGCGGATACATCGCCTCCACTGTCGGAGCCCATAACAGGGCCACGCCCTCGGCATCGAGCATCGCGGCATCGGCGGCGAATTGGCGCGGGTAGGCGTCCAGGTCCTCGCCCGCGCCGAACTGCTTGGGATTGACGAAGATCGAGGCGACCACGTGATCGGCCTTAGCAGCCGCGCGGCGCACCAGTGTCAGGTGGCCCTCGTGCAGCGCGCCCATCGTCGGGACCAGCGCGATCCGCGCGCCGTCCGCCCGCAGCTGCGCCACAGCGGTTCTCAACATATCGAGAGAGTTAACCGTTTGCACCGTCAGGCCTCCGCAGATAAACGCAAGAGCACGCCCTAGCGGCGCTCGCTGTCCCATGACAAGCCGCCGGGGTGCCGGCCAGCTTGGCACCCTCCGAGTTCAACCGAGAGACCCGCCATGTCGCCCGCCCCGCGCGCCCAAGTTTCCGAACCCCTGCTGGCCGGCCGCCGGCTGCGCAAGGGGCAGGCGCACCGGATCGTCTTCGCCAACGAGAAGGGCGGCACCGGCAAATCGACCACCGCCGTCCATGTCGCCGTGGCGCTGTCCTATCTCGGCGCGCGCGTCGCATCGATCGACCTCGATCCCCGCCAGCGCACCATGCACCGCTATATCGAGAACCGGCTGGGAACGCTCGAAAAGCGCGGGCTCACTCTGCCGACGCCCGATTGCGAAGTGTTCCGCGGCGAGACCACCGGCGACCTGATCGGCATGATCCGGCGGCTTGAGGCAAACTGCGATTTCCTGATCATCGACAACCCGGGGCGCGACGACCCCTTCGCGCGCGCCGCCGTCGAACATGCCGACACCCTGGTGACGCCGATGAATGACAGCTTCGTCGATTTCGACCTCATCGGCCAAGTGGATGCAGAAACTTTCAAGGTCCGCAAGCTGTCCTTCTTCGCCGAGCTGATCTGGGAGGCGCGGATTAAGCGCAGCCGCGTTACGCTTGAACAGCAGCGCCCGGAGATGGACTGGATCGTCGTGCGCAACCGCACCGGCCACGTCGAGGCGCGCAACCAGGCGCGGCTGCATAAGGCCTTGAGCGAGATGGCCAAGCGGGTCGGGTTCCGGGTCGCGCAGGGCCTCTCCGAGCGCGTCATCTACCGCGAGCTGTTCCCCTCGGGCCTGACGCTGCTCGACAAGGGGCAACTGGGCGAGCTTGGCACCAGCCACCTCGTCGCCCGGCAGGAACTGCGCGCGCTGATCAAGGCGTTGAGCCTGCCGGAGTTCAGCCGTGAGGGTGAGCTGGAGCTGACATGAAATTTATCCTGCTCATCGCGGTGGCCTGTCTGTTGTGCCGCTGGGCCTTCGGCAAGTGGCCGTGGGACTATCTGAATTCGGCAACGACCCGCAAACAGGCGGAGTTCCGCGCGCGCACGCTGCTTGGTGTCGAGGCGGGGGCCGGGCGAGACGAGATCACCGCCGCGCACCGCCGCCTGACCACGCTCGTCCACCCTGATCGCGGCGGCTCGACCAGCGCGATGCAGGAGGCCAATGCCGCACGCGACCTGCTGCTCGGCGAGCTGCCTTCCGGGCGGGACAAAATCGGCAACTAGGCTCCCGGTGGCTTAACAGCGACATTGACAGGGGCGCGCGTCACGGGTTTCTCGCACAACGTGGCGTGACGGCGCGGACTTCCGGGAAATGCCCCGCTTGACGGGTGCAATCCTGGGCCAACTGTGTAACCCGATCGCCACCTGAAACCGCCACGCGAAGCGGCAAGGAGTACCTCTCGAGATGCAATATCAGTTCAACCCCACCGTGCTGCGCGAATACGACATTCGCGGAATCATCGGCGAGACGCTCGGTGCCGAAGACGCGCGCGCGATCGGCCGCGGCTTCGGCACGCTGCTGCGTGAGGCGGGCGGCAAGACGGTCGCGGTGGGGTATGACGGGCGGATGAGTTCGCCCATGCTCGAACACGCGCTGATCGAGGGGATTACCGCGAGCGGGTGCGATGTGGTGCGGATCGGCCTCAGCGCGACCCCGATGCTCTATTACGCCGAAGCCTCAAGTGAACAGGTGGATGGCGGCATTCAGATAACTGGCAGCCACAATCCCCCCAATTACAATGGCTTCAAGATGGTATTTCTGGGGCGCCCGTTCTTCGGCGCTGATATCCAGAAGCTCGGGAAACTGGCAGCAGACGGGGCGTTCGCTACCGGCGCCGGCGAAGTGACCTCGCGCGACGTCATGGGCGAGTATGTCGAGCGCCTGCTCAAGGGACTGGCCGGTATCGAGCCCGGCAAGCTCGAAGCACTGCGCGTCGGTTGGGATGCCGGGAACGGTTCTGCCGGCCCTGCGCTCGAAGCGCTGGCCGCCCGGCTGCCGGGGGAACACCATCTGCTCTTTACCGAAGTTGACGGCCATTTTCCTAATCACCACCCTGATCCGACTGTTGAAGCCAATCTGGCCGATCTGCGGGCGCTCGTCGCGGCAAAGAACCTCGATTTCGGAGTGGCTTTTGACGGGGATGGCGACCGGATCGGTGCGATCGACGGCGAGGGCCGGATCATCTGGGGCGACCAGCTGCTGATGATCTATGCCGAGGATGTGCTGAAAACCCGCAAGGGCGCGACGGTGATCGCCGACGTGAAGGCGAGCCGCGCGCTGTTCGATCGGGTCTCCGAGCTGGGCGGCGTACCGTTGATGTGGAAGACCGGCCACTCGCTAATCAAGTCCAAAATGAAGGAAACTGCCGCGCCACTGGCAGGCGAAATGAGCGGCCACGTCTTCTTCGCCGACGATTACTACGGCTTTGACGACGCGCTTTACGCAGGCATCCGCCTGATTGCCGCCTCGGCCCGCCTCGGGCGTTCGGTCACCGAGCTGCGCGGTGCAATGGCGCCGATGCTCAACACGCCCGAAATGCGCTTCCAGGTCGATGAAAGCCGCAAGTTTGCCGCGATGGAAGAGATCGCCGGCCGGCTTTCCGCCAACCCCGGCCCCGAGGTCGAGAGCGTCAACACCACCGATGGCGTGCGGGTCAACACCGCCGACGGCTGGTGGTTGCTGCGCGCCTCGAACACACAGGACGTGCTGGTCGCCCGCGCGGAGAGCGAGAGCGAGGATGGCCTTGAGCGCCTGCTCGCCCAGATCGACGCGCAACTGGCCGCTTCGGGCCTGGAGCGCGGCGAAAGCGTTGGGCACTGATCCTGCTGCAAATCCAATTGCCTGAGCGGCGGTCCGCGTTATGGATGCGGCATGCTCGTCGGAATTGATCTTGGCACCACCAACAGCGCCGTAGCGTTGTGGCGGGACGGTGTCCCGCAGCTTGTGCCCAATGCGCTGGGCAAGCAGCTGACCCCTTCCGCCGTCTCGGTCGCCAAGGGCGGCCAGACCTGGGTGGGGGAGGCTGCGCTAGACCGGATGGCAACCCACCCGCGCGATACCGCCACCAGCTTCAAGCGGATGATCGGCACCGCGTCCACCGTCACGCTGGCGGGCACCACGCTGACGCCTGAGGATCTCTCGGCGATGGTGCTGCGCAGCCTCGCGGACGATGTCGAAGCGGCGACCGGCGAGCGGCCCACCGAGGCGGTCATCACCGTTCCTGCCTATTTCAACGAACGCCAGCGCCGGGCCACACGGCGCGCGGGCGAGATCGCCGGGCTTGAAGTCCGGCGCCTGATCAACGAGCCGACCGCCGCCGCACTCGCCTTCGGCCTCGCCGACCGGGGCGACCGCGAGCCGTTCCTCGTCTTCGACCTTGGCGGGGGAACCTTCGACGTCTCGATCGTCGAGATGTTCGACGGGATCGTCGAAGTGCGCGCCTCGGCGGGCGACAACCGGCTGGGCGGCGACGATTTCGACGAGGTGCTGGTGAAGCTGGTCGAGCCGCTGCTCGAAAACGGAGAGGCCTTAAACAGCCTGCCCGCCGACCAGCGCCGCGCGCTTCTCAACCTCGCCGCCGAACGCACCCGGCGCGCGCTCACCAGCGCCGAGGCAGCCGAGTTCCGCATCGTGGTCGGCGATATGCCGGTCACCGCGACCGTCACCACAGATGCCTTCGAGGAGGCTGCCGCGGGCCTAGTCAAGCGGCTGCGCGATCCCGTGATCCGTGCGCTGCGCGACTGCCATATCGACGCAAAAACCCTCTCCGACATCGTGCTGGTTGGCGGCGCGACGCGGATGCCGGTGGTGAGGAAAGCGCTCACCCGGATGTTCGGGCGCTTCCCTAATGCGACCGTCCACCCCGATCACGCCGTTGCGCTCGGCGCGGCGATTCAGGCGGGGCTGCTGTCGGGCGGCGAGGGGCTCGAGGAGATCCGCATCACTGATGTGGCGCCCTTCACGCTCGGCGTGGGCACCGCGACCCGCGATGCGCATGGGCGCTTCCACGAGGACATCTTCGCGCCCATCATCGAGCGCAATACTCCCGTGCCGGTCAGCCGGACGGAGCAGTTCTGCACCCTTGCCGACAATCAGAAGCAGGTCACTTTCGCCATCTATCAGGGCGAGGCGCGCGACGTGAAGAAGAACGTCAAGCTCGGCGAATTGACCGTGCCCGTGCCGCCGCGCAAGGCCGGTGAAGTCGCGGTCGATGTGCGCTTCACCTATGACACTTCCGGACTCCTCGACGTCGATGTGTCGGTCCCGGCGAACGGGACAACGCGGAACCTCGTCATCGTCGATGAGGAAGACCGGCGCAGCCAGAAGGATGTTGCCGAAAGCCGCAAGCGCTTGGACAAGCTCAAAGTCCACCCGCGCGACGAGGCCGAAAATGTCGCCATGATGGCGCGGGCCGAGCGCGCTTACGAAGGTTTCACCGGATCTGCGCGCGAGGTGATCGGGCAGGGGCTAACCGACTTCAAGGGCGCGCTCGAAAAGCAGGATCCGCGGATCATCGCCGATGCGCGCGAGGGGTTGGGGCAGCTGATCGACGAGATCGACGCCCACTCCCCGCTGTAATGGCCGCTGTAATGGCCCCGCTATGAGCCGCCGCCGCTTTCCCTGGGACCGCCTCGGGATCGACGAAACCAGCGATACAGGCGCGATCCGCAAGGCCTATGCCGATGCCCTGCGCGCGACCAACGTTGACGAGGACATTGCCGGCTATGCCGATCTGCGCCGCGCGCGCGATCAGGCGCTGTGGCTCGCCGCCCAGAGCCAGCGTGCCGAGGAAGACGACGGCGATCTGGGGCTCGGCGACCTTCAAGAGGATCAGGACGCCGATGCCGACTGGTTCGATGACGAATATGACGACGAACTGTGGGCTGACGGGCCTTCCAGCTATCACCCCGATCCCTTCGCTCCCGCTCCAGACCCCGCGCTGAGCGAGGGGCAGGAACGCGCGCGGGCCGCGTGGCAACAGCTGACGGGGATTCTCTATCCCCAGGGCGAAGCGAGTGACGAGGCCGTCAGCCTCGGCGAAATGCAGGCGGGGCTCGCCGCGCTGGATGTGCTGATCGTGCGCTCCGAGGAAGCCGACATCGCCGAGCATGACGCCCTCGACGGGGCACTTGCCGATCTGTTCGCGCGCACCTGGCCGCGGTCTGCGCCCTTTGCCGGGCCCGCCAATGCTGCGTTTCATTGGCTGGACGAGGCCGGCTCCATCGAGGAGCGGCCCGCGCTGATGTTCCTCAATCAGCGCCTCAAGGGCATTCGATTTCACGAGAAGGTGCAGCAGCCCGGACACCCGCTCAACAAGGCATGGACAGAACTTTCGCGCCCCGGAAGGGCAGGGATTGTCGACCGGCTGAAGGTCAAGCGGCTCGACGTCCACAAGCTCATCACCGGCATCCGCGACCGCTATCCGGAGCTTGAGAGCCACCTCGATCCCGAGCGCGTCGCGTCGTGGGACCCAAAGCCTGATACGGGCGCAAGCGGGCTCGGACCGCGGGTCGTACGCGGCATTGTCATCATGCTGGTGGTCTTGGCAGTGCCCCGGATGCTTTCGCAATGCACCGAAGCGAGCGACAACGGCGCCTATCCGGCCATCGCGGTCAGCGACGCCGAGGTCGACGCGAAGGTGGCCGAACTGTTCGGGCCGGGAATAGACATGAAGACGGTTACGGCCGAGGATCCGAAGCTGGCCCGCGAGCTGCTTGTCGCAGTGAACAGGCCCGAGATCGTGCAACCGGTCAACCTGCTGCGATTGAAGGCAATCGCTTCGGCAGAAGTGGCCGACAGGGGCGCGCTGGAGGCGCGGGCTGAGCTGAAGGCGATCTGGCTCACCGCCGCGCAGGCCAAGTCTGCCCAGACCTGCCGGATGGCGATCAATGGCGACCTACGCGCGCTAACTCTCGACCTCGACAAGCAAGACCGCGCCCGCGAACAGGCGCTGCTGCGCCAGCTGCTTGCGGCCAAGGTGCTCAGCCACATGCCCAAGGGCGGCGAGACGCGCTACAGTATCCCGGGCTGGCTGGTGGGCGAAACCCTGGAGCGCAGCGGGCTTTCGAAGGAGCGGCTCACGGCAGCCCTCACCGACCCCGAAAGCGCCGACCGCTGCAAGGCCGAGACCGCACTGGCGCAGGCGGTGACTGCCGCGCCGAAGAAGGTGCCGGACGAGGTGCTGCGCGGGTTGTAAGCCCCGCCAGTGTGCTTGCGCCCCGAGGAGCCAGCCGCCACATGGGGGCGGTGACCGCGCCGGACCTCGCCACCTTCATCCCTCCCGAGATCGGCGACTGGTTCACCGGCCGCAGCTGGCGGGTGCGGCAGCATCAGCTGGAGATGCTGGCGATGGCGCGCGAAGGACGCGATGCTCTGCTGGTCGCGGACACCGGCGCGGGCAAGACGCTGGCGGGTTTCCTGCCGACCCTGTGCGACTTCGCGCCCTCGGCGGGGCGACTACCGCCAGACGGCCTCCACACGCTCTACGTCTCGCCGTTGAAGGCGCTGGCGCAGGACGTGAAGCGCAACCTCCTCACCCCGATCGATGACATTGGGCTCCCCATCCGGGTCGAGACTCGTAGCGGCGACACCCCGTCCGACCGCAAGAAACGCCAGCGCGAGCGGCCCCCGCATATCCTGCTGACCACGCCCGAAAGCCTCTCGCTGCTGCTCTCATACCCCGAGAGCCTCGATCTGTTCGCGGGGCTGAAGCGCATTGTTATCGACGAGGTTCACGCTTTTGTCACCGACAAGCGCGGCGACCTCCTCGCGCTCAGCCTCGCGCGGCTCCACACCATCGCGCCCGGCGCGCAGCGGGTCGCGCTCTCGGCAACGCTCGCCAATCCGCGCGACTTTCAGGAGTGGCTTGCCCCGCAGGCCGCCGGCAACACGGGCGAGATCGCCGCCGCCGCGCTGGTGCTGGGCGAACCGGGCGCTGATCCCGAGGTCGAGATTCTGCTCCCCATCGAGGAACGCGTCCCGTGGGGCGGGCACGCCGGGCGTTGGGCTGTTCCGCAGCTCTACGAAGCAATCAAGGCCAACCGAACCACGCTGGTCTTTACCAACACGCGGTTTCTTGCCGAGTTCATCTTCCAGTGCCTGTGGGAGGTGAACGAGGACCACCTCCCCATCGGCATCCACCACGGCAGCCTTTCAACCGAGGCGCGGCGCAAGGTCGAGGAAGCGATGGCGCGGGGCGAGCTGCGCGCGCTGGTATGCACTGCCAGCCTCGACCTCGGCGTCGACTGGGGGGACATCGACCTCGTCGTGCAGATGGGGGCGCCCAAGGGCTCCTCGCGGCTGCTCCAGCGCATCGGACGGGCAGGGCACCGGCTCGATACCCCGAGCCGCGCGGTGCTGGTGCCGGGCAACCGCTTCGAATTTCTCGAGGCGATTGCCGCGAAAGAGGCCGTGGATGAAGGTCAGCGCGATGGCGACCCATTTCGTCCCGGCAGTCTCGACGTGCTCGCCCAGCATGTGATGGCCTGCGCCTGTGCGGGGCCGTTCCACGAGGAGGCCTTGCTCGCCGAAGTGCGCAGCAGCCTTGCCTATAGCTGGGTGGACGCGCAGACCCTTGCCCGCGTGCTGAGCTTTGTCTCGAACGGGGGATATGCGCTTAAAGCCTATGACCGGTTCCAGCGGATTGTCCGAGACAAATCAGGGGTCTGGCGGCTTTCACACCCCAATCAGGCGCAACGCCACCGGATGAACGCAGGCATCATCGTCGATTCCGAGATGCTCACCGTGCGATTCAAGAACGGCCGCAGCCTCGGCAAGGTCGAGGAGCGGTTCGCCGCGCAGCTTTCCCCCGGCGACACCTTCTTCTTTGCCGGGATGAGCCTTGAGGTCGAGGGCGTGAAGGACATGGATGTGGTGGTGCGCGCGGCCAAGAAATCCGCCACAATTCCGAGTTATGGCGGGCTGCGGCTGCCGCTGACGACGCACCTTTCCACCCGCGTGCAGGCGCTGCTCGCCGACCGTGCGGGGTGGGGGCGTTTCCCCGATGACGTTCGTGAATGGCTGGAGATGCAGGATTACCGCTCGCGGCTTCCTGCACCCGGCGAGCTGCTGGTCGAGAGCTTCCCGCACGGGGGCAAGCACTACACCGCCTATTACACTTTCGAGGGCTGGAACGCGAACCAGTCGCTGGGGATGCTCATCACCCGGCGGATGGAGGACCGGGGGCTGTTGCCCGGCGGGTTTGTCGCCAATGATTACTGCCTCGCGGTGTGGGGGCTGAAGCCTGTCACCGATCCTGCGCCGCTGTTATCGCCCGATATTCTGACCGACGAGTTCGCCGAGTGGGTCACCGAAAGCCACTTGCTGCGCCGCGCCTTCCGGGAGGTGGCGGTGATCAGCGGCCTCGTCGAGCGCCAGCTTCCGGGCACGAGGAAGACCGGCAAACAGGTCACCTTCTCGACCGACCTGATCTACGACGTGCTGCGGAAATACGAGCCCGATCACATACTTATCGAGGCTGCCTGGGCCGATGCGCGGGCGCAAATGACTGACGTTGGCCGGCTGGGCGACCTGCTCGAACGTGCCGGAGCCGAGCTGGTACACGTGACGCTCGACCGGGTTTCGCCGCTTGCTGTCCCGGTGATGACGATGATCGGGCGGGAAGCCGTGCCGCAGGGGGCAGTGGATGACGAGCTGCTGCTTGAAGCTGAGGGGCTGATCGCAGCAGCAATGCGGCTGGATGAGCCGCCCGAGGGTGACTAGCGTCCCCCCAATGTTTCACGTGAAACATTCCCATTCGGAGTGCCCCGCAAGCAAAAAGGGCGCCGCAAAACCTCGCAGCGCCCCCTCTAGAGCGGTCTAACCGGGGTCTAGAGGTACCCTAAGGCACCTCTGGACGCCGTCTATCACTTGCCGAAATTGCGGTACTTGTCGTTGCCGACGAAGCCGAACTTAGTGACGCCCGATCCCTTGATGTCGCGCAGCACGTTGGCGGACAGCTCGTAGCTGGCCAGCGGCTCGGGCTCGAACTGCAGTTCGGGCTCGATGGGCATCTGGGTTGACTTTTGCAGCGTGTCGACGAGTTCGGCTTCGGTCAGCGGCGTGCCGTTCCACAGGATCTGGTCCTGTGCGGTCAGCACCACCTTGTTCTTGACCGGATCGATCGGCGGCGGATTGGTGGGCGGCGTCGGCGTCGGCAAATCGATGTCGACCGAGTTGTTGGCTACCGGGATAGTGATGATGAACATGATCAGCAGAACGAGCAAAACGTCGATCAACGGCGTCATGTTCATTTCCATCATCGGCTCGCCGTCAAGCTTGCCTCCTGCCATACCCATGTCAGTTACTCCTCAAGTTCGCTTGGACGTCAGCCATTCGGATCGACAGGGTTCGAGATGAACCCGACAATCGGATAGCCAGCGCGCTGGATGTTGTAGATCGCGCCCGCCACGCACTGCCACGGAGCATTGACGTCGCCGCGAATGTGCACCTGCGGGATATTTTCGGGATCCTGCATCAGCGCTTCGGCCCCGCCGGCACGCTTGACGATTGCATCAAGTTTATTGAACGCCTGCTCCTGAAGCTCGTCCGAGGTCACAGGCGTGATGTTATTGATGTAGACCCGGCACTGGCCGCTGCGCGAAGCACCCGCAAAGCCCGGGTCGCCGGCGCTGCGGCCGGCATCGTCGGTGGTGCTGACGGTGAGGAGCAGGTTTTCAACCTTCTCCTTAGCCTCGTCCGACTTGAACACCGGGATCTTGAGCTTCTCGATCGTCTGGATCGCCACCGGAACCGCGATGAGGAAGATGATCAGGAGCACCAGCATCACGTCCACCAACGGCGTGGTGTTGATGTCGGACATTGGGGTATCGGCCCCACCTCCCGTAGAAATCGCCATTGAGAATTCCTAGCCTGTCAAAACTGTTGTGCCTGCCCGGTGGGCAGCGGCAGGAGCGACCTTACCGGCCGCTCCCGCTGCTCATGCGGCAATGGCGATCAGGCCTTGGTGGCCGGAGCGGCGGCCGGCTTTACAGCAGGCTTGGCCGCCGAAGTCGCCATCACCGCCGGCTTTACAGCGCCGTTCGAGTTCATGAAGGCGAGCAGGTCGGTCGAAAAGCCGTTGAGCATCGCTGCGATGCGGCGGTTGCGCGACTGCAGATAGTTGAAAGCAAACACCGCAGGCACGGCGACGAGCAGACCGATGGCGGTCATGATCAGCGCTTCACCGACCGGGCCGGCGACCTTGTCGATCGAGGCGTTACCGGCGATGCCGATGTTGATCAGCGCGCGGTAGATCCCGATCACGGTGCCGAGCAGACCGACGAACGGCGCGGTCGCACCGACGGTGGCGAGGAACGGCAGGCCGCCCGAAAGCACCGCGTTGATCGAATCTTCCGAACGCTGGAGCGAACCGTGCATGTAGTCATGCGATTCGAGGCTGTCAGTCATCTTGCCGTGGTCGTCCTGGGCTTTGACCGCGTCGTCTGCGAGCTGGCGCCAGGGGCTGTCCTTTTCTAGCTTGGTCGCGCCTTCGCGCAGGCTCGGCGCGCGCCAGAACTGGTTTTGCACGACGTTGTACTGCTTCATCACCTTGTTCTGCTCGAAGAGCTTGGTGAACAGGATGTAGAACGAGCCGATCGACATGACGACCATGACGGTGAGGATCGACCAGGCAACCGGGCCGCCTTCCGTCATGGCTTCGACGAAGCCGAACTTGCTCTGCGGTGCTTCACCGGCTGCGGCGGCGAGAAGATAAAGGTTCATTGCGAAAGTCCTCTTGAAAGAATTGGCGTGGGCGGCCGGCGGGCCAAAAGATCGTTAGGGCGCCGGCCCGAATGGGTCAGTTCAGCTTGTAGGTAATGCGCGTGGACCAACTGGCGCTGGTCGGACTGCCGGCAAAGTCGAGCGCGGGCTCGAACCGACCATAGCGTTCCAGATCCTTGCAAGCCGCACCATCGAGTTCCTTCGATCCGCTCGAGGAGGTCACCTGGCAACCGGTTGCCTTGCCGTCGGCGGTCACGGTGACGCGGACGCCCACGGTGCCTTCGATTTCTTCTTGTGCTGCACGTCGCGGATAGTTTTCCTGAATGCGGGCAGCCCACTGCTTCTGGCCCTTCGGCTGCACGCCGCGCGCCTGCGACTTGGCCGGCGGGGTCGGCGGACCCGGAGGCGCCTCAACAACCGTACGAGCCGGCTCGCGGAAGACCTGCGGCGGCGTTTCGCGCTGGGTGGTCTCGATCGGCGATGGACGCGGAATATCGATCAGGGCCGGCGGCGCGTTGGGCGGCGGAGGCGAGGTCTCGCGAGGCTCTTCGGGCGGCGGCGGCTCATCGGGCGGCGGCGGCGGCTCTTCCTCTTTGACTTCGACTGTGGTGATGCGTTCGACCACCTCTTTCACGGCGTCGATCGCAAGATAGACGACCATGCCGGTCCCGACGAGACCGACGATCGTAAGCGCAATAATCATTGCGACTAGCTTGGGGCCGGTCAAACCTTGTTGTTGGCTAGCGTAGGACATCCAGCGCTTTCTCTCCACATATTCGCCGATCGCAAAGATCGGCACACTCCCCGCCCGCCAGCCGATTGCGGCTGGTAGGTGGATCCCGGTAATTTCGGTCCTCCCACGCCGGAAAAAAACAAACGGGCGCGGCGCAAAGGCACGTCCCGTTCGCTCCCCGGCTGGCACGTTTTGGACACTTTATTCCAAAACGCCACCTGAACTGTTTGCGCGGTAATGTCCCCAGTCCCGCGCAATCAGCACTAGGGGCTTTAACGGGCAACCCCTAGCCGATCAAATGCTTTTGAGGTTCAGCGCGGATTCACTGCGAGCTATGTGCAATAGGCTTTGCTAATAGTGCACGTGCAGTCGAACCCGACAGGGCTGCGCGGGGTCCAGAGGTTACCAAAGGTTACCAAAGGTTAAAGGTGAATTAATGGCGTTTTTCAATCGACTGAAGGTATCCGTGGCGGTGCTAGGCGGGCTCGGGATACTCCCGCTCGGGGCTGCGGCGCAGACCGTTCCTGCCCCTGCTCCGGCAATCGTGCCGGGGCCGACCTATGCCGATCTGGCTAGTCTGTCAGATAGCGCGCCGCTGGTTATCCGGGCACAGATTCGCCGCCAGACCACTCTCAAACCCGATCGCGCGCCCGGGCTCGCACCGGGATTCGCGCGGCTTTACATCGAGGCGCAAACGGTCGCGCTGATCGCCGGGCGAAGCGCCGTGCCGGCCACGTTCGCCTATCTCCTCGATGTGCCACTCGGTGCCAAGGGCAAGGTTCCAGCGCTGAAAAAGCGGGAGTTTTTGCTGTTTGCGCGCGGCGTGCCGGGGCGCGGCGCCGAAGTCCAGCTGGTCAGCCCGGGCGCGTATCTGGCCTATTCGCCCGAGCTCGAAGCGCGGCTGCGCCCGATCCTCACCGAGCTTTACGGTAGCGACGTTCCGCCGCGGATTACCGCGGTAAGCGAGGCGCTGGCAGTGCCCGGCACCTTGACGGGCGAATCGGAGACGCAGATTTTCCTGACAACCGAAAACCGCGCACCGGTGTCGATTACCGTGCTTCGGCGCCCCGGCCAGCGACCGCAATGGGGCGTGTCGTGGGGCGAGATCATCGATTCGGCGGCGCGCCCGCCTGCGCCTGAAACCTTGCGCTGGTACCGCCTCGCCTGCGCGCTGCCGGCGCAGCTGCCACCGGGCGCAAACCTCTCACGCGATCCCACCGAGCGGCGGCTCGCGGCAGGCGACTATGCCTACGTACGCGAGGCCCTTGGGCCGTGCGAGCGGCGCATCACGCAGGGCTAGCGCACATTCTGAGCGCTTGACCGCGCGCTGCGCACGGTTAAGCGCCGGGGCCTCGTCACCGCTGGAGGACCGCTTGGCCGACACTGCCCCCAAACCGCTTCGCCCGGCGCCCCTCCGGATTGCAATTGCCGGACTCGGCACCGTGGGTGCAGGCGTCATCCGCCTGCTCGACACCAACGGCGCGCTGATCGCGGCGCGGGCCGGGCGTGCGATCGAGGTGGTGGCAGTCAGCGCGCGCGACCGCGGCAAGAACCGCGGTGTCGATATCGCCCGCTTCGGCTGGGAAGACGACATGACCGCGCTCGCCCGGCGCGCGGATGTCGACGTGGTGGTGGAGCTGGTTGGCGGCTCGGACGGTCCGGCGCTGGCCCTCTCGCGCGCGGCGCTGGGGGGCGGCAAGGGCCTCGTCACCGCCAACAAGGCGATGATCGCCCACCACGGCCTCGAGCTTGCCGAGATCGCCGAGGCGCATCATGCCGCATTGAAGTTCGAGGCAGCGGTGGCGGGCGGCATCCCGGTCATCAAGGGCCTGCGCGAAGGCACCTCGGCCAACGTCCTCACCAAAGTCTACGGCATCCTCAACGGCACCTGCAATTACATCCTCTCGGAAATGGAGTCGACCGGCGCAGACTTTGCCGCCGTGCTTGCCGAAGCGCAGCGGCTCGGTTTCGCCGAGGCCGACCCCGCCTTCGACATCGAGGGCGTCGATGCCGGGCAGAAGCTCGCGATCCTCGCTGCAATCGGCTTTGGCACGCGGATCGACTTTGCGGGCGTGCGGATCAGCGGCATCACCGGCGTGCGCGCTGCCGACATCGCGCAGGCCGATGCGCTGGGCTTCGTCATCCGCCTGATCGGCGAGGCGGACGTGGAGGAGAGCCCCACCGGTCCCCGCCTGCTCCAGCGCGTGCGCCCCTGTCTGGTCGCCAAGGGCCACCCCTTGAGCGCCGTCGACGGCCCCACCAACGCGGTCGTCGCCGAGGGTAATTTCTCCGGACGCCTGCTGTTCCAAGGCGCAGGCGCGGGCGACGGGCCGACTGCCAGCGCAGTCGCCGCCGACCTCATCGACATTGCCCGCGGCGAAGTGGGCGCGCCCTTCTCGGTACCGGTGGCGAGCCTTGCCGCGCTCCCCCCCGCCGAGCCCGGCCACCGCACCGAGCGCACTTACCTGCGCTTCATGGTCAAGGACCGCCCGGGCGTGCTTGCCGAGATCACCGCAGCAATGCGCGACGGCGACGTCTCGATCGAAAGCCTCATCCAGCAGGGCCGCAGCGCGGGCGGCGGCGAGGTGATGGTGGCGATGGTGACGCATGAAGGCCCGGAGCATTGCGTGCGCACGGCGCTCGCCTTGCTTGACGGATCGGAGAGCCTCTCGGGCCAGCCGTTGGTGCTGCCGATCCTGCCGCGCTAGGTGTTAGTCCTTCGGAGCGGCCGATGGCTGCTGCGGCAAGCCCAGCTCCGCCTCGACCCGGCGGCGATCTTCCTGCGACAGCGGGGCATTGTCGTCCTCGCGCGGGCCAAGGCCCTTGGCCGCGCGGTCTGCGTCCGAGCCGGGCGGCGGCGGCGGGATCGCCGCCAGGTCGATGATCAGCGCTGTGTCCTTGGGGCAGGGGCCAAGGACACACAACCCGCTCACCGTTGCCGGACCGCGGAAGATGCCTGGCCCCGCCACATCGGGCGGCGGCAGCGTGCCGGCGTTCTGCGTGCGCCAAGCATAGGCCTTCTCCCATGCCTCGCGGCTGCCGCTGTAAAGCTGCGAGGTGTCGTATTCGAGCTCAGCGCAGACCACGATCTCGCCCGCCAC
>JBBRUU010000061.1:0-15338 GCA_038247515.1 Sphingomonadales bacterium
GCCGGTGTCCTGCACGATGAGGACGGTATAGTCGGCTGCGGGCAGTACCTCGGAACCGAGTTGAATGATCTGCTTGGCTTGCAGGCTGCGGGTGAACAGCGAAATTCGCCCCTGCCCGTTACCGCGCGGCTGCCCCCCGTTACCTTGGCCCCCGTTACCCTGTATCGCGTCGCGGGCATTCACCGCGAGGTTCATGATGACCTGCTCGAGCTGCTGCGGGTCGGCACGCACTGGCCCCAAATTGCGGTCGTGCTGGACGTAATAGGTGATCTTTTCCCCCAGCAGCCGCTTGATGAGCGGGCTCACCTCGCTCACCACGTCGGGCAGCTGGATGATCTCGGGCCGCAGGGTCTGCTGCCGCGAGAAAGCGAGCAACTGGCGGGTCAGCGAGGCGGCACGGTTGGAATTGGCGCGGATCTGCTGGATATCGTCGTAATCGCTGTCGCCGGGGATGTGGCGCAGCAGCATGAAATCGCAGGTGCCGATGATCGCAGTCAGCACGTTGTTGAAGTCGTGCGCGACCCCGCCGGCAAGCTGGCCGACGGCCTGCATCTTGGTGGCCTGCGCGACCTGCCGCCGCAGCTGGTTTTCCTGACTGGTATCGGCAAGGCTGAGCAGCACCGCCGCCTCGCCCAGGCCCCGCACGCCTGCCAGGCCGAGCGAAACCGGCTCTTCCGGGCTGTTCACGAGCCGCACCGCAACATCGCCGCTGGTTGCAGGCCCGCGCCCGTGGCGGCGCACCGCGTCCGATAGCGCAGCCTTGTCCTCGCGCGTCACAAGATCGGTCGGGAAGGCGGGCAGGCCCCGTCCTTCGCGGCCTACGCTGCGCAGGAACGCATCGTTGCCGAACAGGAAACGCCCGTCGCGGTCGGTCATCGCCAGGCCGAGCGGCAACTGCGCAAGCAGCGCGTCGAGCTGTGCCACGCCCGCCTGCGCCCCGCCCTCGAAGCCGGAACCGATGCCGACGCCGCTGTCGATCAGCAGCATCAGCGAGGTGGCTTCGTCGGGCCCGGCGGGCGCGGTGCGCTCTTCGGGATCAACCAAGGGCACGTCGACGAGGGTCTGCGGCGTCCCGCCCCGGCCTTCGCGTGCAAAGAAGATCCGGTCGCGCTCGTCGGAGCGCAGGAAGCTGACGAAATCCTGACCCACAAGGGTCGCGCGCTCGTCGCCCGCAGCGCGTTCGGCGAAGCCGGAACTGACCGCGCGGATCACCCCGTCGGCAGTGGTGATGGCGGACTCGATCCCCGCGCGGCCCAGCATCTTGCCGAAGGGTCCGGCCAGATCGAGCGCATGGAGGCTGGTGGACATCGCGCGCGCGACAGGCTTCAGCCGCCAGATCAGGTGATCGTCGCCCCGCCCTGCACGGGTGGCGGAGACCTGCCAATGCGTCTCGTCGGAGGCCTCGACATCATCAATCGCCGCCGTCCCGTCGCGCCAGGCATTGCGCGCAAGCAGGGCCGCCGTCTCTAGGGCCGGGCGCCCGAACGGCAGCGCCGGCGGCGCGGCATTGGCGCCGAAGCTGTCCAGGAAGAAGACGTTGGCGCACACCATCCGGTTGGCGCGGTCGGTAATCGCAATCGCCTCGCCCGCACGCTCGATGGCGGCGACGGTAACGCTCCAGTCGGCGGCGGGAGGCCCTTCGCCCACCGGCGCGGCGCGCATCCGGTCGAGCAGCAGCACGCCCCCGAGCAGCACGCCAGCCGCCAGCATGAAGGCAAGCGCAACGATACCGCTGCCGGTCGCGAAGAACAGGATGCCCGCGCTTCCCAAGAGCCCTGCACCAAGCGCACCGAGAAGCAGCGCCGGCGGCGTATCGCCAACCGACGAGGTTTCGTCCGCTACGATCGGAAATTTGGAATCGGGGCCGGGGCGGCGGGACAAGCGGCAAGGCTCCTGTGGCTGTCAGCGTGGCCCCCGGTATGATCCCGAGGGCCTTGGGAAACAATGCTTCCTACTGCGCCTCGAGCCGCTGGTCGAGCCGCGCTTCCATCGCCCTTAACCGTCTGGCGCGCTTACGCGACACTACAGCCCGCCACACCCAGCCGGACACGACATAGCCAACAATCGGAGTCACGAAAGACAGCACCAGATAGCCGACCACGGTAGCGCCAGCGACCTGGTAGACGTCCACTAGGAAGGCCCATGTGCCGCTGCCTGCCTTGGCGCTCGCAATGGCGGGTGCGGTCGCATCCCAGCGCAGCGCGAATTCGCCGATGCGGTTGGCGATTACCAGCCAGAACGGCAGAGTGAAGGGGTTGGTGACGAAGGTCACCAGCGCGGAGAGCGGCACGTTGGCGCGGGCCGGCAGCGCGAGGAAGGCAGAGAGGAAAATCTGCCCGATCGGGATTATGAAGGCCGAAAACAGGCCCAGCGCAACCCCGCGCGGCACCGAGCGGCGGGTAAACCGCCACAGCTCGGGCGACAGGAAGCGGTGGGCAATCGGGGCGAGATACTTGTTCTGCGCCATGCCCTCGCGCGTCGGGGTGTTCTTGCGGATGACGTCCTTCGCCCAGGTCTTCGATCGCCCGGCAATGGTGGGCCGGGGAGCGCCGGTCATGCTCATGCGGACGGCCCTTGCAGGCGCGCAGAAGCGACAGATTCGCGGAAGATCGAGGGTGGCACCATGATGAGCGTCATATGGGTAGCACGCGAACACTGACTAGGTGGTGAATCGCCCCCCTGTGAGAATTTTTCGCGCGGGCCTCTCAGCCGCGGTCCCGCATCAGGCGCGCTTTGTCGCGCTTCCAGTCGCGTTCCTTGGTCGTGGCGCGTTTGTCGTGGTTCTGCTTGCCCTTGGCGAGCGCGAGTTCGATCTTCGCGCGGCCGGTGCTGTTGAAGTAGACCATCAGCGGCACCAGCGTCATGCCCTTGCGCTCCACCGCGCCGACGAATTTTTCGATCTCGCGCTCGTTAAGCAGCAATTTGCGCGGGCGGCGCGGTTCGTGGTTGAGGCGGTTGCCGTGGCTGTATTCGGGGATGTTGGAGTTGATCAGCCAGACCTGCCCGTCCTTGACCTCGGCATAGCTCTCCGCGATCGACGCCTCGCCCGCCCGCAGCGCTTTCACTTCGGTGCCCTGCAAGGCGAAGCCGGCCTCGAACGTGTCCTCGATATAGAAGTCGAACCGCGCACGGCGGTTTTCAGCGACGATCTTCAGCTTGTCGAAGGTTACGGGTTTGGGGCGTGCCATAAGGCGCAGCGATCTAGGCGTGCCCCGCCAAAAAAGCGAGGGGGTTTGCGCTTGGGCGTGTTGTGGCTACCTTGGCGCGGGGCAAGCGGGGAGAACGCGGCAATGGACATGTCTGATGGTTAAGGCCGAACCGTTCATCATCGCCGGAGCGGCCATCGCGGCCGGCTCCCAGGCCGACGTGTCATTCCCGATCACGACCATGGCGACCGGCACCACCTCCTCGCTCAGCGTGCGGGTGATGCACGGCGCAAGGCCCGGCCCGGCAGTGTTCGTGAGCGCGGCGATCCACGGCGACGAAATCATCGGCACAGCGGTGATCCAGCGCCTCGCGCAGGAATTGCGGCCCGCGGCCTTGAGCGGCACGGTGCTGCTCGTGCCGGTCGCCAACATCTTCGGTTTCATCACCCATTCGCGCTACCTGCCCGACCGCCGCGACCTCAACCGCAGCTTCCCGGGAAGCGCAGGCGGATCGCTCGCCGGGCAGCTGGCGCATATCTTTTACCGCGAAGTGGTGGGGCGCTGCACGCTCGGCATCGACATCCACTCGGCTGCGATCCACCGCTACAACCTGCCCCAGATCCGCATCGCGGCGGGGAACCGGCGGCTGGTCGAGCTGGCGATGGCCTTCGGCGCGCCGGTCATCATCGAAAGCCCGCTGCGCGACGGGTCCCTGCGCGATCAGGCGCATAAGCAGGGGGTCGACATGCTGCTGATGGAGGCCGGCGAGGCGCTGCGCTTCGACCGATTGTCGATCGAGACAGGGGTCGAGGGCGTGACGCGGGTGCTTGCCCATATGGGCATGATCGAGGCCGATGACGGCCTCAGCGCGGTCGGTATCCCGGCGCGCGCCAACCGTTCAGTGTGGGTCCGAAGCCCGCGCGGCGGGGTCGCGCAGATGGTCCGCCAATCCGGCGATCCGGTGAAGAAGGGCGACCTGCTCGCCTGCGTCTCCGGCTTGTTTGGCGAAGAGAGCGAGGAATTGGTCAGCCCGGTCGACGGGATCATCATCGGTCATGCGACGTTGCCGGTAGTCCATCAGGGCGACGCGCTGTTCCACATCGCCGCAATCGACCACCCGGAGCGGGTCGGCGCGCGGATCGATTCGATCACCGAGGCGATTCTGGCGAGCGAGCCGCAGGGCAGCCCGCAGCGGCTGCTGGACGAGGACGAGGTGGTTTAGACCGAGGCCACACCAGCTGACACCAGCGCTTCGTCGACCGCGCGCCTGGCTTGGTCCGAGCACTCGACCATCGGCAGGCGCACTTCGGGTTCGATCCATTCATGCACCCGGCTCAGGGCATATTTTACCGGCGCAGGCGAGGCGTCGGAGAACATCGCGTAGTGCAGCGGGAACAGCCGGTCGTTCAATTGCCGCGCCAGCTTCAGCTCGTTGGCCGCGATGGCTTCGTGGAATTCGGCACACAGCTTGGGTGCGACGTTGGCCGTCACCGAGATGCACCCGCGCCCGCCCGCCGCCGCGTGGGGCAGCCACAGCTCGTCATTGCCCGATAGCTGGCAGAACTCGCGCCCGATGCCCATGCGATGATCGGCAACACGGCTGAGATCGCCGCTCGCATCCTTGATGGCGATGATCCGGTCGGGATACTTCCTCACCAGCTCGACCACCGTGTCGTCGAGGATGTCGGTCACCGTGCGCGCGGGCACATTATAGAGCACGATCGGCAGGTCGCAGTTTTCGGCAAGGTAGCTGAAATGCGCCACCAGCCCGCGCTGGCCGGGGCGGTTGTAATAGGGCGCAACGCACAGGCCAGCGGCCGCGCCCGCCTTCTTGGCGAAGTTCATGTGCAGCTGCGCGTTGCGAGTATCGTTCGACCCGCAGCCTGCGATCACCGGGACGCGGCCCGCGGCCTGTTCGATGCAAACCTCGATGACGCGGTGATGCTCGGCGTTAGAGAGGGTCGAGGCCTCGCCGGTCGTGCCGCACGGCACCAGCGCCGCGCTGCCGTTTGCGATCTGCCAGTCTACGAGCCTGCGGAAGGCGGCCTCGTCGAACACTCCACCGCGAAAAGGAGTCACCAGAGCGGGAATGGAACCGCTAAACATTGCCTTTGTCCTGACTTGATCGCTACATATCGAAGAAGGGCCTAGAGGGCATTTCCCCGCCTCCCATCCACCGTTAAGCGCCTGATAAGGAGCCGATTGGCACTATGTCCAGCATGGTCCGTAAGCTACTGATTTCTTCGCGTATTTGCGCCGGCACATTGGGACTCGGAGCAGTTCTGGCAGCGGGCGCGCCTGCGTTTGCGCAGGATTTCGGCGGAAACGATCTCGTCGCGCGCCAGCCGGCTGCGATCGACGGCGCGATTGCGCGCTGGGAAATGTTGCAGGCGAGCCGCACCAATTCCTTTGCCGACTATGCGGGCTTCATCCTCGCGTACCCGAGCTTCCCGCGCGCCGACATCCTGCGCAGCCGCGCCGAGGCCGCGCTTGAAGTCGAGGCGCCGCCGCAGGGCGACGTGCTACGCTTCTTCGACGCCAACCCGCCGCTCACCAACGCAGGCCGAGGGCGCTATGCGCTGGCGCTTGCCGGGAGCCAGCGTCCCGAGGCGGTCGATGCCGCGCGCAAGGCATGGCGCGGGGGAACAATGGCCGATGCCGTCGAGCTTGCCATTGCCGGGCTTTACGGGGCGCAGTTCAGTGCGCAGGATCACGCGGTGCGGATCGACGCGCTGCTGTGGCAGGGCAAGGCCGACGCGGCCGCGCGGCAGGTCATGTACCTTGCGTCTGCCGACCGCCCCATGGCGCTCGCCCGCCTTGCGCTGGTGCGCGGCGCGCGGCCCGAGACGTCGGGGCTGATGGTGCCCGCCGGAGCGGATGGCGATCCGGGCTATGTCTTCAACCTCGTCAAGTTCCTGCGCGCCAGCGGCCAATCGGGCGAGGCGGCGCGGGTGTTTTCCAACCGCCCTGCCTTCAACCGCCCCGCGCTCGATCCCGAGGCTTTTGTCGGCGAGCTGCTGTCGCTCGCCAAGGCCAGCGGCGCGCGCGATGCGGCGCGGATCGCGGCCCGCACCGACGATCTTTTCGCGCCGGGCACCGATGTCTCGCTGACCAGCTTCGCGCTGCGCGATCGCTACACCGACCTGATGTGGCTGGCGGGCACCAAGGCGATGTGGGAGGCAGGCGACGGCATGGCCGCCGCGCCGCTGTTCCAGCGCTACGGCGATGCGGCGCGCACGCCGCTAACCAAGTCCAAAGGCTATTTCTGGGCCGGCCGCGCCGCGCGCCAGGCTGGCAACCAGGGCGAGGCGGCGCGCTATTTCGATATGGCCGCGCGTTGGCCGGAATATTACTACGGCCAGCTTGCGCTCTCGATGCTGGGCCGGCTGATGCCTGCCTTTGCAGGGCTGCCGCAGCCGGCCATGGACGCAGGCGCGCGTGCCGAGTTCGAAGCCAGCCCGGTGGTCAAGGCGATCCGCGCGCTTGCCAAGAACCGCCGCGACTGGCGAACCGAACGGCGCTTCTTCGAGGCGCTTGGCGACGAGGCTGACACGCCAGCCGAAATGCTGATGGCCGGGATGCTCGCCCGCGAGGTCGGGCTGGACGAGATGGCGGTGGTGCTGGGCATGAAGGCAGGTGAGAACGGCCTGCCCGGGCTTGAGCGGATCGGCTTCCCGACAGTGCCCACGCCGCCTGTCGTCAATGACTGGGTGATGGTCCACGCCATCGCGCGGCAGGAGAGCGAGTTTGACCGCACCCGCGAAAGCCATGCCGGCGCGCGCGGGATGATGCAACTGATGCCCGGCACCGCGCGCGAACAGGCGGGCAAACTTGGCGTACAATACCTCGCCTCCGATCTTACCAATTCGCCGCAATACAATATCCGGCTGGGCGACGGCTATTTTGCGCGGATGATGAGTTATTACGGCGGCTCCTATCCGCTCGCGGTCGGCGCTTACAATGCCGGGCCGGGCCGCGTGAACGAATGGCTGCGTTTGAACGGTGACCCGCGCACCGGCGCGATCGACTGGGTGACCTGGGTTGAGAAAATCCCCGCCAAATTCGAGACGCGCTATTATATCATGCGCGTGATCGGCAACGCGGTGACCTATTCGCACATGTATCCCGAAAAGTCGGGCCTGCCGCGCCCGGTCGACAGCTTCCTGCGCTGATTTTCGCGATGATGCCGGGGGGCCCTCCGATCACGCCAGCGGGCATGGCGGCCTTGAAGGCGCGCTACGACCACCTGCTCGGCACCGAGCGCCCCGCGATCGTCGAAATCGTCAGCTGGGCAGCGGGCAATGGTGATCGTTCGGAGAATGGCGACTACCTTTATGGCCGCAAGAAGATGCGCGAGATCGACCGCGAGCTGACGCATCTCATCAAGCGGATGAAGGCGCTCCGGGTCGTGGATCCGGCGGCGCAAGTGGACCGGTCGCGGGTGTTCTTCGGCGCGCGGGTCACCATCGCGGACGAGGATGACAACAGCCAAATCGTGACGCTCGTGGGCGACGATGAACAGGACGCAGGCGCAGGCCGGATCGGCTGGAACTCGCCGCTGGCGCGCGCGCTGCGGGCTGCGGGCGTCGGGAATTTGCGGATCGTCACCCTTCCCTCGGGCACAAGAGAGTGGGAAGTGCTGGCGATCGACTATGACTAGGCTCGCCCCGCTTGTCCTGCTGCTACTCGCCGCCGCGCCGCTCGCCGCGCGCGAAAGCCTTGGCGTTTATGAAAGCTGGGCGGCGTTCAAGGATGCCAAACCGCTGCGCTGCTATGCGATCGCCAAGGCGCAAGGAACCGCCCGTGCGCCCGCCCCTGCGCCCGCCTATGCGACAATCTCCAACTGGCCGGACAAGGGCGTGCGCGGGACGGTGCATCTCGTGCTGTCACGCGGTGTGGCCGACAAGAGCGCGGTGCGGCTTGTGGTTGGCGACAAGCGCTTCACCCTCGTCGCCAAGGGGCGCAATGCCTGGGCCAAGGACGCGCAGGGCGACGCCGCGATCGTTGCAGCCCTGCGCTCGGCGGCCCGGATGAGTGTTTCGGCAAAGAGCACGAAGGGTGGCAACTTCACCGACCGCTACACCCTCGCCGGAGCAGCAACCGCGATGGATGCCGCAACCGTCGGATGTGCGAGAAGAGGCTGACTCGCCAAACCGGGCGCTCGGCACTATACGCGCCCCACCTATGGCCGATACTGCACTCATGACCATTCCGGGCCTCGTCGACCCGGTTCCCGCTTCGCGAGACATCACGCCGCGTGCCGATGGCCGCGTTGACCTGATCGGCCTGCCCCGCCCGCGCATCTGCGAGTTGTTCGAGGAAGCCGGCCTTGATGCAAAGGTCGCCAAACTGCGCGCCAAGCAAGTGTTTCACTGGCTCTACCACCGCGGCGTCACCGACTTTGAAGCGATGACCGACATCGCCAAGCCGATGCGCCCGTGGCTGGCGGAACGCTTCGTGATCGGCCGCCCCGATGTGGTCGAGGCGCAGCACTCGGTCGATGGCACCCGCAAGTGGCTGCTGCGCACCGCTGACGGCCACGATTTCGAGATGGTGTTCATCCCCGATGAGACGCGCGGGACCCTGTGCGTCTCATCGCAGGTGGGCTGCACGCTGACCTGCTCGTTCTGCGCCACCGGCACGATGAGGCTTGTGCGCAACCTAACGCCGGGCGAGATCGTCGGGCAGGTGATGCTGGCTCGCGATGCGCTGGGCGAATGGCCCAAGGGCTCGATGATCAGCTCAAATGACGATGGGGCCGACGTGATCGACGAGGACGATGAGGCAGGTCAATACTCCGCCGACGGCCGCCTGCTCACCAACATCGTTATGATGGGCATGGGCGAGCCGCTCTACAATTTCGATCACGTGCGCGACGCGCTGAAGCTGGTGATGGACGGGGACGGCCTTGCCCTCTCCAAACGGCGCATCACGCTCTCGACCAGCGGCGTTATCCCGATGATGGAACGCTGCGGCGAGGAGATCGGCGTGAACCTGGCGGTGTCATTGCACAGCGTGCGCAAGGAAGTGCGCGACGAGCTGGTGCCCCTGAACAAGAAATACGGCATCGAAGACCTGCTGCAGGCCTGCGCCGACTATCCCGGCGCCTCCAATTCGCGGCGGATCACGTTCGAATATGTGATGATCAAGGACAAGAACGACAGCGACGACGACGCGCGCGAGCTTGTTCGCCTGCTGCAGGTTCACAACCTGCCCGCCAAGGTCAACCTCATCCCGTTCAATCCGTGGCCCGGCGCGCGATACGAGTGTTCGAGCCCGCAACGGATCCGCGCGTTTTCGGAAATCATCTTTGCGAGCGGCTTTTCCGCACCAGTGCGTACGCCCAGGGGGAGGGATATCGACGCGGCTTGCGGCCAGTTAAAAACTGCGGCGGAAAAGAAATCGCGTGCCCAACGTGACCGCGAAGTGGCGGCAGCGCCGCTCGATTGACGCTAGGGCGCCGCAGGCGTAAACTTTGCGCCACCATTGGGAGGATCGCCGTGGCTTTATCCGTAAGCAGGCTCGTTGCGCTGATGTCGGTGACTGCGCTGGCGATTGGCTCGCTGCCTGCGCAAGCCCAGTTGGGCAGCATCATCTCAGGCGGCAAGCGCGGGGCGGACAAGGCCGATTCCTGCGGCGTGGGCAAGAAGGGCAATAAAGGCCGCGGCATGCTCGGCGGCATGCTCGGCGGCGCAGTCGACCAGCTTGCCCGCAATGTCGGCCTGCCCGCCTTTGTGCCGGTGCCCCAATTCTCCGACCAGATATCGGAAAGCTTCGCCTGCCGCCTCGATCCTGAGGAGCAGAAGCAGGCTGCCGAAGCGACCCTTTCCATCACCCGCACCGATGATGGCGGCGACCAGCCCGAAATCGGTGCAAGCGCCGAGTGGACCTCGGCCACGCGTGCAAATGTCAGCGGTACGTCGACCGTCACGGGGCGCGGGTCCGACAAAGGCAGCGACAAAGGCGGAGAGCGCGACTGCATCACCGTGACCGACGTCGTCATTATCGAAGGCGAGGAAGCCCGCGCCGATAAGCGTATGTGCCGGGCGCCGGGATCGGCGCGCTATTCCATCATCGCGTGATGCGCGGCGTATTTGGCCCATGGCGTCCGCTCGCCGCCGCCGCCGCACTCGTGCTGCTGACCGGGGCGGCGAAGATGGATGCGGACAATCCGACCTGCCCGGCGCAGCCCGATTTCGGCCCGAAAACGGCGATGACGCTGACCCCGGCCACCAAAGGCGGCAAGCGCGTGCTGCTCGCGGAAGGTGCGATCGACGCAACTCTCCCGACCCGGATCAAGGCCGCAATCGAGGCCGACGAGCAGATCGAGGAGATCTGGCTGCGCTCGCGCGGGGGCAATGCGCTAGCAGGCAACGCGGCGGGCAAGGTCATCCGCTCCTATCGCGGAATGCTCACCCGGGTTCCTGCCGGCTGGGCGTGCTTTTCGGCCTGCAACTTCGTGTTCATGGGCGGCGACCGCCGGGTGGTCGACGAGGGCGGCGTGTTCATGGTCCACATGTTCACGCACACACAGGACCGCGCGATGATCGACGAGGTGGTGATCGAGGGCAGCAAGGCGACCACCGAGCTGATCGCCAGCATCGAACAATCCTCGGCCATGCTGGCGAGCCAGGACAATGATTTCCTCATCCGCATGGGGGTGAGCCGCAAGCTGCTTACCGATATCATGTACCAACAACAGGCGGTGAAGAGCCAGGACAATGCCAGCACACGGTATTGCCTGAGCCAGGCCGAGGTGCGCGGATACAACGTCATGCCCATCGAGAAGCCGACACCTTGAGCGCCGCGCCGCCGGCCGGCAGCACTGACCCGGCCACGATCGCCTTCTACCAGACCCGCGCGCCGCATTACGTTTTCCACTCCGGCGAGCATCACAGCCACCAGCTCGACCCGTTCTTGTACCGGCTGCCCGCAGGCGCGAAGGTGCTGGAACTCGGCTGCGGCGGCGGGCGCGATGCGGCGCGGATCCGGGAGCGCGGCTTCGTGATCGACGCCGCCGATGGCACTCCGGCTATGGTAGTGAAGGCTAACGAACGCTTCGGCCTGGGCGCGCGGGTCATGGCCTTCCATGAGCTGGACGCACACGCCGCCTACGCCGGTGTCTGGGCCCATGCGAGCCTGCTGCATTGCCCGCGCGATGCACTCCCGGATGTGCTCGCCCGCATCCACCGCGCCTTGCAGCCCGGCGGGTGGCACTTCGCCAGCTTCAAGCTTGGTGACGCAGAGGGCCGCGATCTGCTCGGCCGGTTGCACAATTTCCCCTCGCCCGCGTGGCTGATCGCGGCCTACCAGGAGGCCGGTTTCAGCAGCGGGTCGCAGGACATCTACTCCGGCAAGGGTTCCGACGGGACGATGCGCGACTGGATCGACCTGATCGTGAGGAAACGATGAGCATCTGGACCATCCAAGCCGTCTGCACCGGCACCGCCCGCCCCTTCCTCGGCGCCGAGACGAGCGCGATTGCCAAACGTCCGCGCGAAGGCGTCGTGCAGGTGCTGGAGGAAGGCCTCGCCCCCGACGAGCAGGCCGACCGCAGCGTGCACGGCGGGCCGGAGATGGCGCTGCACCTCTACCCGCTCGATCACCATGACTGGTGGCGCGGGGAGATCGGCGACCACCCTGCCCTTGCCGAGCCCGGCGGCTTTGGTTCGAACATCGCGGTTACCGGCCTCACCGAGGACATGGTGCATATCGGCGACCGCTTCCGCCTCGGCCCAAAGACAACCGGGGCGCTGATCGAGGTCAGCCAGCCGCGCCAGCCGTGCTGGAAAATCGAGCATCGCTTCGGCCACAAGGGCATGGTCGCAAACATTGTCAAAACTGGCCGCTGCGGCTGGTATTTCCGGGTGATCGAGACCGGCGAAGTGGCGGCCGGCGACCTGCTTGAGCGGGTCTCGGTCGGTGCGAGCACATGGAGCGTTGCGCAAGTGTTCCGCGCGCTGGTCGAAGGCAAGGCGACGCTCGAAGAGCTCGCCGAACTTGCCGATCTCGAAACCCTCTCCCCGCGCCTCCGGACAAAAGCGGCAGCCAGGCGCTGATTTGCCACGATCCAGCTTGCGCGGGCCGCAGCTGAACAAATCCTGCTGTTGGCTGACAGCATCGTTCATGCTAGGTTCGAGTAAACTGAACGAAAAGGGTCGTACTCCATCGGGGAGCCCTCACTAGGGAACACGACCATGAAGAAATTTGCCCTGATCATCGCCGCCGGATCGGTCGCCGCCACCGCAGTCCCCGCGCAGGCCTTCATTGTCCCCGCGGTCCCCGCTCCGGTTGTCGCCACCTACAGCGATGCCGCCTCCCCCTACGCCGAAGTCGCCAATTACGACCGTCGCTGGGACGACCGCCGCGACCGTGACCGTCGCCGCGACCGTGACGATCGCCGCTATGACGATCGCGGGCGCTATGACGACCGCCGTTATGAAGATCGCCGCGGCGACACCTGGCGCGGCGAAGATGGCCGCTGGCGCTGCCGCCGTGCCGACGGAACCACCGGCCTAATAGTCGGTGCGGGCGCCGGTGCGCTGCTGGGCCGCACCATTGACCGCCGCGGCGACCGCACCCTTGGCACCGTACTCGGCGCGATTGGCGGCGGTCTCCTGGGCCGCGAGGTTGAACGCGGCGGCAACCGCTGCCGCTAAGCGATAAGGCGGCAGGGCGTTATCCGGCCGGACCGGATCACGCCCTGCCGCTCGCCCCTTCTCCCACGCGTCGCGGGGGTGCAGGCCGATCCTCCGCGACATGCGAAAGCCTGGGGCAAGCGCGCCAAGGAAGCTCGGATCTATGACGATCGCGGGCGTTTCGCGCATGAAAAAGTTTTCGGACAGCCGCACCCTGCCAAGGTCTTCTAAAGCTGAGACTGATCCCGGACGCTTCATTGCGAATTCTACAAGCAGTTGACTTGTCGCCTCTTATCATGGCTGTTGAGGAATGGTGACCGAGTTCAACCGACCACAACTGACGGCAGATGGCTTTACAGGCTGGGCAACCTTCGCCCATTTGCGGGACGCTGATCCTTGCCCACAGGTCGGCGGTGTCTACGTCGTCGTGCGCGCCGACGAGTCAGTCCCGTCCTTCACCACTCAAAGTTGTGGCGGATGGTTCAAAGATCGAGACCCTACTGTGAGCCTTAGCGAGCTTGAGGCGAACTGGGTGGATGGTGCTGAGGTCGTCTACATCGGCAAGGCAAACAACATTCGCCGCCGTCTCAAGGAGTTCGCCAAGTTTGGCGCGGGACATAAGATTGGGCACTGGGGCGGTCGGTTGATCTGGCAACTTGAGGAATCCTCGCGCCTTTTGGTGGCATGGAAACCGACACCTGACATCGACCCACTAGGCTATGAGGCACATATGATAACCGAGTTCCGCGCTGCTTATGGCAAACCACCGTTCGCGAATGATCCTCATAGGCTGGGACGATAATCAGGCGAGGGTCACGGCAATCGCACCATAAACCTGACTGAGGCGGAAATTGTGCTGGCGATCCTACGGCAGCTTGCCAGAAACTCGCATTGCGCGCCGATTTGGGTTTTTCGCATAAATACAACATTACGAGCCGCGCCGCCTCGACCGGGGCGACCGGGTGTGGCGTGATGGCGATCAGTACCATTGCCGCCGCGGCAATGGCACGACGGGCCTGGTCATCGGCGCAGGCGCGGGCGCGCTGCTCGGCCGTACCGTTGACACCCGCGGCGACCGTACGGTCGGAACCGTCCTCGGCGGGATCGGCGGAGGCCTTCTGGGCCGCAAGATCGACCGCGGCGAAGTGCGCTGCCGCTAGGCTGCATTCAGGTCACCGGGAAGGCCGTACAAAGCTCCCCGATTGAAGCGGGCCTCTTGCACTGATAGCGTTGCGGTCATGACCAGCCCTCACATTATTGACCAAAACAATCGCCCCGCCGTTCTTGTGACCGGCGGGGCGACGCGTATCGGCGCCGCGATCGTGCGCCGCTTCGCTGCTGCCGGGTGGCACGTCGTGATCCATTACCGCGCGTCGGCCAAAGCCGCGCAAGCACTTGCGGCCGAACTGCCCTGTGCTGAAACGCTCGCCTTCGACCTTGCCGACGACGATGCCGCGGTGGCGGCGGTCTCAGGGCTTGCGGCGCGGCTGCTCGGCTGGCGCTGTCTCGTCAACTCTGCCTCGGTTTTTGATTATGACGGTGTAACCGAACTAGATCCGGCGACGAACCGCGCGGCAATGCAGATCAACGCGCTTGCCCCGGCCCGGCTCGCCCAGGCCTTCATTGCCCTTACAGCGAGCAGCGCAGCCCTGCGCACCGTGATCCACGTCACAGACATGAAAATTGAAAATACGAACCCCGATTTCTTCAGCTACACCATGTCCAAACATGCGCTGGCAGCCACAATCGGGATGCTGGCCAAGGGGAGTGATGGCGCCAGCGCCAGGGTCTACGGCCTTGCCCCCGGCGCCGTGCTGGCCAGCCACGACCAGCGCGAAGAGGAAACCGAGATTTCGCACCGGCTGAACCTGCTTGCACGCAAGACCGGCACTGACGAGATTGCCGATGCGGCACTGTTCCTGTCCGGCGGCGCGCTTGCCAGCGGGCAGAGCCTGTTCATCGACAGCGGCCAGCACCTGATGGATCAGCCGCGCGACGTGATCTGGCTTGCCCGCGAGCAGGCTCAACGGGAAATGGCATGACCAAGAAACACGCAAGCACCACCCGGTTGTGGCACTGGGTGAATGCGATCGCGATCATCGTGCTGTTCATGAGCGGGCTCAACATTTCCAACGCCCACCGCTACCTTTACTGGGGCGATTACGGCTTCGATCCCAAGGACGCGTGGCTTTCGGTGATCCGCTTCCCCGGCTGGGCGACGATCCCGGGACATTACAACCTCGCGATGGCCCGCGACTGGCACATCACCGCTGCATGGCCGTTCGGCCTTGGCGTGTTGTTCGTCTGGACCGCGATGCTGGTCAATGGCCACTTCCGCCGCGATCTGACAACGTCGCCGCGTGACTGGACGCCGGGCGCGGTGATTGCCTCGATGAAGGCGCATTCCGGCCCGGGCGCAGGCGCGGCGCATGGCTACAACCCTGTGCAGCGCATTCTTTACGGCATGGTGTTCGGCGTGCTGCTGCCGCTGATGCTGTTCACGGGCCTCGCGATCAGCCCCGGCTTCCAAGCGGCCGCGCCGTGGCTGCTCGAC
>JBBRUU010000062.1:0-15173 GCA_038247515.1 Sphingomonadales bacterium
CACGTTCATCGCCTGAGGCGGCCGCCTCGGATCTGCTGTGCTGCTTAGCCCATTACGACGCCACAGCCGCGCCCCGGTTCTCCTGCAGGAGAGCCGGGCCGAGCCATTTTAGGCCCCCGCGCTATTCCACCCCGCCGCGCTGCGCGGCTTCGTCGCGCAGATCGCTCTTGAGCAGCTTGCCGATGTGGCTGCGCGGCATTTCGGGAATCGTGTGGAGCGCCGCCAGCCGCTGGGTCTTGCCGAGCCGCGCGTTCACGCTCGCGAGGATGGTGTCTGTATCGGCGCCTGCATCCTTCAGCACCACGAAGCCCACCGGGCTCTCGCCCCACTTGCGCGACGGTAGGCCGACCACGGCAGCCTCGGCCACACCGGCCTCCTTCATCAGCTCCGCCTCGAGATCGCTGGGATAGATGTTGAACCCGCCCGAGATGATCATGTCCTTGGCGCGGCCGACCAGCTCGACGAAGCCTTCCGCGTCGACGCGCCCGATATCGCCCATGCGCATCCACACCTCTCCGGTGGCAGGGTCGGTCCACTGCGCTTCGGCGGTCTTGTCGGGGCGGTTCTTGTAGCCGCTCATCATGGTCAGGCTGCGGCCCACCATGTTGCCGGGCGTGCCGGGCGGCACTTCGCGGTCCTCATCATCGAGCACCTTGAGCTCGCTTCCAGGCGCAGGCCGCCCGACCGTGTGGAGCTTGTCAGGGAATTCGTGCGCCGCCAACAAGCACACTACGCCGCCTTCGGTCATCGAGTAGATCTCGATCAGCCCGCCCGGCATCCGCCGCAACACTTCGCGCTTGAGGTCGGCGGGGAAGGGCGCGGAGGTGCAGTATTTCAGCTTGAGGCTCGCCAGATCGAAGCTGTCGAAATCAGCAAAGTCCATCAGCCGCTGGTACTGCACCGGCACCAGCATGGTGATCGTGGTGCGGTCGCTCTGGACGTGCTCGAGCCACTTGGTGCAATCGAACTTGCCCATCACCCGCACGCAGCCTCCCGCCAGCAGCACGGGGAGGAAAGCGACCATAGTTGTGTTCGAATAGAGCGGGGTCGAGGCGAGCGAGCGCACGTCGATCCCGGCCCCGAGATAGGAAAGCGCGGTCGGCGCAAACTGCCGCCAGCGCATCTGGTGCGAGTGGACGATGCCCTTGGGGATGCCGGTCGTACCGGAGGAGTAGATGATGTTGAAGGGGTCCTTGGGCCCGGACACGAAGTCCGGCGCCCGCGATCCCGGAGGTGCCGTCCACTGGTCAATACTCTCCAGCGGCACGCGGATCAGGTCGGCCATGAAGTCCTGCCCCAGCTCCGCCGCCTTGGCCGCATCGATGAACAGATGGATTGCGCCCGAATCCGTCGCCATCCCGGCAAGCTGCTTGGCCGAGGCGCTGGTGGTGAGGGGTGCCGCCACCCCGCCAGCACGCATCGCGGCGAGGAACACCAGCGCATATTCAACGCTGGACGTACCGAGGATCGCCACCGATTGCCCGCGCTGGAGCCCCGTCTCGACCAGCCGCGCCGCCAGCCGCTCGACGAGGCCCACCAGTTCGGCCCAGTAGACCTCGCGCTTCTCGTCAACGAGGGCGAGATCGTCGCCCTTGATGCGCGACCAGTCCATCAGGATTTCGGGGAAGCTGCCGAACGATTCGGCAAGGCGGGCGGTCATATCCTGATGGCGTGTCATAGGAGTCTGCCCAAGGGTTACTTGGGGTTCGCCAACGCGCCGACCAGATCGAACAAGTAGTCGCGCCCGACATAGACCGAGCGGACTTCGATCCTTTCGTTGAGCCCGTGGACGCCGTTGCCGTCAGGATCGCCCCATGCGCCCGGCACGCCGTAGGTCGGGATTCCCGCGCCGCCGGTGTACACCCCGTCGGTGGCGCCGGTCGACATCGACGGGATCACCGGTACGCCAGGGAAATACTTGGCCGCGATGCGCTCCATCGGCCCGATCAGCGCCGGATCGAGCGGCGGGGTCTTGGCCAAGGGCTTGTCATCGCGGGCGAGCGCGAAGCTGACCGCGTCATCGCCGGCGGTCTGCTTGAGCGTCGCCAGCACCTCCGCCGGAGTATGGCCGGGGAAGATCCGGCAATTGACATTAGCGGTGACTTTTTGTGGCAAGGCATTCACCGCGTGGCCGCCGTTGATCATGGTCGCAACGCAGGTGGTGCGCAGCATCGAATGCAGCGCCTTGTCCGAATTGACCACCGCCATCGCGTCCTGATCGCCCAGATCCTGCGTCAGCCGCACCATCGCCTTGCCGATATCGTCCGGCCGCATCGCCCCCGCCTTGGCGAAGAAGGTGCGGGTGGTGTCGTTGAATTCGGCCGGGAATTCGTACGCACCGATCTTCTCTAGCGCGGCAGCCATGCGGTAGATCGCATTGTCAGGCACCGGCTGCGAGCTATGGCCGCCGGGATTGGTCACGGTCAGCCGATAATCCTGATAGACCTTCTCTCCGACCTGGATCTGCTGCACCAGCAGATTGCCCTTGCCGTCAGTATCGCCGCCACCGCCTTCGTTGAGCGCAAAGTCCGCAGCGATCAGATCGCGCCGCTGGCTGGCGAGATATTTCGCGCCGTTAAACGCAGTATCGGTTTCTTCGCCGCAGGTCAGCGCCAGCTTGATCGTGCGCGTGGGCGTCTTGCCCGATTGCTTTAACCGGATCATCGTGTCGGCAAAGGCGGCGGCCATGAACTTGTCGTCAGCGACCCCGCGGGCGTAGTAATAGCCGCCCTCTTCGATGAGCTTGAACGGTTCGCGCACCCAGTCTTCGCGCTTGGCCTCGACCACATCAATATGGGCGAGCAGCAGCATTGCCCCGAGCTTGGGCGAGGAGCCGGGCAGAACCACCACCAATCCGCCGTCCCGTGGATATTCGGGGATTGAAAACTCTACCACCTGATCATTGCTGAACCCGGCGGTCTTCATCCGCGCCGCGATCTGCGCGGCCGCTTGCGTGCAGCTGCCATTGGTTACGGTGGTGTTGGTTTCGACCAGTTCCTTGTAAAGGCCGAAGAACTGCTTCTGATCGGGGCGCAGCTCGCCCATTGTGCCGGTGGGAACCTGCGCATGAGCCTGCGCTCCCAGCGCGAGCATCGCGGAAAAGGCGAGATAGCGTGCGATCATGGATTGTTCCCCTCAATGCCGGCAACTGGGTCAGCGATTCCCTCCCCGGCGGGCAACGGAGTGGCGCATCAGCGGTGTCTTTGCAATTGGCCGCAATGCCATGCCCGGTTTGCAGCGCCGCCGTGCCGGCTTAAGGATAGGGCTTCAACTATTCCCGCGGAGGGTTCCATGCACCAATCCATTCTGGCAATCGCAGTCAGCGCCCTCATTGGACTCGCGGCCACGGATGTTGCTGCCCAGGACGCTACAGCCGCCTCCCCCCGCAACGTGCTGGTGGTGGTCGCCCACCCCGATGACGAGCTTTTCATGGCTCCCGCCATCGCGGCACTGTCGCGCCAGGGACAGCACGTGCGGATCGTCCATGCGACGCCGGGCGATGCCGGGCCGGGTGTCTCGGGGATGGCCAAGGGCGAGGCGCTCGCAGCCACCCGCCGCGCCGAGGCGCAATGCGCGGGCAAGGCGCTAGCGGTCGCCGAGGTGGTCAATCTCGAATTCGGCGATGGGAAGCTCTCCGACCACGTGCGTGACGGCTCGCTCGCGAAGGCGCTGTTCGATCATGTCGCCGCCGCCGACCTCGTGCTGACCTGGGGACCGGACGGCGGCTATGGCCATCCCGATCACCGGCTGGTGAGCGCAATCGCCACTCAGATCGCACAAGGCGAGCGTGGGCATGAGGGGCAGCGCATACTTTATGTCGGTATTGCGGCAGGAATGCTGCCGCCTGTCCCTGACATGGCGGATTGGGCCGTCACCAATCCGGAGTTGCTTACCGTTACTGTCCCCTACACCCCCGCCGATCTCGAGGCTGCCAAGGCCGCGGCACAATGCCACGTGACCCAGTTTCCCGAAGCCTCCCGCGCCGGGATGATGCCGCTGTTCGATGCAACAATGTGGCACGGAGAGGTGCGTTTCCGCCCCGCGTTCTGACCTGTTCGACAAACGGACCCCATCACTCGTGGAAAAGCGGTACCCCGGGGCCTCCCGCAGTTGGGTTTCCGCTTCGCAACGCCTATATGATCGCTATGAACGATACCACCTCTGAAGTCCCCGAAGGCATCCCCGAAAAAGTCCGCCAGATGGGCGAATACAGCGCGGATTCGATCAAGGTTCTCAAGGGCCTCGACGCGGTACGCAAGCGCCCGGGCATGTACATCGGCGACACTGACGACGGGTCGGGCCTGCACCACATGGTGTTCGAGGTCTCGGACAACGCAATCGATGAAGCGCTGGCGGGCCACTGCGACCTCGTTCTGATAGAACTGAACCCCGATGGTAGTGTCTCGGTCGAGGATAACGGGCGGGGGATTCCCACCGGGATGCACACCGGGGAAGGCGTCTCCGCAGCCGAGGTGATCATGACCCAGCTTCACGCAGGGGGCAAGTTCGAGAACACCTCGGATGACAACGCCTACAAGGTCTCGGGCGGGCTCCACGGCGTTGGCGTGTCGGTGGTGAACGCGCTTTCGGAGTGGCTGGAGCTCACCATCTGGCGCGAGGGCCAGGAGCACTGGATGCGCTTCGAGCATGGCGATGCTGTAGGCCCGCTCAAGCTCGTCGGCGATGCGCCCAAAAGCGACCGCAATGCCGACGATAATGGCTTCAAGAAGGGCACCCGCGTCACCTTCAAGGCCAGCCACAACACTTTCAAGAACGTAACCGAGTTCGATTTCGAGAAGCTCGAGCACCGCTACCGCGAGCTCGCCTTCTTGAACTCGGGTGTGCGCATCAAACTGCGCGACAAGCGGCACGAAGAGCAGCTCGAGCATGACCTTTACTACGAGGGCGGGATCGCGGCCTTCGTCAAATATCTCGATCGCAACAAGCAGCCGCTCATCAGCGAGCCGATCGCGGTCTCTGCCGAGAAGGACGGGATCGGCATCGACGTGTCGCTGGAATGGAACGATTCCTACTACGAGAACGTCCTCGCCTTCACCAACAACATCCCCCAGCGCGACGGGGGCACGCACCTTGCGGCATTCCGCGCCGCGCTGACCCGCACGCTCAACAACTATGCCGAGCGCTCGGGGATGCTGAAGAAGGAGAAGGTCACGCTGTCGGGAGAGGACATGCGCGAGGGCCTCACCGCGATCGTCAGCGTGAAGTTGCCAGACCCGAAGTTCTCCAGCCAGACCAAGGACAAGCTGGTCTCTAGCGAAGTCCGCTCGCCGCTCGAGGCGCTGATGGGCGAGAAGATGTCGGAGTGGCTTGAGGAGAACCCCGGCGACGCTCGGTCGATCATCCAGAAGATTATCGACGCCGCCGCTGCGCGCGAAGCTGCTCGCCGCGCCCGCGAGATGAGCCGCAAGGGCGCGATGAGCGTCGCCTCGCTGCCCGGCAAGCTCGCCGATTGTCAGGAGCGCGATCCGGCCAAATCCGAACTCTTCTTGGTGGAAGGGGACTCCGCAGGCGGCTCTGCCAAGCAGGGCCGTGATCGCAAGACGCAGGCGATTCTACCGCTGAAGGGAAAGATCCTCAACGTCGAGCGCGCGCGCTTCGACCGGATCATCTCATCAAAGGAGGTCGGCACGCTGATCCAAGCGATGGGCACCGGCATCCGCGACGAGTTCAACCTCGACAAGCTGCGCTATCACAAGATCGTCATCATGACCGACGCCGACGTGGATGGCGCGCACATCCGCACGCTGTTGCTCACCTTCTTCCACCGTCAGATGCCCGAGATCATCAGGTCGGGGCACCTGTTCATCGCCCAGCCGCCGCTGTTCAAGGTCGCCAAGGGCCGCAGCGAGGTTTACCTCAAAGATCAGCCGGCGCTCGACCGCTATCTGGTGGATGCCGGACTGCAGGGCCGGGTGATCGAAACGACCGAGGGCGCGCGCGGCGGCGCCGACTTGCGGGCACTGGTCGACGGGGCCTTGCGGCTGAAGAACCTCCTCGCATTCGTGCCGCGCCGTTATGACAGCCGCATTGTGGAGCAGATGGCGCTGGTCGGCGCGCTCGAGCCGGGCCTTGCGGGCGACGCGCTCGCCGCAGCGCTTGACCGGGCAGCCGGACGGCTCGGCGGAGGCGACCGTGAAGCCCGCTGGAGCGCCTATCAGCGCGACGACGGCACCGTGGTGTTCGAACGCATCTGGCGCGGCGTGAGAGACGTGCACGAGATCGAGGCGCGCTTCCTGTCCAGCACCGAGGCGCACAAGCTCCACGGCCTCGCCGCCGCGCAGGCCGATGCCTATGCCTCGCCCGTTCGCCTGGTGCGCGCCGGTGACGCTGCCACCGAAGAACCCGAAGCCGAAGCCGAAGCGGAAGTTGTGGACGGCAATCCCTTCGCCGGAGAGGCCGAGCAGCCCGCCGCCCCGCCGCCGCTGCCGCAGGACGACGGGATCAGCCGCCCGAGCCAGCTGCTCGAGGCGATCTTCGCTGCGGGCCGCAAGGGCCTCTCGATCAGCCGCTACAAGGGGCTGGGCGAGATGAACGCGGACCAGCTGTGGGAAACCACGCTTGATCCCGAAGCGCGGGTGCTGCTGCAGGTGAAGGTCGAGGATGCCGACGTGACCGACGAGATCTTCACCCGCCTGATGGGTGACATCGTCGAACCGCGCCGCGAGTTCATCCAGGATAATGCACTTAACGTTGCCAACCTCGACGTTTAAGCACGCGATCATGGCCAGTCCGACCAACCCGACCACCAAAGCCGACGACCTGCAACAGGCGAGCTTCCTGCTCATCCTTGTTATCGTGAGCCTGCTGATGGCGGTGATCATCTACCCCTTCGCCCAGCCTCTGTTATGGGCGGCGCTGGCGGCGATCATGTTCCAGCCCGTCTACCGCACGATGCTGCGGCGCGTGCGCGGGCGGCGAAATGCGGCCGCCGGGCTGTCGCTGCTCGTCATCTTCTTTGTGGTGATGGTTCCTGCCGCGTTGATCGGATCGCTTGTGGTTGAGCAGGCGCTCGTCCTGGTCGATACGCTGCAAAAGCAGCCACCCGATCTCGCAGCGCTGTTCGATTCGGTCTACACCAGCCTCCCCAGCATCGCCCGCGAGGCGGTCGACCGCAGTGGCTGGGCCGACATCACGATGGTCCAGACCCGCATCCAGAACCTCGTCACCGAGAGCGCCGGGATGATCGCCACCCAGGCGGTCTCGATCGGTAGCGGGGCGTTGAGCTTCTTCCTGTCGTTCAGCGTTGCGCTCTACGTCATGTTTTTCCTGCTGCGCGACGGCGAGCGCATCGGCCGCACCGTGCTGTGCGCCGTGCCGGTCGAGCGGAGCATCGCCGACCGTCTGGCCGAGCGCTTCCTTGGCATCGTACGCGCGACCATCAAGGGCACGGGCGTCGTCGCGCTGGTGCAGGGCGGGCTGGGCTGGATCGCGCTGATGATCGCTGGCGTGCCCTCGTCGCTATTGTTCGGCGTGCTGATGACGATCTTCGCACTGGTGCCGGTGATCGGTGCGGGCGCTGTTTGGCTGCCCGCAGGCCTGTGGCTGCTGGTCACCGGCGCAACCTGGCAGGGCATCTTTGTCCTGCTCACCGGGTTCTTCGTCATCTCCTCGGCCGATAACGTGCTGCGGCCCATTCTGGTTGGGCGCGACACCGGCATTCCGGACTGGATCATCCTCATCACCACGCTGGGCGGGATCAGCCTCGTCGGTTTCTCGGGGATCGTGCTCGGGCCGCTTGTCGCCGGGCTGTTCCTCGCCAGCTGGTCGATCCTTCGCGAACAGCGGCAGGATGCGGAAGAGGCGCAGCGGCAGGTCGACGCGATCAATGTCGATGCATCGGGTCACGCCCCCGACCTGCTCGCCGCAAGCTGAGGCGGTGGAGCCGCTCGTCACCCCCGGCTCGCAGGGCGAGGCGATCGGCCGGTTGGTGGTCGCAGGACTGGTGGTGACGATGCTGCCCGCGCTGCCCTTCGGCGCCTACCTCATCTATCCGTTCGCGATCCTGACGACGTGGTTCCACGAGATGGGCCATGGCCTCACCGCCTTGTTGCTAAGCCAGCATTTCGAGCAGCTGCTGATCTTCGCCAATGGCTCGGGCGTTGCCGAAAGCCAGATCGACGGCGATGCCTCGCGCTTTGTCCACGCGGCAATCGCGGCGGGTGGCCCCATCGCCCCAAGCGCCGTCGGAGCCTTGCTGATTGTCGCCAGTGCCCATCCCCGCGCATGGCGCCCGGTGCTGTGGCTGGCGGCCGCGGCGATCCTCGTGAGCGTCGGCATCTGGGTGCGCTCGGCGACCGGATGGTGGGCGCTGCCGCTGGTGGCGGCGCTCCTCGGGCTGGTGGCGTGGCGCGGCTCGCCCGCATGGGCGCGCTTCACGCTCCAATTTCTCGGGATGCTAGGCGCGCTAAGCATGCTGCGGGATTTCGACTACCTGTTCAGCGAGCAGGCGGTGATCGGCGGGCAGGCGATGCTCTCGGACACTGGGGCGATCGAGGCCGCTCTGACCCTGCCTCACTGGCTGTGGGCGGGGTTGATCCTGCTTATCTCCGGCACGATGGTAGGCGCGGCGCTCAAATATGCGCTGGCGGAAAGGCGTCTGCGCCCGCCGCCGCCCAAGCTCCCCGCAAACGTGCTCCAGTTCCGCAGAGAGCCACCCAAAAAGCGCTGATGCCCGAGCTGACGCTTTCGGCAGTCCAACCGTCGGCACGCTCGCGCTAGCTTGCCTTGCATGGACACGACCGAACTCGCCGCACGCCTCGCCATAACCGAGACACTCGCGCTCTATTGCCGAGGAATCGACCGATGCGATCCTGAGCAACTCGCCGCCGCTTTTACGCCCGATGCGATGATCGACTACGGGGACGGCGCAAAGCCGATTGCCGAGACGATCCCCGGTCTTATGGCCGGCCTCGGGTCGATGCGGCTGACCCAGCACAACATTTCGAACACCGTGATGCGGATCGACGGCGCGAAGGCCAAGGCGGAGACGAACTGCGTCGCGCTGCACCTGCTTCCTGCGCTCGAGGGCGAGATCGAACTGGTCGTGGGCGGGCGCTATCTCGACAGACTGGTCAGTCAGGACGGCCGCTGGCTCATCGCCGATCGGCTATACGTGATGGACTGGAACCGCACCTCGCCATCAACGATGGCGCTGGACGGCGGACTGTTCGATGGATTGCAGCGCCGAGGCGCACGGGCCACTGAAGACCCTTCCACCGCGTGGTGGAGCGGCGTCTAGTCCCTCAGAACGCCACCTTCAGAGTGTTCACCCCGGAGGCATCCGCCCCGGCTTCCCCAGTCAGGCCGATGAACATCGTGTCGACGATCCGCGCCAGCTTCTGCTCGGAAAGCTTGTCGCCGAGATAGATCAGCGCGTCGGGCAGCGTGTAGTTCGAGATCATCTGGTTGATCAGCGACAGCGCCTCGTCAATCTCGAGCCCGGCGAAGAAGCCCTCCGCCTGCGCCTCGGCGATCAGCTCACACAGGTAGTGGTCGGCGAGATCGACATAGCTGCGCACCCGCTCGAAATTGGCCGCGCCCATCTCGCACAGGATCGTGAAGTACTCAGGATCGGCGCGGAACCGCTCCCGCGAGATCACGAAGCGGCAGCGGAAGAATTCGTACATCTTGCGCTGCGGCGGCAGGTTACCAGCGAGCACCTCTTCCATGACCGCCATGTGCGGGGCGAGCCACGACTGCGCCACGGCGTCGAAAAGGTCATCGTAATCGGCAAACAGCGCCTCGAAACGCGCGCGGGTCAGGCCGCTTTCGGCCATCGCCACGGTCCACGCGATCTCCGAGCCACGCTCCTTCACCAGGTCAAGCACATGGCGCGCGATCCGCTCGCGCTCGGCTTCCCGGGCCGTTTGGGTCAATGCCATGTCGCTCGCGCCTCCTCGCGTGGTGGCTAACATAGGCGAAGGCGGGCCGGGCTTAAAGGGCCGCTCGTCGATTTTTGTGCGGCGCAACAAGGGGAAAGACAAAGTGCCGCGGCGGTCAGTATTGCGGCGGCATCGGGAAGAAGGCAGAAGTGCGGCGCTCGTAAACCGCGTATTTGTTGCCCTTGGTCTTGTTCAGGCCCTTCTCGAGCAGCGGCACGCCAGACCACTTTGTCAGCGTGAAGCTGAGGAAAATCGGGCCGATCACGGTTGCGGCGGCATACCCCCAGCCGGCGGCGGCGCAGGTCAGCCAGATGCCCCACCACGCGCAGAAATCGCCGAAATAGTTGGGGTGGCGGGTGTAGCGCCACAGCCCGGTGTCGAGCACATGGCCCTTGTTGGCGGGATTGGCCCTGAAGCGGGAAAGCTGCCAATCGCCGACCCATTCGAAGAACACGCCGACGCTCCACAGCGCGAAGCCGCCCCACGCCAGCGGGGTGATCGGCGCGGGGTCCCCGCTCGCAATGATGCCAACCTGCGCCGGGCTCGAAACCATGAACAATAGCACCGCCTGCATCAGCCACACCCGGGTGAGCGCCGCTTTCGCGAACTGCCCCTTATCGCGCGCGTCCTTGAGGATGCGCTTGTAGCGCCGGTCCTCACCCTCGCGCCGCCAGCGCAGGAAGAGGTAGATGCCCAGCCGGAAACCCCACGCTGCAGTCATCACCATGATCAGCGTGGCAAGTGCGCCCGGTCCGCCCCGAACGTGGAGCCAGCTCGCCACCGCGAGGATGCCCATCCCTGCGCCCCAGAAGGCGTCGATGAAGGAGACATCGTCGATCTTCACGCTGATCGCCCACTGGATCAGCACCAGCACGATCAGGATCGCGGCGTTGATGGCGAGGAGTTCAAACATCGTTCTTGCCCGCAATAATGCCCTGCGCCTGCTTTTCGAGCACCTTGAACCGCTCGTAATCGGGTAGCTTGGTAAGGAACCATTCGGCGATCTTGAGCAGGTCCTCGCCATAATTGCCGGTTGGCAGCATCGGCGGGCCGAAGGACACGATCTTGCTTTGCTGATCGGCAAAGGCGGGCACGATCGGGACATTGGCCGCGCGGGCGATGTGGTAGAAGCCGGACTTCCACTTGCCATCGGTCTTGCGCGTGCCCTCACACGCGATCACCAACGCCAGCTCATCGCGTGCGGCGAATTCGGCAGCGACCTGATCGGTGGCGTTGAGCCGGCTTCGGCGATCGACCGGGATACCCCCCATGTCGAGCATGAAGTTACGCATCGGCCACTGGAACAGCGTGTGCTTACCCATGAAGTTGGGCTTCACGCCTTCCTCATGCGTGGCACCGGTGAAGAACACGAAGTCCCAGTTGGTGGTGTGCGGCGCGCCGGCCAGCACATACTTCTTGAGATGGCGCGGCAGCGGATCGACGACCTTCCAGCCTTGCGCATACCAGACAGCCAGAATGATCCGGCGCACAATGCGCGAAAGCAGCGTGGGTCCGCGCGTCGGCGCGGCGGTGAGTGGTGTGTGCAAGCGGTGCGCCCCTCCCAAAAGGCTTTGATCGTTGTGGCCCAACATGGGTTAGCTACGCAAGAGGGCGGGTGGGAGTTTCAGTCGTCACCGGTTCGGTGCTCGGGGTGGCACTTAGCATGACAAGGCCTGCAAAGCGCAACTAAGTCCCAAAGCCACTCATCGTAGATGTTGTCATAGTGAAGGTGATGGACAACCTCAGCATCTGCTTGGCCGCAGCCTTCGCAAATTTCCCTCGCTCGACCTATAACAGCATGGCGTTTCGCCTTCCATTCGTCCGAACGAAGGTATTTTTCGTATTCCTTTGAGCCATACCCTGGGCGCGATTGTATCCGGAAATGCTTGAGCTTTATCTTCTCAAGCTCGCCTCTCCGCCGAGCGGCAAATTCGAATTGTTCTTGCGTCGTGCCGATACGTAAGTTCGTGATGTCTCCTGCCTCAGATCGCTTAACAGGCGTTCCCAAGGGCTCTCCGCAATTCATGCACTGCAATCGAATTTGCTCGGAACCGCCTTTAATGGCTACACGCGTGAGGACGCCCTCATGCTCAGTGCAATCAGCGTTTACCCATTCGCGAAAATCGGCGAGTAGCTCGTCCGTGAATTCAAGACGAACCTTCCGGCCTGTGTCGGGATCTTCCGCCCATCGGACTCTGTAAAGTTGCTCTTCGCACAGGTCTTCGCTCATACTCACATCCTGAACACGCCAAACGCGGGCCGCTCTGCAATTGGCGCCTCAAGACACGTTGCCAGCGCAAGCCCCAGAACGTCGCGGGTCTGCACCGGATCGACCACCCCGTCGTCCCACAGGCGAGCGGTGGCGTAGTAGGGATTGCCCTCGTCCTCATATTTCTGCCGGATCGGCGCCTTGAAGGCCTCGGCTTCGGCAGGCGTCCAGCTGTCGGCATCGCGGTGGACCGTGGCGAGCACGCTTGCGGCCTGCTCGCCGCCCATCACCGAGATGCGCGCGTTGGGCCAGGTAAACATGAAGCGCGGGCTATAGGCCCTGCCGCACATCCCGTAGTTGCCTGCGCCAAAGCTGCCGCCGATCACCACGGTGACCTTCGGCACGGTCGCGGTGGCGACGGCGGTGACCAGCTTTGCGCCATGCTTGGCGATGCCTTCCGCCTCGTACTTCCCGCCGACCATGAAGCCGCTGATGTTCTGCAGGAACAGCAGCGGGATGCGGCGCTGGCAGGCAAGCTCGATGAAATGCGCGCCCTTCTGCGCGCTTTCGCTGAACAGCACGCCGTTGTTGGCGAGGATCGCGACCGGCATCCCCCAGATGTGGGCAAACCCGCACACCAACGTGGAGCCGTAGAGCGCTTTGAATTCGTGGAACTCGCTGGCGTCGACCAGCCGCGCGATCACTTCGCGCACATCATAAGGCGCGCGCACATCCTCGGGGATGAGGGCGTAAAGATCGTCGGCGTCGAACTTGGGAAGGCGCGGGTCCTTGAGCGCCACATTGGCTGCCGCGCCGGTGTTCGCGCCCAGGTGGCTGACGATATCGCGAACGATGGTGAGCGCGTGCTCGTCGTTCTCGGCGAGGTGATCGACCACGCCGCTCTTCTTGGCGTGCAGATCGCCGCCGCCCAAGTCCTCGGCAGTGATTTCCTCGCCCGTCGCGGCCTTCACCAAGGGCGGGCCGGCGAGGAAGATCGTGCCTTGGCCGCGCACGATCACACTCTCGTCAGACATCGCCGGGACGTAAGCGCCGCCAGCGGTGCACGAGCCCATGACGCAAGCGATCTGAGGGATGCCGAGCGCGCTCATATTGGCCTGATTGAAGAAGATCCGCCCGAAATGGTCGCGATCTGGAAAGACCTCGGCCTGATGCGGCAAGTTCGCCCCGCCCGAGTCCACCAGGTATATGCACGGCAGCCGATTCTCCTGCGCGATCTCTTGCGCCCGAAGATGCTTCTTGACCGTCATCGGGTAATAGGTGCCGCCCTTCACGGTCGCATCATTGCACACGATCATGCACTGCCGCCCCGACACGCGCCCCACGCCGCAGATCAGCGAAGCGCCGTTGACGTCACCTTCGTACATGTTGTTCGCGGCCAATTGCCCGATCTCGAGGAAGGGCGAACCGGGATCGAGCAGCCGCTCCACCCGCTCACGCGGCAGCAGCTTTCCGCGCGATACATGCCGCTCGCGATGCTTCTCCGGCCCGCCGAGTGCGGCCTCGGCCACGGCGGCGCGAAGCTGCTGCGCGAGCGCGTGGTTATGCGTAAACCGCGCCTTGGCCTCGGGGCTCTCGCGGTCGAGTTTCGTGGTGAGGGTAGGGGCGGTCATTCCTGACCTACTTGCAACGGCATGACCAAAGGCAGAGGCTCGGCCCGCGCCCCACGCTTGTCACGCTTGCGATACTTACTCTGATACTCGCGCCGCTGTTTGGCCACTTCGTAGAGCACAATGCCCGACGAGGTGCCGAGATTGAGGCTTTCGATCATCCCGAACATCGGGATCGAAATGCAGGCATCGCTGCGCTCAACCGCTCGGTCGCTGATCCCGCGCTTTTCGTTTCCGAACCATACAGCCAGCTTGGCGTGCTCGGTATAGTTACCTTCGTGAAGGATGATGTTATCCCGTCCCTTCACGTGCGGCGAGGTGACGATGGAGTGAAAATTGTTCTTCTCCAGATGATTGAGGCAATCATCCGTGCTGTCGAACCGCTTCACAAAGCTCCATTTGACCGCTGAGACCGACGTTTTGGAAAGGGAAGGCTTTTCACGCATGTCTTGCCAATCGTCGGGCAGAGCCTTGCGTGGATCGACGATGTAGACCTTCTCAACCCCAAGCGCGTTCACATTGCGGATCACGGTCCCAATGTTTTTGACGTCGACCGGGTCTTCGATCACCGCAATCAGGTTCCTGCAGACGAACGGCTTAATCGCGTCCGCACGTTCACGGACCGAACGCTTCGACTTCTTCGGTTCCTCGCCTTCAACCACTGGCATTTCACTCACCCCGCCGCTCCTATCAGTTCGCGCCCGATCAGCATCCGCCTGATCTCGTTCGTGCCCGCGCCGATGTCGAGCAGCTTGGCGTCCCTCATGTACCGTTCCACCGGCCAATCGGTGGTGTAGCCCGCCCCGCCCAGCGCCTGCACGCTTTCGGCGGCGACCTTGAAGGCATTTTCCGACGCGAGCAAAATCACCCCCGCCGCATCGAAGCGCGTCGTCTGCCCGGCGTCACACGCCTTGGCGACTGCATAAGTGTAGGCGCGGGCTGATTGCAGCGCGACATACATGTCGGCGACCTTGGCCTGCATCAGCTGGAAGCTGCCGATGGGTTTGCCGAATTGGTGCCGATCGCGCAGGTACGGAATCACCGTATCGAGGCAGGCCTGCATGATGCCGAGCTGCAATCCGGCGAGCACCACACGCTCGTAATCCAGCCCGCTCATCAGCACGCCGACGCCGCCATTGAGTGGCCCCATGATGCGGTCTTCGGGGATGAAGCAATCGGTGAACACCAGTTCGGCGGTGGGCGAGCCTTTCATGCCAACCTTCGAAATCTTCTGGCCGATGGCGAACCCCTCGTCGCCCTTCTCTACCAGAAATGCCGTGATGCCGCGCGATCCGGCGTGGCCATCGGTCTTCGCATAGACCACCAGCGTATCGGCTTCTGGCGCGTTGGTGATCCAGAACTTGGTGCCGTTGAGGACATATCCGCCCTGCACGGCGTCCGCCTTCAACTTCATCGAGACCACATCCGACCCCG
>JBBRUU010000063.1:0-14997 GCA_038247515.1 Sphingomonadales bacterium
CTTGCCGGACGAGGCCGCCAAAGAGGCGGTGATGCTTGCTCAAGGATCGGGCACCCGCATCATCGACGCCTCCTCCGCGCACCGTGTCGCGGACGGCTGGACCTATGGGTTTCCCGAGCTGATCGGGCGCGAAGCAATCGCCAATGCCCAATTTGTGAGCAACCCGGGGTGCTACCCCACCGGTTTCTTGGCGTTGGTCGCTCCGCTGGTGCGCGCCAGGCTGCTGCCAGCCGAATGGCCTTATACCGTTAACGCGGTGAGCGGCTATTCGGGCGGAGGCAACGCACTGATCGACCGCTTTGGGCAGAACCCCGACATCGCCTTCCGCGCCTATGGTCTATCACTCGGCCACAAGCACCTCGCCGAGATGCAGGAATATGCGGGCCTGGCTCATCTGCCTGTGTTCTCGCCAAGCGTAATCCCCGCGCATCGCGGCATGTTGGTCGATGTACCGCTGACAGTGGGTGCCTTGCCAGCCACGCCGAAGGCCGAGGCGCTGCACGAGGCACTCGCGGGTTTTTACAGCGATAGCAAAGTCGTCACTGTCGCGCCGCTCGCTCCCGCGCCTACCGAAATTTTGTTGATGAAATCGGCCGCGCCGTCGGACGGCGTCACCCTCCACGTCTTCACCGATGCCGAGGGCGCGCAGGCGCGGCTCGTCGCGGTCCTCGACAACCTCGGCAAGGGCGCGTCGGGGGCTGCGCTCCAGAACCTCAACATCATGTGCGGCCTGCCCGAGACCGCCGGGCTGCATCTGTAAAAGCTGCAAGCCTGCTTAAAATTTAGGCATGCGCCGATCAGATGCTGTGCACCATTGCGCGGTGCACCATAATCTTGCTAACCGCCCATAACCGGCGAAAGACATCCGTACCCTTGAGTGTTCAAGCGGCAAGGATCGTTCGCAGCCACCACCACAAGGCTTGGCACGGTTCTTGTTATGAATCGGTCAGCAATCAGCCAGGCGCGGATGGGGACGACGTGAAAAAGATCGAAGCGATCATCAAACCGTTTAAGCTCGACGAGGTAAAGGAAGCGCTGCACGAGATCGGCGTTTCGGGCATCACCGTCACCGAAGCCAAGGGCTTCGGGCGCCAGAAGGGCCATACCGAACTTTACCGCGGCGCTGAATATGTCGTCGACTTCCTGCCCAAGGTGAAGCTTGAGGTGGTCGTCACCGACGATCAGGCCGAGCGCGTCGTTGAAGCGATTGCGGCAGCCGCCCAGACGGGCCGGATCGGCGACGGCAAGATCTTCGTCACCGCCATCGAAAGCGCGCTCCGCATCCGCACCGGTGAGACCAACGACGACGCGATCTGATTTCTCACCTTCTCCTGCCTGCCTATCGGGCGGGCCGGCCTGAAACACACCGCCATAATATCCGGAGGCAAATACCAATGTCGAAAGCGAAAGACGTCCTGACGAAGATCAAGGACGAGGAAATCGAGTGGGTCGACCTGCGCTTCACCGATCCCAAGGGCAAGTGGCATCACCTCACCATGGTCGCCAGCATCATGGGTGAGGACGAGCTTGAGGACGGCCTGATGTTCGAGGGTTCGTCGATTGCCGGCTGGAAGGTCATCAACGAGAGCGACATGATCCTCAAGCCCGATCTCACCGAGACCTGGGTCGATCCGTTCAGCGCCACCCCGATGCTGATCATCAACTGCGACATCGTCGAGCCCTCGACCGGCGACTGGTACAGCCGCGACCCGCGCACCACCGCCAAGCGCGCCGAGGTCTACCTCAAGTCGACCGGCATCGGTGACACGGTCTACGTCGGCCCCGAAGCCGAGTTCTTCATGTTCGACGACGTACGCTTCGAGGACGGCTACGCCGGATCGGGCTTCGCGATCGACGACATCGAACTGCCGGGCAACTCCTCGAAGGAATATGAAGGCGGCAACATGGGCCACCGCCCGCGTGCCAAGGGCGGCTATTTTCCCGTGGCGCCGGTCGACAGCGCCGTCGACATCCGCGGCGAAATGGTCTCGACCATGCTCGAGATGGGCCTGCCCTGCGACAAGCACCACCACGAAGTCGCCGCCGCGCAGCACGAGCTGGGCCTGACCTTCGGAACGTTGGTGCAGACCGCCGACCGCATGCAGATCTACAAGTATGTCGTGCACCAGGTTGCCCAAGCTTACGGCAAGACCGCGACCTTCATGCCCAAGCCGATCAGGGCCGATAACGGATCGGGAATGCACACCCACATTTCGATCTGGAAGGAAGGCAAGCCGATGTTTGCCGGCAACGAATATGCCGGTCTTTCGGAAATGTGCCTGTACTTCATCGGCGGCGTCATCAAGCACGCCAAGGCGCTGAACGCTTTCACCAACCCGACCACCAACAGCTACAAGCGTCTGGTGCCGGGCTTTGAAGCACCGGTGCTGCTGGCTTACTCCGCACGCAACCGCTCGGCATCGTGCCGCATTCCCTACGGTGCGGGGGACAAGGCGAAGCGCGTCGAGTTCCGCTTCCCCGATGCGATGGCCAACCCCTACCTGTGCTACTCGGCGCTGCTGATGGCCGGGCTCGACGGGATCGAGAACAAGATCCACCCGGGCGAGGCGATGGACAAGAACCTCTATGACCTTCCGCCGGCCGAACTCGCCGAAGTGCCGACCGTGTGCGGTTCCTTGCGTGAAGCATTGGATTCGCTGGCCGCCGATTACGAATTCCTGATCAAGGGCGACGTGTTCACGAAGGACCAGATCGAAGCCTATGCCGAATTGAAGTGGGAAGAGGTGATTCGCACCGAAACCACGCCGTGCCCGGTCGAATTCGACATGTATTACTCGATGTAATCACCGACATCGTGATGCCGTTTGGGGCGGGAGGAGCGATCCTCCCGCCCTTTTTCGTGGCGTTCGCAGCAAAGCGGCTGCCCGAGGCCCCGCCCGCCCGCATCTGATGCATGAATGCCGCTCTCCGGCGAAATATTCTGCCCCTATTGCCCTGTCGTCTTGGCCCATTAAGGTGCAAACGTTCGCGAGGGATGTGCAAGTACATCCCGGGTCGAAACAGGGGAAATACAAATGGTTAAGAATGATCGTGGGCTTCGTCCGGCGCTTATGACGAGTGTGGCCATGCTTGGCCTGGTTCTGGGCAACGGTGCGGCACATGCCGAAGATCTTCGGGTCAACAGCGGCCCGTTGCAAGGCACGGGCGAGGACGACCGCGCGGAGCAGGAGGCGCAGAACGCCCGCTTCCTCATCAACGCCGCCAACGTCGCCCTTGAGCGCCACAGCTTCGGCATCACGGTTCCGATCGCGCCGTCCGCGCCCGATGCCAGCATCCTCATCGCCCTCCCGGGCACGCCCACCACTGCGCGCGATCCCGTCAACATCACTGGCATCGCCCAGATGGTGGTCGACAATGGCGGCGGCGGAGTTGGCCTGTGCACCGGCAGCTTGATCAACCCGCGTACCGTGCTGTTCGCTGCGCACTGCGTCAACACCCGCGCTGCGACCGCCTATGGCGCCAATTCGGGCGGCACCGCGATCGCCTTCGGGTTCGAGACCAACACCCGCGCCAACGCCCCCGGCGAAACCGATGAGCTGGTGCGCTGGCTACTCGGCGGCGCCGGCGGCGCCGGTCGCTTCCAGACCAACACCGCGCAGGCGTTTTTCAATGTCGACGCGGTCGCATACCATCCTCTTTCGCTCGAACCGGCGGCGCGTGGCTTCCTCTTCGGCGACGTGGCGATCGCCGCGCTGGACACCCCGGCCCGCGGAATCCCGACGTGGGCGCTGATGTTCTCGCCGCTGACTGCGCCGACGCAGATCACCGCGGCCTCGGGCACCGGCTATCACGTCACCCTTGCCGGTTACGGCGGCAATGGCACGGGCGCGAGCGGCAACCTCGGCATCGACTTCCGCCGGCGCATTGCCGAAAACTGGCTGGGTGCGGTGACATCGCTGTTCAACTTCGAGACCTTCCTGTTTGGCAGCAGCACCAGCCCGACGCAGAACGTTTATTTCATCGACTTCGATGATCCGGCCCGCGGCACTGCCGCAGCTAGCCGTTTCGACTTCAACGCCTTCCGCGACAATGCCCTGCCGAGAGAAGGCAACACGGCAGGCGGCGACTCGGGCGGTCCGCTGATTCTTGACCAGGCCTTCAGCCGTCAGCTCGTGATCGGCGTGCTCTCTGGCGGCTACACGCGCTTCTTCGGCGCAGCCCAGCCGGCGAACTCCTATGGCACGGTGGCGTTCTACCAGCCGCTCTATCTCTACTGGGACTGGATCGCTGCCAACAACCCCTACCGCTATGTCGGCGCGAATGCCGGGAATGGTAACTGGGAAGACGCGAGCCGCTGGGTTTCGCTGACCGACCCGAACTACTTCATCATTGGTCCCAACGGCCAGCTGGTGAACGGCGTGCCGGCCCTGACGGGCGAGGAGAACGATGGCACTTCGAACCAGTTCGGTCAGGCGTGCTTCCAGAACACCACGTCGAGCCAGTGCCTTGACTTCCGCACTAACACGATCACCTCGAACTCCAACCCGATCGGCACCGAAGACAATCAGCCGACGAACGGACCGATCAACAACGCGGGCAGCGCGCTGATCACCGATATCGGCACTGCCACCAACCAGCCCGGTTCGGCCGTCATCGACGGTAGCAATGTTGTCCTTGAACCGCAGAGGGTTGCCACACCGCTGCCGCCTGCGACCATCGCCAACGGCCTGCCGGGCGCGACGGGCTTCGTGCCCAATAACACTGCTGGGAACCGCCTCAACGGCGTGCTGCCGCGTTACTTCGACGTGACGCTCAGCAACACCGGCACCACGACGCTCAGCAGCAGCGTGGTGATCGACCGCCTGACCGTGACCGGTTCGGCCGGCCTGACCATCGCCGCTGCCGGTCGTCTGGACTCGCTGATCGACATCACGCAGCGCGGCGGCACCGTAACCGTCGCGGGCGTACTCGCCTCCCCCGGCGACTTCCTGCTGGCGGCGGGTCTGCTGCAGGGCACCGGACGGGTCACCACCCCGTTCCTGACCAGCATCGCCGGCACGATCGCGCCCGGTACGGTCGGGACGCTCGGCACGCTGTCGGTCAACGGCAATCTGATCCTCGCCTCGGCGAGCCTCACCCACATCGACGTATCGGGCACCAGCTCGGACCGCCTCGAAGTGATCGGTGCTGCCAACGTCGGCGGCGTGGTGTCGGTGGGCACCGGCATCGCCGGGCAAGTCAATGGCCTCGGTCGCCAGTTCACCATCCTCACCGCCACGGGCGGGGTGACCGGCACCTTCACGCCGGGTAGCCTCACCCCGATCCTCAGCCAGCAGTTCACCTACCAGCCGAACGCGGTGCTGATGCAGATCCGTGCGGCGAGCTACTCGACGGTGATCGCCGCCGGTAACCCGGTACAATCTGCCTACGCCCAGTTGCTCGACCAGAACCGTGCGAACGGTGCCCTGTCGAGCTTCTACGCGCTGGACTTCGCCAACATCGACACCATCCGCAACACCTTCAATGGTCTTGCGCCGGTGAACGAGCAGGCAGTTCGCTCGCTGGCCGGCCAGTCGGTTAACCTCATCCAAAACTTCAACGCAGGCCGTCTGCGTGAGGCCGACGTGAACACCGCCGGCGGTAAGGTCGCTATCACCGGTCGTCCGATGGAGCTTGCGCAGCTGAGCTTCTCGCCGATGAGCCAGCCGCTCGGCGGCGCGCTGATGGCGATGCAGGACGGTGGCGAAAAGACCGAGACGACTGAAGCGAACCTGCCGGATAACATCGGCATCTTCCTTTCGGGCGGCTTCATCGACGGCGATATCGCAGCTCTTCCGGGCTACACGACGTCGAGCGATATGGGCGGCTACTACGTCGCCGGCGGCGTCGAGTACTTCCCGAGCGACGCGACCATGATCGGCGTGTCGGGCTACTACAACTCGCTCGACGCAGACACGCCGCTCGGTCAGGCGGTAAGCAGTGAAACCTACGCCGGCTCGGTTTACCTGCGCCACAAGGGCCAGGGTGGCCTAGTGGTAGACGGGCAGTTCACGCTGGGTTCGCTCGGCCTCGACACCACCCGTCAGGTGCAATTCCTCGCCTCCTCGCAGACCCTCAGGTCCTCCTCGGACGACATGATGATCTCCGGCGCGCTGGGCATCTCCTATGACCTCGAGACCGGCATCGGCACGCTGTCGCCGGGCCTTGAGGCGCGCTACGCCAGCGTCGATCTCTCGCTCGTGCGTGAAGACGGCGGAACGCTCGGCCTCGCCATCGCCCGCGAGAAGTTCAAGAGCTCGCAGGTCCGCTTCGGGCTCGGCTACGACAAAGAGGGCAAGCTGTTCGACATCGTGGCCAACGCTCAGATGGTGTGGGAGTTTGAGAAGGGTCCGACGCTGCTTGGCGCGAACTTCGTGCAGGGCACCGGCCCGAACGCCAACTTCGTGCTCCAGACTGCCGACCAGACTTGGGGCGAACTCGGCGTTGCTGCTGTCTTCGGCGACGGTCCGCTGAAGGTCAGCGCGGGCTTCGACACCACCGTCGGCCGCAAGGACGCCGATGCGCAGGTTGTCCGCGGCTCGGCGACCTACCGCTTCTGATCGCCTGTCGGGGCACAAAAAAGGGGCGTCCGCAGCAATGCGGGCGCCCCTTTTGCTTGGCGACCTACGCCGTCAGCGGGGGGCGAGCATCCCGCGCCGACCTATGATGATGAAGCTTGCGACGAGCACCAACACGTAGAACAGGCTTAGCAGATCAAGCGGTGCGGGCGCGGCGGTGTAGCCGAGGTGGGCGAGCATTGCCCATATCCCAACCACCAGCAGTACGAGGCCATAGCCGAGCGCACCGGCCTCCAGACTGATAGCGCGCATCAGCTCATCGCTAGCGCGGTAAGCCGGAAGCGAGAGCCAGGTTCCGATGGCAAGCCCACCAAACCCGACCGCGAGCGCTGCGCCTTGAGGCACCGGTCCATCAGGCGCAGCCAGCGCGAGCGCGAGGAGGCTTGCCCCCCACAACGCCATTGCGGCCCCCGAAAGGGTCAGCACCTTTTTCTGTTCGCGCAGCTCGTCGGCGTCCTCGACATTGAGGAAGCGCGCCCCGATCCCCGGGCTGGCAGCCCCGAAGCCGACTAAAAGCCCAATTACCGCGTAGACGACCCCGACCAGAGACGCGATCGTGGCGGACATGCCGAGCCCGCCGACGGCGGAACTGTCGATGAAGTACATCATCGTTGCGGCGGCGGCGTAACCAACGACCCCGCCGACCAGTCCGGGGATCAGCAGCTTGCGGACCCAGCGGGGGGTGCCGGGGGACTTGTCCTCAATCATCATCTTCGGGCTCCCAATCATCGATAAACAGCTCCGGCACTGCAACCCCGAACAGGCGGGACATCCGCAGGGCGAGAGGCAAGGAAGGATCGTACTTGTCGGTCTCGACCGCGTTGATCGTCTGGCGCGACACACCGAGCCGCCGGGCGAGTTCGCCTTGGCTCCAGCCCTTGGCGTCGCGGTGGTGTTTCAGACGGTTTTCCAACGGCAGTCCTGATCGGCAACTACATACGGGGGCCGAGCTGCGGCGATGCCCAATCAACTTGGCTACTGACAAGAGCTCTTTACAGACGAGAACTCTTGTCAGTCAAGAACTCTTGTCAACCCGCATGCAAAACCATTTTCCTACTCGTTCCAATCCTGCTGAATCCCGCGGCCTCATCCCCACGGAAGGCCGCTCACCATGCCCGACACTCCCGCAAACACCCCCGCCCTCCAATCAAAGGCGCGCCGCATCAGCCCCGCCGGCATCGCGCTCATCCAGCTTTTCGAAGGCTGCGCGCAGCTGCACACCGACGGGATGGTCGATGCTTATCCCGACCCCGGCACCGGTGGACCGCCGTGGACAATTGGCTGGGGGGCGACCGGACGCGACGGCTTCAATGGTGGCCGCATCCGCAGCGGCACGCGCTGGACGCAAGCCAAATGCGACGCCCGGCTCGCCGAAGATCTCCTGCGCTTTGCCCATCAGGTCTCCGCAGCGATCGGCACCGCACCCACCACTCAGAGCCAGTTCGATGCGCTTGTGAGCTTCCACTACAACACCGGAGCAATCGCCCGCGCGACGCTGACGAAGAAGCACCTCGCGGGCGACGTAAAGGGTGCGGTGCGCGAATTCGGGCGCTGGAACAGGGCGGGCGGCCAGGTGCTCAGGGGCCTCACCCGCAGGCGCATGGCGGAAGCCGAGATGTATCTTTCTTGACCCGCAAGCCCTCCGCCGTGCGAAATCCTCGCGATTGCGGCGCAGCGGGCGGACGGTCGGCCTTGCGGCGGCTACGCCGCCGAGCAGCGCCCGTCAGCGACCTTGCAGAAGGCCCCCTCAATAATCCTTACTGACCTGCACCAGCACCGAATCCCGCCCGATGGTCGATACCGTACCAAGCAGCGCCAGCCAGCTGGTGATGCGATATTCGACCTGCGTCGCGCTGTAGCCGCGCCCGTCGGTAATCAGCTCGACATAGATGTTGCGGGTGATGTTCTTGCCGATCGCCACCCCGGTCCCGCGCCCGATCAGCGGGTCGGCGCTGACGATCCGCAGCTGGTCAAGCCCGATCGAGCGGCGCAGCTTGCCGATCGGGTCAAGCCCCCCGCCGCCGCCCTGCAAGGCAGCCAGCGCGGCGGCGAGCTGCACGGCGTCGGTCGCGGACAGCGAGGTCACCGACCCGCCGAACAATAGCCGCGCGAGGATTTCCTCCTCTGGCAGCGCCGGGTCGGACGAGAAGGCGATCGCAGGCGAAAGCGCATTGCCGGTGATCGCGATATTGACGTTGGTGCCATTTTTCGCGGTTTCTGCGAGCACGTCGAGGCGCGGGTTGATCGGCTCGCCCACGTCGAACAGGATGCGCCCGCGGGTCAAATCAAAGCGAGTGCCCGCGAACGTGTAGTCGCCGCGCACCAGCCGGGCCGTGCCGCCGATACGCGGATCGCGGACCGTGCCGCGCAGCGCGATATCGAGGCCCCACTCGCTGTCCAACCCCAAACCCTCGACCGCCACGCGGTTCGGCGCCGTCGCGTTGACGAGGTAGCGCCACGCAGCGTCGCGGCCCGACAGTTGCGTGCGGGCGCGGCCGTCCTCGCCATTGATCTCGCGCGTCGCAATGCGCGGCACAGCGTTATCCTCGGCGGCATTGCCGAGCGCCCAGCGCGCACGGTCGAGCCGCACGCGCCCCGCGATCGTGCCGCCGAGCCCGTTGGAAACGATCCGCAACGGCCCGGTGATGGTCGCCTCGAGCCCATTGGCGTCAAGCAGCCGCGCGCCCTTGGCCGATGCCCGCAGGTCCAGGCTGGGGCCGCGGTTAGCGTTGATGCCCGCAAGGTCGACCGTGCCGCTACCGGTGACGCTGCCCCCGCCGCCGGTCTCGCCTGCGAAGCGCACCAGTTCGAGCCGCGATCCGGCAAAGCGCCCGCGTGCGCGGACCTTGGTGATGCGCGTGCCGGTGAGCGCGCTTTGCACGGTCATGTCGTCCGAAGCGACCGTCCCGGTGATGCGCGGCGCGGCGAGCGTGCCGGTCGCGCGCGCGGCGATCTGCACCGGGCCGGCCAGATCGAAGGCCTCGATCGCGGCGAGCCGCCACAGAGTCTCGGCCGCCCCTGCGAATGCGAGCCGCGCATCGAGCTGCCCGCGCATTAGCCGGTCGGTGAGCGCGCCCTCACGGGCAAGGCCAGTTATGCCGAGCGCAATGTCGCCGCGCCGGTCATTGCCCTCGAACAGCCGCAGCGCAGCGGTGAGGCGCGCTGGCGTGAGGTCGATCACGCCGCGCACGTTGATGGGCTTGGAGGAAAGCACCAGCCCGGCGCGGCTGAAGCGGTCGATCCGCCCGCGCGCGCGCGCTGTCGGCGGCTCGCGGCCGGACTGCTTATAGTCGATTATCCCGGTCAGACGCCCGCCGAGACCGAGGTCCGTGCCGGTCAGATCAAGCAGGCGCAGCGGCATCTTCGAGAGCTTGAGCTCGAAACCGGTGGTGCCGCCGCCAAAGCTGCCTTGCGCGATGGCAAAGCCGCCGCCGTAACCGATTTGGGTCGGCGCGAGGCTCCAGCCGTCCTCCTGGCGCGCGGTCAGAACGGCGCGGCGCGGCATTCTGATTTCCGACTGGCCATAGGCCCCGCGCGCCACGGCGGCGATCTGGTCCGGCGCGACGTTGGCGTCGAAATTGAGCGCAAGGCGATCGGCGCGGCGTCCGGCGAGCGTGCCGGTGACCCTGCCGCGCCCGTTGGTGATCGCCGCCTTGGCGGTGAGGCTAGCGACGTTGAGCCCGCCATATTCGAAGCCCGCCGCCGAGAGGTCGGCATTGACGGTGGTGTTGCCGTTAGCGATACGGCCGGCCGCATTGATGTTGGCGCGGGCGATGTTGATCGGCGTCGCCCCGCCGAAACTGGCGTTGCGCGCAGTAAGATCGACCGCGAAGCCGGTCGCGCCGGCGCCTTGTGGCCGGAAAACGATAGTGCCGTTGACCCCGCCACCCGCCAGCGCGAGGTCGCCCGACGGGCCCGCCTCGCCCAGCGTCACGTCGCCGGTGACGTTGGTGCGATAGACCTCCAGCCGGTTGATCGCGATGCGGGTCGGCGCGTTTGCGGGCAGGAACAGCTCGAGCGCGCCGTCGAACGGACCCAGCAGCGATCCGCCGGCAACATCGAGCCCGAAGCCCTCCTTGCTCGGTGCGAGCGCGATGCGCACGTCCTTGAGGCCGGCGGCGGGATAGGGATCGGCCAGCACCAGCACCGCGCGCGGGCCGTCGCCGGCGATCTCGGCGTCGAAGCGGAACGGCCCGTATTGCGCCTGCCGCCCGCTCCCGGCGAGGACGGTGCGCGTCACGCCGCCGGCCGTCATCACGCGGCTGTCGAGCCGGGCAGTGAGCCGGGCTGATGTGACGGTGGTATTGCGCAGCACGATCGGCCGGCCCGCGCCCATGCCGAGCTCGCCCTTGAAGCGGATCTGGTTGCCCGCGAGGGTGACGACGCTGTCATTGGCGATGCGGCTCAACACGCCTGCAAGATTGGCGCGCAGGCTCCACGGCACGGCTGGGCCGAACTTGGCGAGGATTTTAGCATTTGCTGTGACCTCGCCCGCGCCCTCGATTGTGAGGCGCCGCGCCTCGACTGGGCCGGCGATGGCGTAGGTCCCGGCGGGGATGTCGCCGCGCAGCGCAAGGGTCGCCGCGAGTCCGGGGAAGGTAATCCGCGCGCGGTCGGCTGCCAAATACTGGCGGGTAAAATCATAGGTCAGAACGCCGCTCGCCCGGCCCTTGACGAGGCGCGGGTCGGCAAAGGCGTTGCCGGTCGTCACGCGCTCGGCAGTGAGTGCCAGCGGCACCGAAAGCACTGCGCCGCCGAGCCTCGCGCTGCCGTCCTGCGCGAGGCCGGTGGCGGTAATGCCCGGGGCAATGAGCCTAGCGACCGCGATCTCGTGCTTGATAGCGAGGTCATCAAAGGCGCCGTTGAGATTGGCGGCGAGCCGTCCGCCTTCGAGGCGGAGGTTCTCGCCGAACAGGTCGGGAGCGCGCAGAGTAAGGCGCACCCGCGCGCCGTCGACCACCTTGTCAGCAAGGTCCACCACGCCCCCGGCCCGCGCATCGAGGCCTGAGGAAACGGCAGCGGCGCGGCCCTCGATCACCGCGTTCTTGAGAGTGAAGCTGGCGGCGAGCGAGGTGGTCTCACCCAGTGCGCGGCCCATGATGCTGTCGCCCACCAGCCCGGCGCGAAGCTCGCCGAGCACGCCGTATTTGCCGGCATCGTTGCTGATCTGGAAGGCGGCCACCGGAGGCGCGCCCTCCCCGCCGATCCTGCGCGTCACCATCGCCCCACGCCAGCGCGCCCAGGTGCCGTCGCCGACGATCCGTCCGGCATATCCTGCCTCGAACCCAGCGAGCCCCGACAGTACGCCGCCCGTCGGCGTGCGGTAGTCGCCTTCGAGCTCGAAGCGATCGCCGCCAGGCTGGGCATCGAGCAGTACCGTGATCCGGTCCTCCGCGCCAAGCCGAGCCTTGGCGTCAATCAGCGCGCGGCCTTCGCGGATGTCGATCTTGGCGGTGAGGTCGGCGCGCTCGTCGCGGGCGGTGGCGACGCCCTTGGCGATCACCAGGTCATCGACCACCAGCTTGTCGACGCGGATGTCGAAATCGGGGAGCAGCAGCGCGTCGGGATCGCCCGGGAGCAGTTCGGGAAGGCGCATCAGCCGCCCGCGCCGCGCGGTCAACTCGCGGATGTCGAGCCCGCGCCACAGCCAGTTCAGCGGCCGCCAATCGAGTTGCACCTCGGGGATGGTGAGGAACGCGCCCTTGGCATCGCTCACCACCACCTTGCGCAGGGTCGCCTGTCCGTAAAGATCGCCCTCGATCCGACCGACCGTGAACCTCAGCCCCGAGGCCGGCGCGACGGCGGCGATCTGGTCGGCGATAAACCGCTTACCGATCGGGGTGGCGAAGAAGGTGGCGGCAAGCACCACAGGTACAAGCAGAATCGCCAGGACCCAGCCTAGCCGCTTGCCCCAGCGCCGCCGCGCGGAGCTGCGCGGCGCGGGCGCGGGCCCTTCCGTTTCGACCTGCGCGCCGTCGGCCATCAGAACGCCTGCCCGAGGCTGACATAGACCACCACCGGGCTGTCGCCGGGAAGCGGGTTGATCGGCGTGGCGACATCGACGCGGATCGGGCCGAAGGTCGTCTTGTAGCGCAGGCCGATGCCCGCCCCGAAGCGGATGTCGTCGAAACTGGGCGTCGAGCCGCGTGACACCGAGCCTGCGTCGATGAATGGCACCAGCTCCACTGCACCGCTGAACAGCGGGGTCGGCACGCGCGCTTCGAGCGAGAATTCGACCAGCGAAGTCCCGCCGGTCGGGTTGCCGACCGCATCGCGCGGGCCGACGCCCTGGAAGCCATAGCCCCGCACCGAGGCGCCGCCGCCCGCATAAAGCCGCCGCGAGGGGGCGATGTCGTCAAGCCCTGCGCCCTGGATTGTCGCCGCGCGCACGCGGCCCGCCAGCGTCAACTCGCCGAAGGACTGGTAGTAGCTCGCATCGACCTGCGAGCGCAGGTAGAAGCTTTGCGCCCCGCCCTGCCGCGAGACCTCGGGCGCGAGGAACACGGTGGCGCGGTAGCCCTTGGTCGGGTCGAGCAAGTCGTCGCTGCCGTCGAGCGTGACGCTGCCGAACAGCCCGCCGACAAGGAAGGTGCGGCGCGGCGTCGGTCCGCCCGGCGCGGTGCGCACATCGCGGTTGCGCTCGTCGGTGTAAAGCAGTTCGCCGCCGACCTGCCAGCTCACGGGCTTCTGGAACAGGAAGTTCGAGACCCGCTCGAAGGTGGTACGCAGACCGAAGCCGCGCGAATCCACCGCCTGTGTGGTGATGTCGCTGGCGTAGAGATCGGCGCTCAGCACTTGATCGCGGCCGCGGAAATTGTTGCGCCGCAGCCCGACGCTGGCGAGCGCTTCACGCGTGCCAAGGATGCCGCGCAGCCGCAGCGCGCCTTCGGGCGGGAACAGGTTGCGATGCTCCCAGCGCGCCTCGAGCTTGAAGCCGTCCTCGGTGCCGTAGCCGATTCCGCCTGCCACAGTGCGCAGCGGCGCCTTCTCGAATTCGACGTCGAGCGCCACTTCGCCCGGCTGGTCACCGACCGGCGCACGGGTCTCGCGCGGGGTGACAGTGACGCTCGAAACGAGCCCGGTGGCGAGCATCGCGCGGCGCAGGTCGGTCTCTAGGCTTTGCTGGAACACGTCGCCCGGATCGAAGCGCGCGATGCGGCTGAGGTGGCGGCCCGACAGGAAGCGCGGATCGCTGCTGACCACGGGACCAAAAACGTATTTGCCGTTCGGCTGGACATCGAGCGTGAGGTCGCCCTGTTCGCGCGCGTGATCGATCAACAGCGCAGGATCGCCGACTTTCGCAAAGGGATAGCCGGTCTCGCCCATCGCAACGCGCAGGTTCAGCTCCTGGTCGACAATGCGGTCGGCATAGAGCGGGTCCCCGGTCTTGATCCCGAAAGCGGCAATGAGCATGCTCGCGTCGGGCTCGCGCAGGGTGGGGAGCGCGCCAAGGTCGATGCGCCCGAAGCTGTAGCGCACGCCGGGGAGAATATCGAAGCGCACGCTGGGTTCCCGCGAGGCGGCCTCGGCCTCGGAGTCGGCGTCGGCGTCGGCGTCGGCGTCGGCTGGGGCCGAGGTCTCGCCCGCCACCCCGTCACGCCGACCGCCGGAGAGCTGACGCACCACCTCGCCGTCGTAATAGCCGTAGGTGCGCAGGATATCACCGAGCAGTTCTTCGTCGGCGCGCGCGCGCGCGGCGACCTGGGGCGCAGATTTCTCGCCGTTATCGAGCGCGCGCAAGGTCGACAGGGCCTTGAAGCGGTCGACGAAGTCATCCTTTTCGGGGAAGGCCTCGGGTGCCGCGGGTAGCGCCAGCACCAGCGTGCCTTTGATCCGCGTCTCGGCAAGTTCGGGCAGGTCGGCGAGCACCGGCGGATCGATCGCGGCGAGCGCCTCGAGTGCGGGATCGGCGGGCAGCGGCTCGATCTGCTCGAGCGCGAAATCGGCAAGGCTTTCGTCGATGCCGGGCTGCAAAGCTGGGTCCGCAGGAACAAGCCCGGCGAAGGCGTCATCCACCAGCAAGCTGGCGCCGTCTGCAAGAGCGCTCTGCGTCACCTCCACCGGCGAGGTGTCGGCGACGCCCGCGGCAGCCCAGCCGTCGGGATCGCTGACTGCGCCTTCCGGAATTAGCTCGTCGAGCGATTCGGGGACAGGTGTGAGTTCGGGTGCAATGCCGATCCGCGATGGCTGCGCGGCTTCATCCTCGCGGCGCTGATCGGTCTTTCCTTGATCCTGAGTGAGCGTATCGGCACGCGGCTGCACCACCGGGCCACCATGCACTCCGGCGTTTTGTGCGGCAACCGGTGGTGCGCCCAGCACGAGCGTTCCCTGACCCAATCCTGCGACAATGGCGAGACCGAGCGTGAACCGCAGTCGGGTCTCAGCTGGCCGGGAACTTGGCAGGCTGGCCGTCCTTGCC
>JBBRUU010000064.1:0-14996 GCA_038247515.1 Sphingomonadales bacterium
ACCACCAGCCACGGCGCCGACATCGGGCTGGCTTACCACTTCGGCGACAGCGGCTACGGCGTCCTCTCGCCCAAGACGCTGAAGACCGCGCTCGAGCAAGCGGGTATCGCGCGGCGGGTGCTGATCCTGTCCGCCTGCTATTCAGGCGTGTTCGTGCCGCTGCTGGCGAGCCCCAACACTGCGATCCTCACCGCTGCGGCGAGCACTCGCAGCTCGTTCGGCTGCGTTGCGGAGAACGACTGGACCTTTTTCGGAGACGCCCTCATCAACCGCGCTATGCGCCAGCCGGTCGGGTTCGAGGAGGCGGCGCGGATCGCGGGGCGCTCGGTCGCGGAGTGGGAGAACCGCTCCAAATTCCTCGCCTCGCTCCCGCAGGTCAGCATCGGCGCTGGCGCGAAAACCTGGTTGCCGGTGATCGAGGCCGGGATGCCGCAGCAGGCGAGCAAACCGGTCGGCCGCCCGGCTGTCACCGACTAGCGGCAAGGGCGGGAAAAAGCGTCTTCGAGCGCCCGAAACACGCCGTTTATCCGTTCCGCATCGCAGTACATCGAATGACACACCCGGACCTGCGCCGTTCATCCGAGCGCAAGGTTTACATCTGTAATCGTTGTGACTACAGGTGTAATCTCAAGAGCGAGGGAGACGCCCCGTGACCCCGTCCGACGACAATTCCGGCGAACGCATCACCGAAGCCGAATATGCGGTAATGGAAGCGCTGTGGGACCGTCCGCGCCAGACCGCTGCCGAAGTGTGCGAGGAAGTCTGCGGACCACGCGGCTGGAGCCTCGCCACGGTCAAGACGCTGCTCTCGCGCCTTGTCCAGAAGGGCGCGCTCGCGTCGGAGCCTGACGGACGCCGGTTCCTCTATACGCCGCTGGTTGCCCGCGAAGCCTATGTCGGGGGCGAATCCCGCCGCCTTGTCGAGCGCCTGTTCGGCGGCAGTGCCGCATCGCTGGTCGCGCATCTTGCCGAGACCGAAGCGCTCACCGCAGCGGATCTCGACGAGATCGAGGCACTGCTGAAGGAGCTGCGGCCATGACGGACATGCTGCTGCATACGCTGGTATGGACCGGCGCGCTGATCGCTGCGGTGCTGCTGCTGCGCCGCCCGGTCACCCGGACTTTCGGGCCCGAGGCGGCCTATGCGCTGTGGGCGCTGCCCCTGTTCCGGCTGATTCTCCCACCGATGACGCTGCCCGCATGGATGGCGCCCAAAGCGTCTGCACCTGCACCTGCGCCTGCACCTGCGCCTGCACCTGCGCCGATCGAGACCCTCGCTTCTGCTCCGCTCCCAGCCGATGCGATTGTCTGGCAGGCGGCGACGCAAGCCCCCGCCGGTGCTGTTCCTGCCCCGCTGACCGTGCCGATCGAAACCGCCCCGCACACCGGGTTCGATCTGCTCGCGATGATCGCCGGCTGGCCGCTGCTCGAAGGGCTGCTGCTGCTCTGGATCGGCGGCGCGGCTGTCAGCTTGTGGCTGCGCTTTGCCGCCTACTTCGCCTTGCGCGACGAGCTTTTGACCGAAGCGCGTGAGGTGGGCCGGGCGCCGGGAGCATTTAGAGGCCACTTCTCCAAGGTTCGGCTGGTCGAGACCCCTGCCACCAGCGCGCCGCTGGCGATGGGCGTGCTCGATCCGGTGATCGCGCTTCCACCCGGCTTCATGGCGCTCCACGACCGTACGGCGCGCGATCTGGCGCTGGCCCATGAGCTTGCGCATCATCGCGGCGGCGATCTGCTCGTCAACGTGCTCGTCCAGCCGCTGTTCGCGCTGCACTGGTTCAATCCTCTGGGCCGTTATGGCTGGCTGGCGCTGCGCCGCGACCAGGAGGCCGCCTGCGATGCGCGGGTCATGGCGCGGCGCGGCGCGCACGAGCGAGCTGCCTATGCCGCGCTCATCGCCCGCTTCGCTGCCACGCCCGGCGCCGCCCACAATGCCGCCCTGACCGCGCCGATGGCCTGTCCGGTGCTCGGCGAGAAATCGATCATCCACCGTCTGAGGAGCCTCGCCATGTCTGATCCCACCCCCCGCCGCCGCATGGCCGGCCGCGCGCTGCTTGGCGCTGGCTTACTGGCCCTGCCGCTGACCGCTTCGATCAGCTATGCCGCCACCGAAGCTGCAGTGGAAGCGCCCGAGCCGCCGCCGCCGCCCGCGCCGCCGCCCGCGCCGCCCGACGCGCCCGGCGCCCCTGATGCGCCGATGCCGCCGCCGCCGCCGCCGCCGGGTGCGCCAAATGTCATCATCATCGAACAAAAGCTTGGCGAAGGTGCTTTGCAGGGCGGGTCCGAGGTAACCGAGCAAGTATGGCGCGACGAGGACGGCTCGGAAAAGCGCGTGCGCATCGTGATGCGCAGCAGTCCCGGCGGCCCCGCTGGCCCCGACCGGGCGGTCATGGAGCTCCACTTCAAGGCATTGCGCAGCGCTGACAAGGCCGAGCGTGAAGCCGCCATCGCTGAAATACGCGCCGAAATGGAAGCCAAACCGGCGCGCGGTGATATCGTGATGATGCGCCGCGAGCTCGGCGCTCCCGGCCGGACGCCGCCGCCGCCGACGCCGCCGATGCCGCCTGTGATGGTGATAAGCGGCTGCAAGCCCGGCTCCTCAGAGATGGTCGACACGGCCGAGGGCAAGGACGGTAAGCAGACGATTGTGATCTGCCACCAGCGCATCGCGGCTGTGGCACAGTCCGGCATGGACGAAGCGCGCGTCGGTCTCGCCGAGGCGCGGGCCGGGCTCGAGGAAGCCCGCTCGCAGATCGCCAACGACAAGGCTATCCCCGAGGCGACCCGTAAGCAGGTCCTCCAAACCCTCGACACACAGATCGAGCGCCTGAAGCAGTCTGGCAAGTAAGGCGGGCCGGGAACCCGGTAGCGCGGGCGGGGAGCTTTACTTCCTGCCTGCCGCCGCCGCACTTGGCCGCGCCGGGTAGGGGCAGCCGCGCCCCAGACCCCAGCCCTTTAGGAACGCGCGCCGCACCATCCCTGCAGTGTAGGCGGCGCGCAGGTTGCGATCATTATCGGCCGCGCCGGTCACTTCGCGCAGGATGCCGCGGAACGGGATCACCGATCCGACCACGCTCTGCGCGATCCGTCCCTCGCTGATCCGGTCGCGGCCATCGCTTTGCGCGATGTCATAATCTGCGCCCAGCACGCTATCGAGCGCTGCGATCTCGGCGACGAGCGCGTTGCACTTGCCGAGGCCCTTGGATGCATAGGGATCGCGCGCCGCTGCCTGCAGCACCTCGGGAATATCGCGCGCGTCGATGTTGAGATCGCGCAACGGGGTCTTGGCAACCTCCATCACATCGGGCTCTGGCATTACCTGCGCCTCAGCGGGAAGGGCAAGGGCAAGCGCAGCGAACACGGTGAGGCATGCAGGGGCGGGGCGGATCATCGGGTCAGGTTCCTTCAAAAAAGACGTTGCAGGCGGCGTCGTCGGTGCTGTCCAGCCCCAGCTTGAGCGCGGCCATGCGCTGGCGGCTGGTGCCGTGGGTGAAGCCTTCGGGGCGGACTTCCTGCCCGGCATTGCGCATCAGCGTATCGTCGCCGATCGAACTTGCTGCCTGCATACCTTCTGTAAGATCACCCGGTTCCACCTTGTCCCGGTTTTTGCCCGCCCACATTCCGGCATAGCAATCGGCCTGCAATTCCATCGCCACCTGCAAGCGGTTGGCGGCGGCGGGGTTGCGCTGCTGTGCGGAGCGGACCTGATCGGCAAGCCCTGTGATGTTCTGGATGTGGTGGCCGTATTCATGGGCGATGACGTAGAGCCGCGCGAAATCGCCCCCGGTGCCCGACATCTGCGCAAGTTGGTCGTAGAAGCTGGTGTCGATATAAATGACGCGGTCGGCCGGGCAGTAGAATGGCCCCGCCGCCGAGGTCGCGCTGCCACAGCCGCCGGTCGTCACCTGCCCATTGCGGAACAGGTCGAGCGTGGGCGGGGCGAAGCCTGCACGGCTGCGCTCGAAACTCGCGGCCCAGGTGGTGTTGAGGCTGGCAAGCGCGGCGCAGGCCTCATTGGCGTACTCACTGCTCGAACAGACCTGCTCGGCGGTCATGTCATTGCCCCCCGTACCGCTGCCGGCGGCAGGCGCGGTCTGCTGCTGAACGCTCTCCACCATGCCGATTGTCTGGCGCGGGTCGATCCCGAACACCACCGCACCGATCAGCGCAATGACCAGCGTGCCGCAGCCGAGCCCTCCTGCGCGGCCCATGCCGCCGCCGCCCCCGTCGCTGGAGCGGACATTGATGTTGGAGGTGTCGAACGGGCCCAAACGCATCAGTCATTCCTCTTTGAATTAGCCCGCAAAGCAATTTGCTGGACAGGCGCGATACGCGCGGCAAAAGCGATTGCCGAATAGGCCAAACGTGCAGGAGTTGCGGCGAATGCTCAAGGACAGGCGTGCGCTGATCACCGGCTCGACATCCGGCATCGGCCTTGCGATCGCGCGCGCTCTGGCGGCTGAGGGCGCCGAGGTGATTCTCAACGGGTTCGGCGACCCGGATGCCATCAAGGCGCTTTGCGAGGAACTGGGCGCGACCTACAATGGCGCCAACCTGATGGACCCTGCCGCCATCGACGCGATGATGGACGAGGTCGGCCCCATCGACATCCTCGTCAACAATGCCGGGATGCAGCACGTTGCGCCGGTCGAGGATTTCCCGCCAGAAAAGTGGGACGCGATCATCGGCCTGAACCTTTCTGCTGCGTTTCACACCACGCGCCTCGCGGTGCCGGGGATGAAGGCGAAGGGCTGGGGGCGGATCATCAACACCGCCAGCGCCCACTCGCTCGCCGCCTCGCCGTTCAAAAGCGCCTATGTCGCGGCCAAGCACGGGCTGGCGGGTTTCACCAAGACCATCGCGCTTGAACTGGCGACACACGGCATCACTGCCAACTGCATCTCGCCCGGCTATGTCTGGACGCCGCTGGTCGAGAACCAGATCCCCGACACGATGGCCGCGCGGGGCATGACACGCGAGCAGGTAATGAACGACGTGCTGCTCGCCAAGCAGCCGACCAGGAGCTTCGTCCTGCCCGAGGATGTCGCCGCGATGGCGGTGTTCCTGTGCGGCGAGGCGGCGCGGAACATCACCGGCGCAAACTATGCGATCGACGGGGGCTGGACGGCGCAATGAGGCTGTCTCGCCTGCCATTTCTGGCTGCGCTGCTGGCAAGTCTTGTGCTCGCTGCTTGCGCACCTGCGCCGGCTGTAAATGTCAGCCCGGCCTTCCGCGACGAGATCGTAGAGCGGATGCGCGCCGATGTCGAAAACCTCGCCAGCGACGAGCGCACGGGACGCCTCCCGGGCACGGCCGGCGCGCGCGCCACCTACCCGTGGATCGAGAAGCGGATGGCGGAGATCGGCCTTGAATCCGGCACCAACGACCCCGGCTCCTTCTGGCGCCTGCCGGTCGATCTGCTCGCGATCGAGCCAGACACCGCGCAGCTCACTCTGGGTCAAGGACGCAAGCTCTTGGTGGTGCCCGAGACCGATGCCGCGGTCTACACCCCTCGCCGCCGTGCGCTGGCGATCGGCGGCCCGGGAACGGGCGCGCCGGTGGTGTTTGTCGGCTATGGCGATGGCTCGGTGCTCGGCGATGCGCTGGCAGGTGCAGTGGCGGTGATGCTCGCCGATCCGGGCCGCGATATCGCGCGGCGCGAGGCGCTGTTCAATCAGAGCGCGACTGCGGTGCTGACGGTGGTGCCAGACCGCGACGCGCTCGCTGCGGTGCGCCGCCGCGAGGACCGCCCCAAGCTGATCCTCGCCAGCGACGAGCTGGACCATTTCGCCGCCTACATCACCGACAGCGCCTTTGCGCAGGTGATCGGCGCGCGCCGCTGGCAGGCGTTCAAGGCCGATGCGGACAAGGACGCGGCCGGCTCCGACCCGCTCGAGCTCAACCTTGCGGTCAATATCGACGCGACCTCCGACCGGCGTGAGTTCACCAGCCAGAACATCATCGGCAAGCTTCCCGGCACCGTGCCGGGATCGGGCGCGGTGCTGGTGCTCGCGCATTGGGACCACCTCGGCGAATGCGGCGCGCCCGAGGATCCCGACCGGATCTGCAATGGCGCAGTGGACAATGCCAGCGGCGTTGCGATGCTGCTCGAACTGGCGCGGCGGCTCAAGGCAGGCCCGCCGCTTGAGCGCGACGTCTATTTCCTCGCCACCAGCGCCGAGGAGCCGGGGCTGCTCGGCATCCGTTCTTTCGTCCGCATTCCGCCGCTGCCGCTCGATACCATCGTCGCCGCCTTCAACCTTGACATGATGGCGCTTGCGCCTGCGGGCAGCCCGGTCGGCCTGATCGGGCGGGGGAGTGATCCGGCGCTCGATGCAGTTATCACCGCCGCCGTCGCAAAAAGCGGGCGGAGCATGGGCGAACAGCCGCTCGCCGACAGCTTCCTCCAGCGGCAGGACGGTTGGGTCCTGACGCAGGCCGGAGTGCCGACAGTGCTGATGAGCAGCACCTTTGGGTCGCGCAGCATTCTCGATCCCTTCCTCGCCGCCCGCTACCACCGGGCGTCTGACGAGGTGGCGGCTGTCGAGTACGGCGGCGCGGTCGACGACCTGCTGCTGCACGAGGCGGTGATCCGCCAGATTGCCGATCCCGCACGCTATCCGCCGCGCTCGGAGTCCCGCCCCTAGCGCAAGCGCGTCCGTGTCGTTACATGAGCCGCCACGAATCTCCCGCCAGAGGAGATCCCCTCACCGATTTTCTCGAAAGTGGCGCTCATGGATATCCCGCTCGGCCTGACCTTTGACGACGTGCTGCTCCGCCCTGCGGAAAGCAGCGTGTTGCCGAGCATGGCCGACACCTCGACCCGGCTGACCCGCGACATCGCGCTCAGCATACCGGTGCTGTCCTCGGCAATGGATACCGTGACCGAGGCCGATATGGCGATCGCGATGGCGCAATTGGGCGGGATCGGCGTGCTCCACCGCAATCTCGACATTGCAGAACAATGCGCCGCGGTGCGCGCCGTGAAGCGTTACGAGAGCGGGATGGTGGTCAATCCCATCACCATCCACCCCGATGCGACCCTGGGCGAGGCGCAGACGCTGATGCAGCTGCACCGGATCAGCGGCATCCCGGTGGTGGACGCGGCGGGCCGATTGTGCGGCATCCTCACCAACCGCGACGTGCGCTTTGCCGAAAACCCTCTCCAGCCGGTGCGCGAGCTGATGACCACCGAAAACCTCGCCACCGTGCCGCTCGGCACCGGGCAGGAAGAGGCGCGGCGGCTGCTGCACGCCCGGCGCATCGAGAAGCTGCTGGTGGTCGACGATGCCTTCCACTGCATCGGCCTCATTACCGTCAAGGACATGGAAAAGGCGGTCAATTACCCCCATGCCACCAAGGACGGAACCGGACGCCTGCGCGTGGCGGCGGCGACCACCGTGGGTGATGCGGGCTTTGCGCGCACCGAGGCGCTGGTCGATGCCGAGGTCGACGTGATCGTGATCGACACCGCCCACGGCCATAACATCGAAGTCGCCCGCGCGGTCGAACGGGTGAAGAAGCTCTCCAATTCCGTGCAAGTCATCGCAGGCAATGTCGCCACCGCCGAGGCGACCCGCGCGCTGGTCGATGCAGGCGCAGATGCGGTCAAGGTCGGGATCGGTCCGGGCTCGATCTGCACTACCCGCGTTGTTGCAGGCGTTGGCGTGCCGCAGCTCACCGCGATCATGGAAGCCGCTGCCGAAGCCGCCAAGTCCGGCGTGCCCGTCATCGCCGATGGCGGCCTTCGCACCTCGGGCGACGCCGCCAAGGCGCTCGCCGCCGGTGCCTCCAGCGTGATGATCGGCTCGATGCTGGCCGGCACCACCGAAAGCCCGGGCGAGGTGTTCCTCTACCAGGGCCGCTCCTACAAGGCTTACCGCGGCATGGGCAGCGTCGGCGCGATGGCGCGCGGCTCGGCCGACCGCTATTTCCAGCAGGACATCAGCGCAATGAAGCTGGTGCCCGAAGGGATTGAGGGGCAGGTGCCGTTCAAGGGCCCCGCGTCCGATGTCGTCCACCAGCTGGTGGGCGGGATCAAGGCGGCGATGGGTTACACCGGCTCGCGCACCATCACCGATTTGCAGGCCCGCGCGAAATTCGTGCGGATCACCAATGCGGGGCTTTCCGAAAGCCACGTCCACGATGTCGCCATCACCCGAGAGGCACCCAATTATCCCACACGTTAAGACCCCCATTTTCGGTAACGGCGCATGACGCCTGCCGCACGCGTCGAAGCGGCGATCGAGCTGCTCGACAGCATCATTCCTGCTGCGCGCAACAAAGGCGCGCCTGCCGACCGGATCATCGCCGAATACTTCCGCGCCCGCCGCTATGCCGGATCGAAGGACCGGCGTGCGGTGCGCGATCTCGTCTATCAGGCGATCCGCCTGTGCGGCCCTGTGCCTGCAAACGGCCGTGCGGCGATGCTGGCGGTGGCCGGGACGGACGAGACCGTCGCGGTGCTGTTCGACGGCTCCCCTCATGGTCCCGCGCCCCGCGCCGAGGGCGAGAAGGCTGCCGATACCGGCCTTGCGCCCAAGTGGCTCGCCTCAGCCCTGCGCAATTCGGGCCTCGGCGGGCGCGCGATCGCCGCGTTGTTGGCGCGCGCGCCGCTCGATGTGCGGGTCAATGCTCTGAAAGCCGACCGCGAAGGCCTCGCGCTTCCCGAAGCCGGAGAGCCGCTCGCCAGCGCGCAGGGCCTGCGCTTTGCCTCGGGCACCCCGGTCGAACAGTGGGATGCCTACCTTGAAGGTCTGATCGAGGTGCAGGACCTCGGCAGCCAGCTGATCGTCGAGGCGCTGCCGATCGCGCCGGGCGACACGATCATCGACCTGTGCGCAGGCGGCGGCGGCAAGACGCTGGCGCTCGCCGCACGGCTCGGCAATGCAGCGAGCATCGTTGCGGCTGACACCGACAAGCGCCGCCTCGGCAACCTTGCGCCCCGCGCTGCACGCGCCGGGGCCGAGGTGGATCACACCGTGCTGCTCGATCCGGGCCGCGAGATGCGCACGCTCCACCCGTGGGTGGTAAAGGCCGACCACGTGCTGGTCGACGCGCCGTGCTCGGGCAGCGGCACGTGGCGGCGCAGCCCGGAAGGGCGCTGGCGGCTCGATCCTGCGGAACTTGCGCGCCTCAATGCGCTTCAGGATCACGTGCTCGATATTGCCGCGCATCTCGTCCGTTCTGGCGGCTCGATTGCGTTTGTCACCTGCTCGGTGCTCGATGCCGAAGGGCCGGACCGCATTACCGCCTTCCTCGCGCGCCATCCCGGCTGGACGACCGAGGCGCTTGCGCTGCCTTTAGGCAAGCCGCGTGGTTCAGGGATCCGCATGGATCCGCTCCACGACGGCACGGATGGTTTTTTCGTCGCAGCCTTGCGTTCACCATGATACGCTGACGGGCTATGACCCAGCCGTCCGGTTCCCGGTCTCAAGCACTGAAGGAGCTTCTGATGCGTTTCGCGCCTGCTGCCGCCGCTCTGTCGCTGTGTCTCGCTATAACGGCGAGCATTTCCAGCGCGGGCGCGGGCGCCGCCCCCGATCCGCGCGCCGCAGCGCTGATCGCGCAGGGGCAGGCATCGCTTAATGCGGGCGAAACCGAGGCCGCGATCGACGCTTTTGAAGCCGCGCTGGCGGTCGACCCCGCCTACACCCCGATCTTCATCGAACTTGCCAACGCCGCGCGCCAGCAGGGGCTGCAAGGCAAGGCGATCCGCTACTACCGCGAGGCGCTGGGCCGCGATCCGGGCAACTTTGCCGCGATTTCGGGCGAGGGAACGGCGCTGGTCGAGAAGGGCGCGCTCGAAAAGGCGAAGCGCAACCTTGCCCAGCTGCAATCGCTGTGCGGCGACAAGTGCCCCGAGACGGTGGCGCTCCAGTCCAGCATCGCGCGCGGACCGTCGGCCCGGCTGGCGGTCGACACTGACAAGGCCGCGCCCGCGTCGAACTAACGGGGAGCAACAGATGTTCGGGATCGGCAAGAAGAAGAATGCTGGCGGCGGCGATGGCATCGACTGGCCCGCCGATGCAACGCTCGATGATCTCATTACGCTGGGGGCCTATCGCCGGTTGAATGGCGATGACATTGCAGCCATCGTCGATGACGTGGCTGTAGCCTTCCCAAAATTTGCCGGGCGGATCACGATCTTCGGTGCCGACTGGCTGGGCCGCGTGTTTGCGACCGACGATGCGCACGGTGGCCAGGTGCTGATGCTGGAGCCCGGCACGGCCGAGGCTTTGGAAATCCCGGCCGGTTTCGCCGAGTTTGAAGCATCCGAACTGGTCGACTATCCGGATGCGACGCTGGCTTGGGGCTATTACTAATCATGGCGCGATGCCGGCGGCGCTGCACCCGGGCTTGGCGAGTGCATCGGCTATCGCAAGCCGTTGTTCCTTGGCGGGGCGGACATGCTCGGTAACCTCGAGCTTATTGATCTGTCTGTCTATTGGTCTGTCACCGCGCAAGGCATTGCTCAGGTTCGCGCGCAAGGCGGCTAGATCAGGTGGCGGAACTCGGCCAGCACCGCTTCGTAAACGGCGCGTTTGAAGGGCACGATCACGTCGGGCAGCAGGCCCGGTTCGATCCAGCGCCATTCGTTGAATTCGGGCGGGTTGTGCGCTTCCAGGTTGATATCTGCATCGGTCCCGAGGAAGCGGCCTAGGAACCAGTGCTGGATCTGCCCGCGATATTTGCCCTTCCAGACCTTGCCGAGCAGTTCGGGCGGCAGGTCGTAGGCGATAGCGTGCAAGGCAGGGGCAATCACCTCGACGAGATGCGCGCCGATCCCGGTTTCCTCCTCAAGCTCGCGCAGCGCGGCGGTGCGCGTGTCCTCGCCCTTGTCGATCCCGCCTTGCGGCATCTGCCAGAAGCCGTGGGCAGAAGGGTCGATGCGCTGGCCGACGAAGACTTGGCCCTTGGCGTTCAGCAGCATGAAGCCCGCACACGGCCGGTAGGGGAGGCCTTCGGGGTTCATGCAGGGTTCGCCAGCATGAACTTCATCGCCGCGATGATGCGTTCGAGGTCGCTCTGCGTGCTCGGCACTGCTGCGCGCAGGTTGGTGAAGGAGTGCGTCACGCCGCGCATCTCGATGAACACCACATCGCGCCCGGCGTCCACCAGCGCCCTGGCATAGGCGCGGCCCGAATCGCGGATTGGATCCAAGCTGGCGGTGACGACGATGGTCGGCGGCGCGGCGGCGTGATCGGATAGGATCGGGAAGCCGCGCGGGTCGGCGCGGTCGGCGGCGTAGGCGGCATCGAAGAAGCCGATCGTGTCGACGGTGAGCAGATAGCCCTCGCAGAAGGCCTCCATGCTCGCCGAGCCGTTGGCGTCGGCGACCAGCGGGAAGATCGGCACTTGCAGCACCACCGGAACGGCGGCGGGGGTGGCGGCGAGGAGCTGGCTCACCACCACGGCGGCATTGCCGCCTGCGCTGTCGCCGATGGTGATGATCCCGCTTGCGGTGCGGCCCAGCGCGGCGGGCGAGGATCCCGCCCAGCGCGTCGCCGCCTCGCAATCGAGGATCGCGGCGGGGAAGGGTGCCTCGGGCGCGCGGGCATAGTGTACTGCGACCAGCGGCAGATCGATCAGCGCTGCGATCTCGGTGCAGAGCGCGTGGTGCGTATCAAGATCACCGATCACGAACCCGCCGCCGTGGTAGAACATCACCACCGGCGAGGCCTCGTCGCGGCTCTCGCGCGCGTCGTAGAGGCGCAGGGGGATGTCGCCCGTCGGCCCCGGGCACGTGAGGTCGCGTATCACCGCCAGCGCGCGCGCCGGACGGTCGGCGATATTGTGCATCGCCTGATAGGATGCGCGTGCTTCCTCGAGGCTCATGTCGGCAAGCTTGGGCCCGTTCACCGCCGCCATCATGTCGAGGAAGCCCTTCATGTCGGGGCGGATGTATGGGCCAGAACCACTGGATTGATCGGTCATGCTGCTCTCCCGCGGGTGTCTTTGGCGGTGCGATAGGCGAGGGCGGGTGCAATCGCCAAGCGCAATTGCGGTTCCCTCGGGGCGAGCGCCGCGCTAGCCAAGCAAGTCATGGACAATCTGACACATAGCCTCGTGGGCGCGGTGCTGGGGCAGGCGGGGCTGAAGCGCAAGACCGGCCTTGCCATGCCCGCGCTGATCATCGGCGCAAACTTGCCGGATGTGGACACGGCGTGTTTTTTCTGGCTCGACGGGCTGGAGCATCTCGCATTCCGCCGCGGCATCACTCACGGCCCGCCCGCGCTGGTGCTGCTGCCGCTGATCTTGGCAGGGCTGCTGTGGGGTTTCGACCGCTGGCAGACGAAGCGCGGCGCTAAAAGGTTTGGGCGGCCCGAGGAACAGCTGCCGGTTAGCTTCGGCTGGCTGTTCGCGCTCGCCTTCATCGGCTGCCTCACGCACCCGGCGCTGGACTGGCTCAACGTCTACGGCATCCGCCTGCTGGAGCCGTTATCCTCGCAGTGGTTCTACGGCGACACGCTGTTCATCATCGACCCGTGGCTGTGGGCGATGCTGATTGCGGGGATTTGGGTCTCTCGGCGGCAGGAGAACCGGGGCGGGGAGTGGATGCGGCCTGCGCGGGTGGGGATTGCGGTGGGGTTGGCGTATATTGGGGTGAATGGGGCGATCTCGGCTGCGAAGCCCGAGCCAGTCGACGCCACGGCCGAGGTAATCAATAGCCCACTACCGGTCCTTTCTCTTGCGAGAGAGCACCTGTCCGGAGGCGGCGGTTTATGGTTCTACTGGGATGACTCTGCGCAGAACTGGATACCCATTCAGCGTTCGACAACCCAATGCGCGCTGCCCGACTTCACCGCTGCGCGCCGCACCAATTCCCAGCTCGACGCTTTCCTGTTCTGGTCGCGCGCGCCCTTCCTTACCCTCGCGCCCGACGGTTCAGTGATCCTGCGCGATGCGCGCTTTACCGACCCGCGGGCGGGGGACAGGTTTGCGCTCGCGCTGCCGGATGTGCAGTGCGAGGAACTTCCCAAGCCCTAGCCGCGTTGCGCCAGCATCTCCCCTCCCCTCGGGGAGGGGCCGGGTGGGGGCTCGGCGGTTCGTGACCGCACAGCCGGAGCGCCCCTCTCCTAGCTACGCTAAGCCGCAAGCGGGCGAGCTACGCTATCCTCTCCCCGCACGGGGAGAGGGCACACGTGAAGGACCACAATGACCCAACTGGTATGGCTGCGGCGTGATCTGCGCTTGGCCGACAATCCTGCGCTCTATCACGCGGCCAAGGCTGGCCCTGTCATCGCGGTCTATGTCCTCGACGACGAGGCGCCCAAGCACCACGCCTATGGCGGCGCGTCGCGCTGGTGGCTGCATCATTCGCTGACGAGGCTTGCGCGGAGCCTCGAAGCCAAGGGCAGCAGGCTGATCCTGCGGCGCGGCGATGCGGTGGAGGAGCTTGCCAAGCTGGCGGCGGAAACAGGCGCGGTAACCATCCACGCCAACCATCACTATGAACCGTGGTGGCTGAATGCCGAGCGCAAGCTGGACAAGTCGCACGACCTTCAACTCCATCACGGCAACTACCTGATGCCGCCGGGCAGCATCGAGACCGGCAGCGGCGGGCAGTACAAGATTTACACGCCCTTCAGTCGCGCCGTGCGCGCGGTATTCCCCCCGCGCGATGAACTGCCCGCGCCTGAAACCCTCACCGCGCCCGCAAGCTGGCCCGCCAGCAACGACATCGCCGCATGGAACCTGCTCCCCGCCGCACCCGACTGGTCGGGCGGCATCGCGGATTTCTGGCAAGTCGGCGAGGAAGCCGCCCATGCGCGCCTCGCCGCATGGGAAGCCGACGTCGACGACTACGACGACAAGCGCAACTTCCCGAGCGTCGACAAGGTCTCGCGCCTTTCGCCGCATCTGCATTTCGGCGAGATTTCGCCGGTGCAAATCTGGCACGCCTTCAAACACAAGCGCTCCAAAGGCTGGCAAACCTACGAGAGCGAGCTGATCTGGCGCGATTACTCCCAGAACGCGATCCTGCAATTCCCCGCCTATGCCTCGAAGAACTATCGCGAGGATTTCGACCGCTTCGCGTGGCGCGATCCCGCCACAAACGAAGCCGCCGCGCGCGACCTCAAGGCCTGGCAGCAGGGCCGCACCGGCTACCCGATCGTCGATGCCGGGATGCGGCAGCTTTACCAGACCGGGTGGATGCACAATCGCGTGCGGATGATTACCGCAAGCTTCCTCATCAAGCACCTGCTGATCGACTGGCGAAAAGGCGAGCAGTGGTTCTGGGATACCCTGTGCGATGCCGACTACGCGTCCAACGCCACCAATTGGCAGTGGACCGCCGGGACGGGCGTCGACTCCAATATGTTCAGCCGGATCATGGCGCCGCTCACGCAGTCCGAGAAATTTGGCGCCGCACGCTACATCCGCACCTATGTGCCCGAACTGGCGCGGATGGAGGAGCCTTACATCCACGATCCCGAGGAGTTCGGGCGCAGGCCACCGGGCTACCCGCGAAAGATCATCGCGCACAAGGCCGCGCGCGAGCGGGCGCTGGCGGCATTGAAGGTGATGAAGGACGGCTGACAAGGGCTTGCCCGAGCGCCCCGTCCCCGCCTAAGCCTTGCGCATAACAAGGACGAGAGGGTGAGGGACATGAGGATCAAGAGCATCGTTTCGGGGCTGGCAGTCGCTGTGACGCTGGCGGGATGCGCCGCTACTCCGGCGGGCGAGCCGCCTGCGCCGAACGCCGCCGCAAGCCGCGCGCCCGCGATCCGTATCACCCAGCCGCCTGCGCGCGGCCCGTCCGAGCTTCAGGTGCTGTTCTGGAACGATGCCCAGCGTTCCGAACGCTTCCGCGCGATGGAGCAGTGGTTCGCCGGGCACGAAGTCCCCGCCGCTGCCAAGCCGCGCGCGCTGCCCAAAGGCGCGGACCTTAGCCCCGCCTTGCAGGCCGATCTCAAGACCCTGATGGCCGAGACCAACGCGGCCGGGATCATGGTGCTCGAAGGCGGCAAGGTGCGTTACGAAGCTTATGGC
>JBBRUU010000065.1:0-14640 GCA_038247515.1 Sphingomonadales bacterium
CGGCTCAACCCGAAGCGCCAGTATGACGATGCCGCGCGCAAGCAATATCTGGACGGCGCCAATGCCTTCGTTGCACGCACCCGTACGCTGCTTGGCCCTTATTTCGGCAGGCTGCCAGCGTATGGTATCGAGGTAGTGCGCGAGCCTGCCTTCTCGGAAGTCGCAGGCGGCGCGGCCCATGCCTCGGCCCCGAGCCCCGACGGCAAGCGCCCGGCCAAGACTTATGTCCACCTCATCGGCACGGTGCCTGACCCTGCGGCGATGTACACGTTGATGTGCCACGAAGCGGTGCCCGGACATAACATGCAGGGCGACATCCAGGTGCGCCAGCAGGGCGGTCCGAAGTTCCGTACGGTCACCGGCTACGTTGCGTTCGGTGAGGGTTGGGCGCTCTATGCCGAGGCGCTGTGCAAGGAGATGAACGCCTTTCCCGACGTAGCGGCAGACTTCATGCGGCTGGACGCGGAACTGTTCCGCGCCGCGCGGCTGGTGGTCGATACCGGCTTGCACGCGATGGGCTGGACCGAGGACGAGGCGGTCACCTACATGAACATGACAGGCCGTCAGCCGATCGAGCGTGCGCGTTCCGAAGTGCGGCGCTACATCACGCTGCCGGGGCAGGCGACCGGCTACAAGATCGGGATGCTCAAGATCATGGAGCTGCGTGCCCGCAGCCAGGCCAAGCTGGGCGACCGGTTCGACATCAAGGGCTTCCACGACCTCTTGATCGCCTCGGGCTCGCAGCCGCTTTCGATCCTTGAGCGGCGGGTCGACGAGTGGATCGCGGCGCGCGGGGCGATCTGACCGCGACAGGCGCGGTGGCCGCGTTCAGGCTTTGGTGTGGCGCGCTACGTCAATGGTCAGCAAGGTGCCTCGGCGGCGCAGGGTGATCGCCAGCTGGTCGCCGGCGACAGTCTCGATCGGCGACACCAGCGGCGTGTAGGGCACGCCCCACGACGACTCGGGATTTTCCGCGAAGGGATCATTCTCCAGCGTCTCGCCATTGCCGAAATCGAGCGCGATCCACTGCACGACGCCGTCGATCCGCCCGCCATGCGATTCGACAATGATCGTCTCGGACATCGCGCCGAACGGCGCGGGGCTGTCGTAATCCATGCACAGGCCCGAAACCGGATCGCTGAGCGGCGCGAACCGCGTGCCGTGCTGCTTGTACAGCGAAAGGGCGGGCTTTGCGAGCGCTTCGAAAGCGGAAAGATCGAAACCTTCGACATTCGTAAGCCGCTGCGGCGAAGGCGCGCTTGGGCCGCTGGCCAACATGCAGCGCACTTTTGCCCGGGGCGGCAATGACGGCGCGCCCGGCTGCAACAATCGCTCGCGGGCATCGGCGAGGGCGGCGGTGACACCTTCGTCGAACAGGTTGCTGCCGAAAATCTCGTGAACGACAAGGTCAGCCGGCCTCGGCAGATCATCGGGCACGGTCATCGCGGTCGAGCGCTTGCGGATCAGGCTTATCCGGCCTGCAAGGCCGTTTTGGGCGATGATCCGCGCGGCTGCGGCCGCGATCGTGGGATGTTCTTCGCACGTCACCACCTGTGCCCCGGCGCGCGCGCACAACATCGACACCAGCCCCGCGCCGCTGCCGATCTCCAGCACCAGCATGCCGGGCTTGACCATCCGCGCAATCGCGGCCGCATAAGCGCGGTTGCGGGCGTGATCGAGCAGCATCGAAACGTGATATTTGGGAACCTGCCGCGCCAGCGTTGCGGTCACATCAGTGCGGATCGCGGTGCTCCCCGGCGCGGCTTCGATGGCCGCCCATGCGAGCGCGACAGCGTCATCGTGCAGGCCCTTGTCGCGCAGCACAGTGCACATCATTGCCATGGCCTCCGGGTTGCCGCGCAAGTTCGGGTAGCGGTCCAAGATGTCATTCATGATCTGATCTCCCCCCGCTTTTTCAAAGCCAGCGCGAGCGACCTGTCAATCCGAACCTGTAGGGACAAAACCAACCAGGCCCGCCCCCTTTTGCAAAGGAGCGGGCCTGATTGGTGCACCCGACTGGATTCGAACCAGTGGCCTCTGCCTTCGGAGGGCAGCACTCTATCCAGCTGAGCTACGGGTGCATGGTGCCATGCGGCGCGCGCGTTCTTGCGTCCGCGACCGCGCTTAGCAAGAGGGATAAGCCGGCGCCACACAATTGTGCCCTCGTGATGCCCGCCCCCCGGGTCACCCGAGAGCCCGAATTTAACCAATGGGAAAGGGTGCGGGCATAGGTTCCTTGCATGGCCACGATCCCCCCCCAAACGATTCTCCCGCTCGGGCCGACGGGGTCGCCATGCGATGCAACACCCGAGGTTTTGGCCGAGGTTTTGGCCGAGGTGCAGCCAGAGGTTTTGGCCGAGGCACTGGTCGCGCTCCATGGCAAGGCTTCCGCCATCGCACTGCTCGCGCGGCTGGCGCTTGAGCCGGTCGAGATCGGCGGCGAGCTCGGTGCGGTGATCGCCCGCGCCCAGCCCTGGCAGCGTGCACTGGTGGCGCAGACGATCGGCGATTGCGGGGCGATGCTCGAAAGCGGCCTGGTCGCGCTCGGTACGCTGTCGCGGCGCGGGCAGGATACCGCTGTGCCTGCGCTGGTTCTGTGGCGCGAGTTCCACGCGGCGCGCGCGTCGATGGTGTCGGTGCTTACCAGCGAGCCTGCCTGACGTTCTCTTGTTCCGGCGCCCCGTTCCGGCGCCCCGTCCCGGCGTCTCGTCCCGGCGGCGCGCAGGCTTGACTGCGTTCCCTTTCCGTTCCAACGCTGGGCCATGTCCGGCAGCGCGCTTCCCACCCCCGATCCGCTTGCACCTGCGAGTTTGAGCGCTGGCGATGTCGCACGCGGGATCGGACGGCTGTTTGCGCGCAACGACATCTGGTGCCTGCCCGAAGTGCCGCTGCGCAATGGCCGCCGCGCCGATCTCATGGGGATCGATGGGAAAGGCCTGATCGTAATCGTCGAGATCAAGGTCGCGCGCGCCGACCTGCTCGGCGATGCCAAGTGGCCTGACTATCTCGACTTCTGCGACCGCTTCTACTGGGGCCTGACCCCGGCGCTCGACCGCGGGCCGCTTGAAAGCGAGGCCTTCCGGCCAGAAACCTGCGGGGTGATCGTCGCCGATGGGTACGATGCCGAGATCCTGCGTCCCGCCTCACTCCAGCCGCTCGCCGCGGCACGCCGCAAGGTCGAGGTCGAGCGGCTCGCGCGGACCGCGATGCGGCGGCACATGGTGCTGCTCGACCCGCTGTGCACGGCGCCTGACGCACTCACCTGAGTTTGCGCTGTTTTGTCGCGCATAATTGCGGCATAGATGGACCAAGATGCTCCCCGCCGAAACCCCCGTTCTGCTCGCCCTGCTGTTCGTCAGCATCGCTGTCACCGTGATTGTTGCGCTACGCTATGCGCTCATCAGCGGACTGTTCGCTTACGTGACGGGCAAAGTCCGCCCGGGCATCTATGAGGGACGGGGCAAGCAGATCACCCGAGAAGTGCGCTGGTCGTTGTTGGCAGCGGCGATTTACGGCACCCCGGCAGGGATCGTGCTGTGGGGTTGGGAACACCGCGGCTGGACGCTTTTGACCGCCGACTGGAGCGCGCTGCCCCTGTGGTATCACCCGCTATCCTTGCTCATTTACCTCTTCGTGCAGGACACCTGCTTTTACTGGAGCCATCGCTGGATGCACCGGCCCAAATGGTTCCGGATCGCCCATGCGGTCCACCACGAAAGCCGCCCGCCGACCGCATGGACCGCGATGAGCTTCCATCCCGTCGAGGCGCTGACCGGCGCGGTCGTGGTGCCGCTGCTGGTGTTCTTGGTGCCGATCCATGTCGCGATGCTCGGCCTCGTGCTGACGGTGGCGACCCTGATGGGCGTGACCAACCACATGGGCTGGGAGATGTTTCCGCGTTGGCTCGTTCATTCCCCGTTGGGCAATTGGCTGATAACGGCCAGCCATCACGAGCGCCACCACGAGGAGTATCGATGCAATTACGGGCTCTATTTCCGGTTCTGGGACCGGGTCTGCGGGACGGACAAGGGCCTGTCGGCGCGGATCGTGGCCGACGCCGGGCGCGGCCCGCAGGTTCGGGCGCGTTGAGGGCTGGCGCGTTGAGGGCTGGCGCGGCGGCGCTGGCGGGGATTGGCGCTGGCGTTGCTGCGAGTCTCGCTTCGGCCGCTGCACCGCATAATGCCGAGGTCGTCATAGCCGTCACTGACATCAGGTCCACCAAAGGCGTGGTGCGCGCCTGCATGACGATGCGCGCCGACATCTTCCCCAAGTGCATCAAGGACCCGGCTGCGTTCCGTGCGGTTGTGCCAGCCAGCGGCAAGGTCGAGATCCGCTTTGCCGGGGTGAAGCCCGGGCAATACGCAATTGCGCTGCTCCATGACGAAAACGGCAACGGCAAGGCCGACCGCGCGATGGGCGTGATGCCGACCGAAGGCTACGGGTTTTCGCGTGACGCGCCGGTCAAGATGGCACCGCCCAAGTTCAAGGATGCAGTGTTCGCGCTGGGGGAAGGCGCCAGCCGGGTCACCATCAAGATGAGATATTTCCTGTGATATTGCGATCGCGCTGACGCGCGATGCAGACCCCCCGCCTTCCCGCCCGCCTCCCGCCGCCGACGGTGGCTGAAAACAAGGAAACCCCCTCTCCCGTTTAACGGGATGTTTACCACGCCGCGCCAAAACGGCGGGATACAGGTTTACCAAGGGGCGGATTTACAGCAATGGACACTCTGCGCGGCACCTTCGATCCTGACGCAACCGCGGATCGGAGCTGGGACGCTTCCGAGGAAGACGGCGCCGATCGGGCCGCCGCGCGCGATCTTCCGCCCGCGCCGATCGGCCGTGACGAGCGCCGTATGCAGGTGCGCGCCTACAACCACTGGGCGAGCCTGCTCGGCGAGCGGATGTTCCCCAATATCGCCGACCTCGACCCGGCCGACTTGCCCGATTTCGGCCCGCACTCGGTGCTGCTCGATTTCACCGACGGAATCGACAACCCCAAAGTGCGCTTCCTTGGCGAGAAGCTCGGCAAGGAATGCGGCCAGAACGCCTCGATCGGCCACCTCTCGGACGTGCCGCCGCGTTCGTTGCTGAGCCGGATCACCGATCACTATATGCAGATCCTCGCCAACCAGGCGCCGATCGGGTTCGAGGCCGAATTCGTCAATCACGCCGGGATCGCGATCCTCTATCGCGGCATCCTGCTGCCCTATTCGAGCGACGATTCTGCGATCGACTACATCTATGGCGTGATCAACTGGAAAGAGATGGCCGACCAGCTGACCGCGGACGAGCTGTTGCTCGAGATCGACCAGGCGCTCGAGCTCGGCAGCGAGCTGGAACTGGCGCAGGAAGCGTCGCCGCGACCGGCCGATCCCGTCACCGACTGGGCGGATTCGCCCGCGCATGAAGGCGAGCAAGGCATCCCGGCGGGTCACGCCGCTGACGAGTTCGACGAGCTTGCCGCGGCGGGTGCGGGTGCGGGGCCGGATGGCGATGCCGAGGACAGCGGTCTGCCCGATTTCAGCCAGTATGCGCTCGACGATGACGACGAGGAATATGACGAGGACGAAGGCGAGGGCGACAACCCCGGCTACAGCTTCGCGAGCCTTGCCGACTACATCGAGGCGCCCACCAAGAAGGCGATCGTGCTGACCGGGCTCGAGCCTCTGCCGATGCCAGAGGAGTACGCGCCGGAGTACGCGCCGGAATACGCCGCACCCGAATACGAGCCCGAATACGCCACCACTCCCGAGCCGGAAGTGCCCGCTCCCGAGCCCGAGCCCGCCCCCGAAACAGAAGTGGTGGCCGAACTCGCGCCGGAGCATGAGCCGGAAGTCGAAGAGGCCGACGATTTCGCCTTAGCGGGCGACCTGCCGGGCGATACTGGCCTTTGCGCCGGCCTCTATGATTGCCTTGCGCTGGCCCGCGAACTCGCACGCGCTGCCGACAGCACCGAGGACCGCAGCCGCACCGCGCTCTACGCCGCGGTCAGCCGCGCCTACGATTTCTCGCTCGCCGCGCAAGAATCGCCTGAAGACTACGCCGAACTGATCGCCGATAGCGGTCTGACCGTGCAGGACCGCGCGCCGATGACGCCGGTGGTCAAGCTCGTCTTCGGGCAAGACTACGACAAGACCCGCCTTACCGAATATGCCGCGGTGCTGACCCACGCCCACCGCCTGAAGCTGACGCGCGGGAGCCTCGGCGGCATCCTCGCCGAGACCGAGGGCGGCGTGAAAGCGCTGGTCAAGGCCGAGCGCCGCTTCCGCCGCGAAGACCAGGGCAAGCCGGTCGAGGATGCTGCCGCGGTGCGCGAAGCGCTCGCCCAAGCGCTGCGCGCGCTGGAAGCGATCAGCCTCGAGGAACTCGACGGCGCCGGCTCCGAATTCGCGCTGGTGCTGGTGCGCCGCGACGAAATCGGCTGCGCGGAGATCCTCGCGGAAATCCCGGAGGACATCGCACTGATCGAACGCGCCGCACGCAAGCTGGTAGGGTAACGCTGCACCACGCTTAACATTGCGTTCAGGCGCGATGGCAGTAAGCTTGCGGGCAATGCGCGGTCGCACCCATTCCCTCGCCTATCCTCTCGCCCTGCTGGCGAGCCTTGTCGTCGCGGCCCAGCCGGTCGCCGCGCAATCGATCCTGCGCGATGCCGAAACCGAGCAGCTGCTCAAGGACATGCTCGCACCGCTGGTCGAGGCCAGCGAGCTTGAGGTCGGCAATGTCGAGGTCGTGCTGATCAACGATGGCTCGATCAACGCCTTCGTGGCGGGCGGCCAGGTGATCTATGTCCACTCCGGCCTGATCGAGGCCGCCGACAGCGCCAACGAGGTGCAGGGCGTGCTCGCCCACGAACTCGGCCACATCACCGCGGGCCATGCGGTGCGCTTCGACGAGCGAACCAAGGCTGCAAACGGCATCACGATCCTGTCGCTGTTGCTCGGCATCGGCGCAGCGCTGGCGGGCGGCGGGCAAGCCGCGATAGGCGTGATTGCCGCCGGACAGCAGGCTGCGATTAGCAGCTTCCTCAGCTTCAACCGCAATCAGGAGGCCGGCACCGACCTTGCCGGCGCGCGCTATCTTGCGGGCGCGGGGATCAGCGGCAAGGGAATGATCTCGTTCTTCGAGAAGCTGCGCGGCAACGAAATCCGCTCCGGCTACAGCCAGTCCGACGAAGCAGCCTATGCCCGCACCCACCCGCTGACCGGCGACCGCATCCAGGTGCTGCGCGGGCTGCTCGACAAGAACGCCGGCTGGGATACCCCGCCCGATCCCGCCATTCAGGAGCGGTTTGCCCGGGCCAAAGCGAAGCTGTCTGGCTACCTCTCGGAGCCCGGCCGCACGCTCACCGCCTTCCCGCCGTCGGACACCTCCATCCGGGCGCACTACGCCCGCGCCTATGCCTATCACAAGGATGCGCGGGTCGATCTTGCGCTCGCCGAGACCGACGCGCTGCTGGCGGCCGAGCCCGACAATCCGTGGTTCCTTGAATTGAAGGGGCAGGTGTTGCTCGAATCTGGCCGGCCGGTGGATGCGCTGGTTCCGCTGCGCCGCGCGACCGATCTGACGCTTTCACAACCGCTGATCGCGGGCCTGCTTGGCCACGCGCTGATCGCAACCGAGAACGAGGCGAATTTCGCCGAGGCCGAGAATGTGCTGCGCGCTTCGGTGCAGAAGGATCGCTACAATCCCTTTGCGTGGTATCAACTCGGCGTGGTCTATGCCGCCCGCGGCGATATACCGCGCGCGCAGCTTGCCAGCGCCGAACAGCAGGTCATGAACCGATTGTTCCCCGAGGCGATGCGCAGCGCGCAGGCCGCCGAGGCTGCCCTGCCTTACGGCTCGACCGACTGGATCCGCGCGCAGGACGTCGCGCTCGAAGCGCGCGGCGAACTGGAACGGATGAAGAAGAAACGTTAGAGCCTGTCTTGGGCAACCGCCTGAAACCTGCCAGAAAGCGCCCATGTCCTCGCACCCGCCCGCCGATCCGCCCTCCGCTATGCCCTCTGCCCTGCGCCATTCGCTGCTGACCGCCCTGCTGGCGCTCGCCTTCGGCTTTCTGGGTGCGGCGATCTGGTCCTATTCAGGCCTTGCCGATAACCGCACCCGCAGCTTCATGCTGAAAAACTCCGAGCTGCTGCCGCAGATGGCGCAGGCGTACGAGGAGGCGGAGGCTGCCAAGCGCCTCGCGCAGATGGGGGGCGAGGTGTTCGAGCCGTTCCCCGGCGCGGCGCTCGGCAATCCCAACGGCAAAAAGGTGCTGGTCGAGTTCACCGATTATAACTGCCCCTATTGCGAGTCGAGCCTGAAGGACGTGAACCGGCTGGTGGCCGAGGACCCCGACTTGAAGGTCGTGATCCGCGAATGGCCGATCTTCGAAAGCAGCGACATCGCCTCGCGCATGGCCCTGGCGGCGGGCTTGCAGGGCAAGTACCGCGCCTTCCACGACGCGATGTTTGCCACCAAGGATATCGCGGTGGCAGCGCGCGCTGCCGGGCTCGACATGGAACGCGCGCAGCGCGACGCCGCGTCCGAAGCGGTCTCCACCGAAATCGCGCGCAACCTCGACCATGCGCGCAGCCTCGGCTTCACGGGCACCCCGGCGTGGGTCACGGGCAGAAAGCCGTTCGGCGGAGCGGTGGGCTACGAAAAGCTGAAAGCGGCCGTGGCTGAGGCAAGTCAGCCGGGTTGAGGGGAGCTGGGCTGATGCGTCCCTCCGCGTTTGCTGCGCTCCTGCTGGCCGCGCCGCTCGGTGCCCAGACTGCCCCCCCGGCGCAGATCGATTACCCCGCCGAGCGGGCCGCGATCGGGCGCTATCAGGACGCCGACCAGCGCTTGCAGGACGTGGGCTGGACACTCGCCAAGGGGAACGTGCCTTTTTGCCCCAAGCTTGTGCCTTCGATTGGGCTGCAGTTGCAGGACATGGCAAGCTACGGTGCGCCGGGGGTGGCGCGCAAGGCGGTCGGCCTCAAGGGCAACTTCGCAGTGCAGACCGCCGCGCGCGGCTCGCCTGCTGCGCTGTCGGGCGCGTTCACCCGCAACCGCGAAATCACCGGTCTTGAGGGTTTCGACCCCAACCAGTGGCCCGCCAGAAAGGCGTTGGAGTGGCAGCGGCTGGTGCGCGCGCACGACCACCTTGAGGCGATGCTCACCGGGCATGGCGGCATCGCCATCGGTTTTGCCGACGGCACTACGGCACAGATCGCGCCGGTTCAGGTCTGTGCCTCGCGCTTCGAGCTGATGGGCCAAGGCGACAAGGCCGTCGCTGATGGGGCGCGGGTGGTGATCGGGCTCGGCTTTCCAGCCTTTTCCTATAGCGAAGAACCAGTGTTTGCTGGGCTGGTCGCTCACGAGTTTGCCCACAACGTGCTCGGCCACGACGCGTGGCTCGACCGCAACGGGCGGCAGGGCAAGCACGTGCGGCGGATTGAACGCGAGGCCGACCGGCTGATCCCGTGGCTGCTCGCCAACGCCGGTTACGACCCCGAAGCGGCGGAGACCTTCATGACCCGCTGGGGATCGAAGCACGATTCGGGCCTCAGGTTGCGCATCGGGCACGACGGCTGGGACGAACGCGCCGCGGCGATCGCGATCGAGGTTGTGCAGGTCAAAGCGCTGATGGCGCGCGAGGGCAAGGCCGACTGGAGGGCGCATTTCCGCCGCGAGATCGATCCCCAAGGGGGCCTGGCGCGCACGCCAAAGCCCTGAGGGCCGAACGCGTCTTGCGCCAAGCCGTTGCCCGGCCAAGGCCATGTGACCAATTTGCCGTGCCGTTTTGGGCGAAATGCGGTAGACCGTTTAACGTATGGCAGTGCTCCAGATCCAGGCGGCGCCGTTCTTCGCCAGCAAGAACCGGGCGTTCTGGAACCTCCAGTTGGCCGGCTGGGGCGCGGCTTTCCTGCTGCGCGCGGTCTCCGCGCTCGCCAACGAGCAGCCGTTCGACCTGCTCGCGCTGATCCTCGTCACCACTATCACCGGCTTTTCGATCAGCCTCATCCTGTCGGTGATCTACCGCAAGCTGATCCATCAGCAGCCGCTCATCACTTGGGGCCTGACTGCGCTGTTACTGGTGTTTGCGGTGCTGCTCCACGCCTCGATCGATACCTGGGTGCAGGGCATCTATTACGCCGGCACCCGCGAGACGACGTTTGCGCAGCGTTTGATCGGCCTCCTGTATTTGCCGCTGACGTTGCTCGGCGGGTGGAGCGCGCTGTACTACGCGATCAACTTCTTCCTCACCGTGGAACAGCAGGCCGACCGGTTGGAGCGGCTGGAGGCGCAGGCCACCGCCGCGCAGCTTGCCATGCTGCGCTATCAGCTCAACCCGCACTTCTTGTTCAACACGCTGAACTCGATCTCCACGCTGGTCCTGCTGAAGCAGACCCAACCTGCCAATGCGATGCTCACGCGGCTTTCGGGCTTCCTGCGCCACACGCTGGTGGCCGAGCCCGGCAGCCAGGTCACGCTTGCTCAGGAGATCGAGACGCTCGAGCTGTATCTCGATATCGAGCGGATGCGGTTCGAGGAACGCCTGCGCACCCAGTTCGAGATCGACGACGCGGCGCTGGCCGCGCTGCTTCCCGCGATGCTGCTCCAGCCGCTGGTCGAAAACGCGATCAAATACGCGGTCGGCACGCAGGAGGAAGGCGCGCAGATCTCGCTCACCGCGCGGGTGATCGGCGAGCGGCTGCGCCTCACTGTCGAGGACACCGGACCCGGGCTCGACGACGGCCCGCGCAATCTGTCCCACGGCGCGGTGGAACCTCTTGCTGGCAGACCGGTATCCACCGGCGTCGGCCTTGCCAATATTCGTAACCGTCTGGCCCAGGCCTATGGAGACAATCACCTGTTCGAGACCCGATCGGAAGCCGGGGGCGGCTTCACCGTACTGATCGAAATCCCCTTCACTCGGGCCGCAAGCGCTCAGGAAGTGGCAGCACCTGTATCGGCAGCCATCGGGGCTGCGACGAGCGGGAGCGACAATATCATTCCGCTCAACCCCCCCCAACGAACCATCGGAACCCCCGCATGACCATCAGAACCATACTCGTCGACGACGAGAAGCTCGCCATCCAGGGCCTCCAGCTGCGGCTCGAACCCTTCGAAGATGTCGAGATCATCGACACCTGCGCCAACGGGCGCGAGGCGATCCGCAAGATCAAGACCGAAAAGCCCGACCTTGTCTTCCTCGACATCCAGATGCCCGGCTTCGACGGCTTCAGCGTGGTCAAGGGTGTGATGGATATCGAACCCCCCCTGTTCGTGTTCGTCACCGCTTATGAGGAGCACGCGATCCGCGCCTTCGATGCCAATGCCGTCAACTACCTGATGAAGCCGGTCGACGAACAGAAGCTCGCCGACACCATCGAACGCGTGCGCCAGCGCCTCGCCGAGAAGAAATCGGCCGAGGATGCCGGGAACCTGCTCGATGTGCTCGCCGAAGTCGCGCCCGAGCGCGCAGCAGACTTCGTCGAAACCGCAGCGCCCGCGACCGAGAGCGCCGATCGCTTCGAAAAGCTCATCAACGTCAAGGACCGCGGCCAGATCTTCCGCGTCGAAGTCGACACCATCGAGCATATCGAGGCCGCGGGCGATTACATGATCATCTCCACCGGCGACAATTCACTGGTGCTGCGCGAGACGATGAAGGATCTGGAACGCCGCCTCGACCCGCGCAAATTCCAGCGCGTCCACCGCTCTACTATCGTCAACCTCGACCTCGTGCGGCAGGTAAAGCCGCACACCAACGGCGAGTGCTTCCTGGTGCTGGAAAGCGGCGCCGAGGTGAAGGTGAGCCGCTCATACCGCGATGTGGTGGCCAGATTTGTCCACTGACGCCTGAAACGGTTCGCGCCGAGCTTGTCGAAGCACCGTCTTTCCTTCTACCGAAGAGGGGAACAGGCCTTCGACAGGCTCAGGGCGAACGGAGTTTTGATGTGACCTTCACCCTCCCCGGCTTCGACCTCGCCAAGTTCATCCGCGAGACGCTCGCCGAAGACCTTGGCGAGGGCCTTCCCGGCGGCGGGCGCGATGTTACGTCGGAGAGCGTCATCCCGGCAGGCGCGCGCTTTACAGGCGTGATGGACAGCCGCGATGCGATCATCGTCGCGGGCCTGCCGCTGGCCGAGACCTTCTTCCGCCACCTCGACCCCGATTGCGCCATCGAACCGCTGGTGCGCGATGGCGACGCGGTCGCAGCCGGCACCGACCTGATGCGCATCAAAGGCCGCGCCCGCGCGCTGCTCACGGCCGAGCGCAGCGCGCTCAACATCGTCCAGCACCTCTCGGGCATCGCCACCCTGACGCGCGCCTATGTCACCGCCATGCGCGGCCAAAACGGGGCGGATGGCAGCGCCACCTGCACGCTTCTGGACACCCGCAAGACCATCCCGGGGCTGCGCTTTGTCGAAAAATACGCCACCCGAATGGGCGGCGCGCAGAACCACCGGATGGGCCTGTGGGATGCGGCGATGATCAAGGACAACCACGTCGCGGTGGCCGGCAGCGTCGGCGAGGCGGTGCGCCGCGCGCGCGCGGCAGGCGTGCGCAAGATCATCTGCGAGGTCGACAACCTGAGCCAGATCGAGCCTGCGCTGGCAGCCGGCGCGCACCACCTGCTGCTCGACAACATGGACCCCGCCACCTTGCGCAAAGCCGTGAGCATCGTTGCAGGCCGCGTCCCCACCGAGGCGAGCGGGGGCGTCAACCTCGATACCATCGCCGCCAAAGCCGCAAGCGGGGTGGATTACATTTCGGTTGGGCGCCTCACCCAAAGCGCACCTGCCGCCGATATCGGGTTGGATTTTACGCCGGTATGATCCCGTTTGCCCGCACCCGGCCGCTCAGTATCAACATCTTTGCCGCCGCCTTCCTTGCCGCAGCGATGATTGCCTTTCTCGACGGCTTGCAGGACATCCCCGCGTTTCAGGAACTCATGCGCATCAACCTGCCAAAGATCGACTGGTCGCGCGATGCGGTGATCGTGACGCTGAGTGCGCGGCTGTCGATCGCGCTGATCCCGATTGCGATGGTCTGGCTTTCAGCGGTGCGCTTTGCGCGCTGGATGGTGGCGGTGCTGGCGCTCGGCAAGCTGCTGATGCTGCCCGATGGTCTGCGCCTGATTGCCGCGGGCGGCGCTGTCGAAACGGCGTGGCTGACCGCGCTGGTGCTCGGCCTGCTCGCTGTGGCAATGCTGTTCACTCCGGCCAGCAACCGCTGGTTCGCGCGCCAGTCGGAAAACGACCCTGCGGTCTTCGAATAGACAACCGCGTTTGGCGTGTTAGCTTGGAAGCATTGCCACATGGGATCATGCAATGCGGCCGCCATCGATCATCAGGTTCGACCAGCTTTACCTCGGATCGCTCGCGCTCCAGCTGGTCTATTTAGCGCTCGGCTACGATGCCTTTATTGCCGAGATGAAGGCCGTCCCCGGCGCTGCCGAACTCGGGCTCGATGGCCCCGGGCTCTCGCTCACCTCACTCGGCTTTGGCATGGCGATCTCGCTGCTGCTCTGGTGGCTGGCATCGCGCCGGGCGAGCAATGTCGCGCGCTGGATGCTCGCCATTTTAGCCGCCTTGGGACTTGTAATTCTACTCCTCTCGCTCGGCGATTTGCCGATGCCACAGATGATCGGAGCAGTGTTGCTCGGCGCCGTGCAGATCGCGGCAGTATGGTTCCTGTTCCGCCCCGATGCCGCTGCGTGGTTCAAGCAAGGGCCGCGCGGCAGGGATGCTGACGTCTTTGCGTAACGCCTGGCCGCTGGCGGCGCTGGCGCTTGCGCTTCCGGGCGCCGCTCACGCGCAGGCCTACCAATGCCGTGCGCCGCAAGTGTCGAGCGTGCCCAAGGTCGCGCCCGACGGCCCGCGCCGCCAGTCCGCCATCACCGGCTACACCCTTGCGCTCGGTTGGAGCCCGGAGTTCTGCCGCACCCGCGCCGATGACCGTTCGCAAGGCGTGCAGTGCGGCGGGGAGAACGGTAGCTTCGGGCTCGTCGTCCACGGGTTATGGCCGGAAGGCGGCAAAAGCTGGCCTCAGTGGTGCGAGGCGAAAAACGCACTCACCCCTGCCGATGTGCGAGGGAGCATGTGCCTGATGCCTTCCGACCGGCTGGTGGCGCGGCAATGGGCCAAGCACGGCAGCTGCATGGTCAAACGCCCGGCAAACTACCTCAAGGTGATCCGCATCCTTTATGAAGGCGTGCGCCTGCCCGATTACGACCGGGTAAGCCGCGAGGAAGGGCTGACGGCGGGCCGCATCCGCGCCGCGTTTGCCGATGCCAATCCGGGCTGGACCAAGGACGCCATCGGGGTGGAGCTGAACGCCAAAGGCTGGCTCAAGGAAATCCGCCTGTGCTACACCAAACGCTTCCGGCCTACGTCATGCCCGGCCGGACGGCGCGGCGCAAAGGACGGTGCGGCGGCAAAGATCTGGCGGGGGCTTTAGGGAAAACGGCAGCTTTTGGGTGAGCCGCTAATGAGCGCGAATGGCCGGAAGTGGGTGGGAAGCGGAAGGGCGGCTACTCAAGGAAGAGTCGGGCTGGATTAGCGTTTCGAGCTTGCCCGATCATAGAGCGCAAGATGATATAGGACCGGTCAGCCCCCTGAGTCCCGAGCGCTATGGTTCAACACCGCGAAATACC
>JBBRUU010000066.1:0-14575 GCA_038247515.1 Sphingomonadales bacterium
GCGCACATCGGGGTAGATTGGGGGTAAGGAACTCGAACGATTGGGGGTAATGGATGCTTACGGACAAGGCCGTCCGCGCGGCTACGGCAAGAGAGAAGGCCTATAAGTGTCCGCCGTCAGCACCCATGGCACAGATATAGGTGATGTCGCCGGTCCAGACCCTGTTCGGCGCATCGACGGTGAAGTTGCGAGCGAATCCAAACGGGGCGAGGGAGCGTCCGCCGGAGCACCCTCGCCAGAACAGGCCGCGCACGCAAGCGCTGCCCTATTTTGTAGGTCCGTCCACCGCCACAAGGTTGTCGTCCGAATCCCTGTCGATGGTGAAGTTGTACGGGTCGATCCCGGCAAACTTCGGCTCTTTTGCGGTGATCACCTCCACCACTTGGCTCCCGGCCCGGATCGGGTAACGCTGCATCGACAGCACGTCGGCCTTCTTGAAGGCTCCTGCTTCCGGCCTCGCGGTGAAGACGCCGACCTCGATGTTCTCGGCAAGGGTGGCGGGCTTCTCGATACCCTTGCTGTCGGCGTAGAACTTGCCCGCATCGATGGTGATGCGGGTGCGCCAGCGGCCATCGGCAAGCTTCGTTGTCGCCGCCGCCTTGGTCTTCAAGTCGTAGACGGTGATCTTCTCGAACAGGTCAGTGATCAGGGCCTGGTTCTCGGGGGTTTTGGCCTCCTTGCGCAGTTCGGCAATCAGGTCGAGGCTGCGCGGATAGGGCGCACCCTTGAAGCGATACGTCGCGACCAGCCTGGCCAGCGCGCGGTTGACCGCGTCCTCTCCCATCCGCTGCTGGAGCAGATACATTACCAGACTTCCCTTGCGGTAGTGGATGTACTGCTGGTTCTCGGTCCGGATGATCGGCTGTTCGCCCACCGCGTCGCCCTTGCGGCCCGAAAGGTAGCTATCAAGCTCGAACTTCAGGAAGCGGCGGATCTTGTCCTCGCCGTAGAGCTGCTTCATCACCATCAGCGCAGAATACTGCGCCAGCGTTTCCGACAGCAGCGTCGAGCCCTGCATGTCCGCGCCGACAATCTGGTGCGCCCAGTACTGGTGCGCGACCTCGTGCGCGGTGACGTAGGTGACGTAGTCGATCTTCTCGGGATCGCGCACGTCGGCGGCAAAACCGATGCTCTCCGAATAGGGCATCGTGCCGGCAAAGGCCTGCGCGAAGCCGGCATAGCCCGGGAACTCGATGATCCGCGCATAGCCGAACTGGTAGGGTCCGAAGTTGCGCTGATAATAGCCGAGCGAGGTGTCCATCGCCTTCAGCATCGCGGGCACGTTCCACGCGTGCTTGGGATCGTGATAGACGCTCAATTGGATTGGTCCCGACTGCTCCTCGGCAACGGCATAGCGGGCCGATTGCACCGAGAAGAAGTTGAGGACCGGCGCCGGGCTCTGGAACACCGCGATGCGGCGGCCGCCCTTGACCTCGTCCGAGACCTTGTTGCCCGGCGCGACCGGCACCTGATCGGCATCGGTGCTGATGGTGATGTGCGAATTCACCCAGTCGGCGTGGATGTAGTTCTCGCTCGTGGCAGACGTGTCCTCGAGCTTTGCGGTGCGAAGTTCGGCCGGAAGGCCCTGCCGGCGCCGTGCGGTGCGATCCTGCATCAGCCCGTTGCGGTCCATCCCGACGATCGGCGCGAAGACCGAATTGTTCACGAAGGTGCCATTGTCGACGATGTCAGTTGCAGCCCCGCTATTGGTAAAGCCGCGCCGCCACACCTGCGATGCGAAATCGAGCCGCGTCGTCGCCCCCGGCGCAAGCGGGACGGCGAAGCGGTAGATGCGGTAGGCATGGCGCTTGTCATGGCTGGCAAGCTTGGCGCCCGCGATGTCGAGCCGCGAGAAGTCGACGGCATCGTCACCTTGACGGACATGCAGCTGGGTGATCGGGACGCCGCTGTCGTTGCGCAGATCGTAGTGACCCTTCACCGTCATGCGCCGCTCGTCAGGGAAAATCGCGACATCGAAGGCAACGTCGGTGATCGCCGGGCGCGGCAGGGTCTCGTATTTCAGGTATTTGCGTTCGAACTCGGCCATCCGCACCTCGGCCTCGTCAGAGGTCTCGTAGGTGTTGAGCACCTTGATGTTGTGGTTGATGACGATCCCGGTGCCGATCATCCCGGCAATCGCCGCCATCGCGAGGCCGGCTGAGGGAAGGGTCATGCGGCTGCGAATGCTTTTGAGGCGGGGGACTACGGCAACCACCGTCCCGCGCGGCCAGGCCCAGTGCGCAAAGACCATGATCAGCACGCCGAAGCACGCCCAATAGACACGCGCGATTGCCGCGCCGGCCCAGAAACCACCGGTGCCGTTCATGTCGCTCAGCGGTTCGGCAGGGGTGCCGCCGAAGTTGTAGAGCATGTTCGAATAGCCGAGGTTCGACATGAAGATGCGGACCAGGAACCACACGAGGAACAGCCCCCAGCCGACATATTTGTTGGGGCTGAGCACCTGGAAGAACACCGCCAGCGCCGCGATCAGTAACAGGTCGATGCTCTGCGGGATCACGAAGGCCGACAGGTACAGGCCGACATCGATGCTGCCGGTGCCCTTGGCCAGCTGGAACAGGACGCCCGCCGCCATGCCCGCCATCGACATCGCGAACAGCACGATGAAGATCGCGAGGATCTTGGGCACGAATATCGCCCAGGGCGGGACGGGGGTGGCATCGATGATCTCGTTGATCTTCACATCGCGTTCGCGCCACACCAGCTCGCCGCCGAAGAACACCGCGATGATCAGGCTGAACAGCGTCAGGCTGCCGATCACGGTGGTGATAACGTTGGCCGTCAGCGGGTAGGATGGGGTGCCGAACACCGTCTGGCCGAATACCAGATTGACGCCTGCAAAGATCAGCGCCAGCGGCAGCAGGACGATGAAGCCGGGGCTTTTGATGACCATCAGCACTTCGGCCCGCAACCGCAGCCCGAAGCTGGCGAGCGCATGGCCGAAACCGAAGGTGCGGTTCACCGAACCGGTCAGAGCTTGCGGCGCCACCCTCTCGGCCTTCGCGGTGCGCGCAGCCGCCTTCGCCAACCGCCTCAGCTGCCAGCGCGACGGGGCGCGCTCGGTCATGCTGAAGCCCATCCACGCGAAGCCGAGGAACAGCGCCGAAAGGGCCAACACGAACACGCGGTTGAACACCAGGTTGCCTTCAAACGGGATCAGGCGGCTGTTCATCTCGGCCGCGGTCCAATAGCGCGACGCCTCGCTGATCGCCCCAGTGCCGAGCGGTTCGTAGCGCGCAACCGCGTCCTGCCAGGACGGGTCGCTCGACAGCAGGATGTTAACCGTGAGGTAGCCCATCACCAGCACCACCACGCCGATATAGCTCGCCAGCATCGACCGGGTGACGGTCGCAAGGCTGAACAGCAATGCCGAGGAGAGGATCAGGTTGGGGATGGCGATGACAAGGAACGGCCATGCATAGACCGCAAAGCCGCCGGGTCCGACCGTCTCCGCATCGACCCACGGCATCGCCGCGCCCACTGCAATGCCGAGCGGCAAGGCGATATAGCCGAGGATCGCGATGGCGAGCCCGCCGAGGAAGCGCCCGGCGAGGAATTGGGTGCGCCCCACGGGCGTGGCGCGGATCATCGGGCCAAACTTCGTCACATCGTCGCGCACCACCGCATTGGCGACGAACGAGGTAATGACGAAGAGATAGAACAGGGCGAACACCCCGAGCGCAATAGTCACGGCGAAGGGCGCGTTTTCATGCACCGCGCCCGGCGAGCCGAAGCTCACAGCGTCGCTGGCGGCAACGCCGAAGCCCAGGAGGAAGAAGATCGCGACCGATACCCAGAACACCGGATTGCGGAGCTGATAACGGATCTCGAACGCAGCGAGGCTGGCGGTCAACATGGCTCTGGCGCTTCTTTACGCGGCTTGTGCGGCAGGAACGCGGCGGGTTTCGGCGAGGGTCGCAAAGTACACGTCCTCGAGGCCTCCGGAGACCGGCGAAAAGCCTTCGGGCGGGTTATCGGCCAGTACGTGGACGACGATCTCGCCTGCAAAGAAGCGGTGCGAGATGACCTCGTACTGCGCCTGCATCTCGCCCAGATGCGTGTGCGGCACAGTCTTCTGCCAGACCCTCCCTTGCGTGGAGCGGATCAGGTCGTGCGGCGCGCCTTCCAGCCGCAGCTTGCCGCCCGCCAGCACCGCCATGCGCGGGCACAGGTCGGCAACGTCGTCGACGATGTGGGTGGAAAGGATCACCACCACGTTCTCGCCGATCCCGGCCAGCAGGTTGAGGAAGCGGTTGCGTTCTTCCGGGTCGAGGCCGGCGGTCGGTTCGTCAACGATGATCAGTGCAGGTTCGCCGATCAGCGCCTGCGCGATGCCGAAGCGCTGCCGCATCCCGCCCGAAAAGCCCGCGATCGCCTTGCCGCGCACCGCCCACAGATTGGTCTGATTGAGCAGATGCTCGACCATCGTCTTGCGCTCGCCGGTGTTGTTCACGCCCTTGAGCACCGCCATGTGATCGAGCATCTGGTAGGCCGAAACGCGCGGATAGACGCCGAAATCCTGCGGCAGATAGCCCAGCGTGCGGCGCAGCCGGTCGGGTTCGGCCAGCACGTCGATATCGCCGAAGCGGATGCTCCCGCCCGTAGGCGCCTGCAAGGTCGCGATGGTGCGCATCAGCGTCGACTTGCCCGCGCCATTTGGCCCCAGCAGCCCGAACATCCCCTTGGGGATCGACAGGCTCACATTGTCGAGCGCGTGCGTGCCGTTGGGATAGACGTGGCTTACGCCGGCGAGTTCGAGCATGGAAATGGGCCCCCTGATGGCGTGAATTACCGCATGCCATCTTAGCGGATCTGCGCGCAGCGCCAATCACGCTGGTGGGATGGTCCACGCCATTCGTCGACGCCGGTCAACCGCTCGGCCCCGCATCGGGCGCCGTCAGGACAGCTTCACTTTGTCACGGCTGAATTCAAGCCGCGTCGTCAGCAGCGCGCGGAAGGCGTTGTAGCCGCCGGTGCCGGGGAAGAAGGCGTGGAAGAACAACTGCGGCTTGCCGTCCAGGCCGGGTGCGACCGAGGCGTGGCCCGGCGCCCACCAGGTCTTGACCGATTTCAGCAGTGGGCCGTCCTGCTTCACATACGGCCCGAGCGGATGGTCGGCGACCGCAACGCCGATGCCGTATGCGGGCGTGCCGAAGTCGTTGCCCGCATAGAACATCCAGTAGCGCCCTTGCTGGAGCGTCACCCACGGCCCTTCGATAAGGTGGCCTTCCCATTCCTGATCGTTGGTCAGCACGATTTTGTCGGTGCCGATCAGTTCGCCGTTCTCGTCGAGGCGCTGGGCGTGAATGGGCGTGCTCATCGCGTCGTAGATGAAGTCGGCTTCGGGTATGTCCGACAGGATGGTGCGCACCTGCTCCCAGTTGTCGAGCACCGCCTCGATCAGCGGCTGCATCAGGAAGAAGCGTTCCATCGGGCGGCGGGTGCTGGCCCAGGGCTGAACCGCAGCGGCGAATTGCGCGGCGCGGCGCTCGGCCTCGTGTTCGAAGAGCTGGTTGACGAGCTCGGGACGGCGGCGCAGCAGCCCGGCAAGCGGGCGCGGCCACACCCCGTTGGTGTCGCGCTTCCAGAACAGATAACGCTCGCCATTGGCGTCAATGAAGATGTGGCTGTCGATCACCCCGCCGCTCAGCATCGGCTGGCTCGGATCGTCGGGGTAGTTGGTGGTGTTGATCGCAAAGCCGCTCACCAACGGATGGCCCAGATCCGTCCACGGACCCGTCGGATGCGGCGCCTTGGCAAGCCCGATCGCCAGCGCGTTCGACCGTTGGCGGGCGGTGTAGACCAGCCAGTATTCGTCACCGCACTTGGCCATTTCGGGCGCCCAGTAATCGCCCACGGTGCGACCGTGCGCGGTCCATTCGGGCGCCTCGCCTTCGGGGAAGACAAAGCCGCAGTGGGTCCAGGTCTCAAGATCGTCGGAGTGCAGGATCGGGAAGGCGTCGACCGCATCGTTCGAGGTGGCGACAAGGAAATAGCCCTCGTCGGTTTTGAGCACCGCCGGGTCGCCGTATCCGGCGGTGGTGCGCGGGCTCAGGTTCTCGAGGATCAGCGGGCGCCAGTCTGGCTCCAGCTCGCCGTCAATCGGAGCGGGACGGTGGTGGTGCACGCGCGTGCCGAAATCGCGGGCGAGTTCGCCGAAGAACACCGCGTAGTGGTTATGCTGACCAGTCGGAAGACGGTAGGTCTTCTCGACATCGCCGAGCCGCACCGTGAAGCGCGTGGCGATGCCTTCGGCGACAGCGTCGACCTTGAAGGTTTCGATCGTGTCGGTGGTGTCCATCAGCATTCCTCGTGACCCCTCGCCAAGGCATTTATCGGGTGTTAAATCATATTTGTAAGATAAATAAGGGGCGAGCAATGGCAAGCGCTTTCGACGCTCCGGCATACGAAGCTGCGGATATCATGGGCGGGATTTATGGCGATGGGATAATCGGGCTTCCCGGCGCTTTCGCGCCACGCTTCGCCGATGGGCTCTGTACCGAGATCATGGGCATCTTCGCCGAGGTGAAGACCTCCCCGGAAGGGGCTCTGCCGCGCGGGCCTCAGCGTTGGTATGTCAAGATCCAGCCTGAACGGATCTCGGGCTTCGCCGCGATCACCTCGCACCCGTGGTTTGTCGCGGTATGCTCGGCTGTGCTGGGCAGCGATTACCGGATCATCGAAGTCGGCTTCGACATTCCCTTTCCGGGCGCTGACGACCAGCCGTGGCACCGCGACTTCGCCGTGCCGGACGCGACCACCTAAGGCCGGCGGCTGAACTCGCTCGCCTTCAACACGACCACTGCCGGCACCCGCGCAGAACACGGCCCGTTCGAGATCGCGCCCGGCACACGGTGGGATGCTTTCGAGGGCTGCGCCAACGGCATGTTCCCGCCCGAACACCTCCGGCCGCGTTACGAAGGCCGCGCGGTGAAGAAGCTGCCGAGGCGCGGCGACAGTGCGGCACGCTCGGCGCTGACGGTGCACCGCGGAACCGCCAACCGCTCCGACGAGCCGCGCCCGGCGCCAGTGATCGGTGCCGGTGATCGGGGTCGGCGCGCCGGATGCGACCGGCGGCGCGCACCACGATCTTCAGGCGACCGCGGCCTATTACGACGCCTTGCCGGCGACCGTGCGCGACCATCTGCCGGCGCGCATCGTTGATCGGCTGGAGCCGGTGATCCAGCACCATGTTATCGAAGGCTTGCTTGCGCCGGCCTACTGAGCCGAGCCTGCGTTGACCTCGTCGCATTTGTCACGAATAGTAGGATAAATACGATAATAAGGGGATAGCTGCTTGGCCGGCGTCGAGCTGATCGACGTCTCCAAGTCCTACGGTGCGACCCGTGTGCTCGATGGCGTCTCGCTGTCGATCGCGCCGCGCAAGTTCATCGCCTTTCTCGGCCCCTCGGGCAGCGGCAAATCGACTTTGCTGCGCGTCATTGCCGGGCTGGAGACGCTCGGCGCGGGCGAGGTCCGTTTGGATGGCGAACGCATCGACGGGCTGGCGCCGCGCGCGCGCGGGATCGCGATGGTGTTCCAGCACCACGCGCTTTATCCGCACATGACGGTGCGCGAGAACATGGCCTTCGGTCTTGTCAACGCAGGCGTGCCCAAGAACGAGATCACGCAGCGGATCGCGCAGGCGGCCGACATCCTCGAAATCGGCAACCAGCTCGACAAGCAGCCCGGGCAGATGTCGGGAGGCCAGCGCCAGCGGGAGGCGATCGGCCGCGCGATCGTCAAACAGCCGCGCCTGTTCCTGCCCGGCGAGCCGCTCTCGAACCTCGATGCCGCTTGCGCAACCGCACGCGGGTGGAGTTCGCGCAATTGCGTAACCGCGTCGATGCGGCGTTAATCATGGTCACCCACGATCAGGCCGAGGCGATGACGCTCGCCGACCGGATCGCGGTCAACGGCGACCGGACAATCCAGCAGGTCGGCACACCTGCAGAAGTCTACGCGCGTCCTGCCAACGCCTTTGTTGCGCGCTTCGTCGGCTCGCCCGCGATGGCGATGCTTCCGGTCGAGGCGGCGGCGGGCGGCGCGGACGGCCTGCGGGTGCGCCTGCCGGGCGGAGCCGAGGTGCAGACCGCGGTCCGCTCGGGCGACTTTGCGCAAGGCCAGCGTGCCGAGCTCGGCCTGCGGCCCGAACACGTCACGCTCGCAGTACCTGGCAGCGGCGGCATCCCCGCCACGGTCGAACTGGTTGAACGGCTCGGCGACCGCACCTTCATCTATGCCCGCATTGCCGAGGGTCCCGAGATCATCGCCCATGCCGAGCGGCAGGTGAACCGGCTTACCGCGCAGATGATGTGAACGGCGCTTAAGCGGCGCGCTCGGCGTCGGCGATCAGCGCCATTACGTCGTCGATCAGCGAGGCCATAGCGGCGCGGGCGGCATCGGCATCGCGCGCCTCGATCGCGGTCAGCACCGCGCGGTGCTGCGGCAGGCTGGCGGTGCGGCCTTTGAAGCGGTTGGTGAAGCGGATCGAAGTGCGCAGCGCGGTCGTCACGACGTCGCGGACTTGCGCGTAAAAGGGGTTGGCCGACGCTTCGAGAATGGCGATGTGGAAGGCGATGTCGGCTTCCAGCGGATCGTCGTCCCCCACTTCGGCGGCAACCATACGCTGATAACCCGCCTCGATCCCTGCAATCCCCTCGATGCTGGCTGCCTGCGCCGCGATCACCGCCGCCATCGGCTCGATCGCGATGCGCAACTCGTTGAACTGGCGCAGCAGGTCGAGCGAGAACTTGCGTTCCAGCATCCAGCGCAGCACGTCGGGGTCGAACAGGTTCCAGGCGCGCGGCGGCTGCACGGTCGTGCCCTTGCGCGGGCGCGCGACCAGAAGCCCCTTGGCCGTCAACATCTTGACCGCCTCGCGCGTTACCGAGCGGCTCACCTGAAATTGCGTGGCAAGATCGGCCTCGGTCGGGAAGGCAACATTGTCATACCGTCCGGTGACGATTGCCTTCCCTACCGCCTCGAGCAGCGCATAGGTAAGGTTGCGCCCGCCCCCCACGGGTTCCATTTTCGTCATGCCCGAGATGCCCCTTCCTCGCTTTGAGTCCGGATTTGCAGATATCACAGGCGGGTGCAATCTGTCAGGCATAGGGGGCTGCGGCGATGCGGCGCGCGATGAGCGCGGCGTCGGCAAGGATGCGTAGCGGCGCAGCGTCAACCTCAACGGCGCGGGCAAGGACGAGCTTGCCGAAGCGGGCGTAGAGCGCGGGGTATTCGGCAAACGGCCCGAGGGATTGCTCGTCGCCGTCCACGACCAGCCGCGCGCCGCCGTCAAGCAGCGCGATGTGCCGCCCGCTGGCGGTGTCCACGAGGATGCGGCGCACCTCCTCGCCGGTTTCGCGCCAGTCGAAATGGGCGGTGTGGTCCGCGCCGGCAAAGCGCAAGGTGACAGCGATCGGGGCTTGCCGGTTGGAGGGGATTTCGAATTGCGCTTCCTCGACGAACAGGGGCTCGGGAAGGATCGCGCTGGCGATCGAGAGCGGATTGATGCCGGTGTCGAGCACGCCGAAGCCTTGCGGGTCCCAGATCCACTCCTGCCCCGGATGCCAGCGCCGCACGTCCTCGCGCCATTCGATGGCAAGCCGGGTGACGCTCTCGCCCTTTAGCAGCGACGCTGCCGGAGCGACGGCGGGGGCGTGCTGCGAGTGCCAGGCGGCAAACAGGCAGGTCCCGGCCGCGCGGGCACGGGCCTCGATGTCCTGAAGTTCGCCGAAGGTGGCGGCGGGGGGCTTTTCGAGCAACACGGCGAGCCCCGCTGCAATGGCCTCGGCGGCGATGTCGCGGCGCACGCGCGGCGGGGTGCACAGGCTGACCGCGTCGATGCCGCCGGGCATGGCGGTGAGCATTTCGCTCAGCGAGGCGAAGACCGGAACCCCTGCGCCGTCCGCGCCGTTTGGGGCGACGACCGCCGCCAGCTCGAAATCCGGGTGCGCGGCGATGGCGGGCACGTGCTCGCTGCGGGCGATCTTCCCGAAGCCGACGATGGCGATTTGCGTGGGGGGACGGATCGTCATGCCGCGCCCTCTTGCAGCGCCGCTACGAAGACGCGCGCCCGCTCCGCTACCTCGTCGGGCGTCATGCCCGGCTGGAAGATCGCCCCGCCGAGCCCGAAGCCGTGCGCTCCTGCGGCGCGGTAGGCGGCCATTTTGTCCGGCGTGATTCCGCCGACGACGATCAGCGGCAGGTGTTTGGGGAGCACCGCGGCCTGCGCCTTCAGCACCGCTGGCGGCGCGGCCTCGGCGGGGAACAGCTTGAGTGCGTGCGCGCCAGCGCGGATCGCGGCGAAGGCTTCGCTGGGGGTGAAGTAGCCGGGGGCGGAGACGAGACCGGCCTTAACCGTCGCGGCGATCACTTGCGGGTCGGTGCCGGGGGAGACGATCAGCCGCCCGCCTGCATCCGCGACGCGGGGAACATCGGCGGGGTCCAGCACCGTGCCCGCGCCGATCAGCGCTTCCTCGCCAAAGCGGCGGGCGAGGCGGGCGATGCTGCCCAGCGGATCGGGCGAATTTAGCGGCACCTCGATGATCCGCACGCCTGCGCCGATCAGCGCCGCGCCGATCCCCTCGACCTCGTCGGGCCGAACGCCGCGCAGGATCGCGACCAGCGGGCATTCGCCAAAGCGGCGGGTGAAGATGGCTGCGTTGGTCATGCCAGTTCCCTGATGATGGCGCGCAGGCCCGTAAGGAAGGCCCATTCGCCGTCGATGATCTGGTCCGGTTGCACCCAGGTACCGCGCACTTCGGCGATAGCGGCGGCGTAGAGCGCGCACAGGTCGGGGCGGCCGATGAGGTACGGCGATCCGTCCCCCATCCGCGCGAGGGCCGCGCGCACCTCGGCGCCGATCAAAAGCCCGCTGGCGTAGCTCGGCGCATCGGGGAGGGGCGTGCCCAGCAGCCTGCCCGCCCGCAAGGCGAACAGGTGCCCCAGCGGATCGCGGTCGGCCGAGGCTGCCACCCCCGCAGCAAAGGCCGGGCCGGGCTGGGCGGTGCCTTCAAGCTCGCTCGCAAGGATCGAGTGGCGGCTGATGAGCGCGAAGACCTCGCCGGTCATCCATGTGGCGAAGCGGGCGATGCGGCTGCCTTCAAGCTGCACCCACTTGGCATGGGTGACGGGGTGGCAGACCAGCGCATCGGGGGGGATAGTGTTTCCTGCAAGGGCTCCGAAAATCTGCACCTCCTCGCCGCGCATCACTTCGGGGGCTTGGGGGCCCTTCTGGCTCACGCCCGGGACGATGCCGGTGCGCGGGTCGATCCAGCCGATGCCAGCGGCGAGGCTGCGGGCGTCGGCGGGGCAGGGCACATATGCCACGTTGCGCCAGCCGCGGTCGGAGCCGATCATCCCGCCCAGCAGCATCGGCAGATCACCCAGCCGCGCGCGCAGGGCAGCCGCCTCGGCGTCGAAGCCTTCGGCGGGCACCGAGGTGATCCCGCCGCCGTCCGCGAGCGAATCCTGGACCGTGCCGTCCGCACCGATGCGCCATGCCCGGCGGTTGGTCGTGCCCCAGTCGACCGCGATGAAAGGGCCGTGCCAGTCCAAGCCAGTCTCCTCGAAAAGCGCGGTTGTTCGCTTGCTGCCAGCCAATTATAAGATAAATAAGATGAGTGTAAACGCCTGTAAGGAAATGCGCCGATGAAGCTTGCCCGGATCGAGACTTTCCTCGTGCCCCCGCGCTGGCTGTTTGTGCGGATCGAGGCGGACGACGGCAGTTTCGGTTGGGGCGAGGCGAGCCTGGAGGGGCACGGCGAGGCGGTGATGGGCGCTTTGGAGGCGCTGCGCGACCGCGTCATCGGCGCCGATCCGCGCCGCATCGAGGATATCTGGCAGGTCTGCTACCGCGGCGGCTTCTACCGCGGCGGGGCGGTGCTGATGTCGGCCATTTCAGGGCTCGATCAGGCGCTGTGGGACTGGAAGGGGCGCCACTACGGCATCCCCGCTTACGAGATGCTCGGCGGGCGGGTGCGTGACAAGGTGCGCGCCTATGCGTGGATCGGCGGCGACCGTCCCGATGACATCGCCGCCGCCGCCGCCGCGCGCCGGGCGCAGGGTTTCACCGCGGTGAAGATGAACGCGACAGGCGATATGCCTTTCCTCACCGCGCCGCGCTTTACCGAGGTGATCGCGCGGGTCGAGGCGGCGCAGGGCGAGGGCATGGACGTCGCGCTCGATTTTCACGGACGCCTGCACCGCCCGATGGCCAAGCAGCTGGCCCGCGCGCTCGAACCGCTGGGGTTGTTGTTCATCGAGGAGCCGGTGCTGTCCGAGCACGCCGAAGCGCTGCCGCAGATCGCCGCGCTCGCCAGCATACCGATCGCGATGGGCGAGCGATTATATTCGCGCTGGGACTTCAAACCGCTGCTGGCGACCGGCGCGGTGGACGTGATCCAGCCCGATTTGAGCCACGCAGGCGGCCTCAGCGAATGCCGCCGGATCGCCGCGATGGCCGAGATGCACGACGTCGCGGTCGCGCCGCATTGCCCGCTCGGGCCGTTGGCGTTGGGCGCCTGCCTCCAGCTTGCAGGCTGTGCGCCCAACGTGGTGTTGCAGGAAATGTCGCTCGGCATCCATTACAACGAGGGGCACGATCTGTTTGAATTCGTAACTGATCTTACGGTGCTGACGCCGGTGGATGGGCACCTCCCCATCCCCGCCGGACCCGGGCTGGGGATCGAAATCGACGAAGCGCGGGTGCGCGCCGCCGCCGCCGCTCCGCACCGCTGGCGCAACCCCGTCTGGCGCCACGAGGACGGCAGTTTCGCCGAATGGTGAGGCGTACGATCACTCTAGTCCGCTGCATTGTATCGGTCATGGCCATGTCGCTCGCTACGACGGCGGTCCAGGCCCAGCAGGCCACAACCACCGATCCGGTAACCGAGGCGCCGCAGGGCGAGGATATCATCGTCATGGGCCTGCGCGCTTCGGCCGAGTCCCAGCAGAACATCCGCCGCAATTCCGACGAGATCATCGACGCGATCGTCGCCGAGGACATCGCCAAGATGCCCGATCTCAACACCGCCCAGATGGCCGCCGAACTTGTCGCTGAACTCGCTTCCGCTCGGGTTGACCCAATCGCCATCCACGGGCTTTTCATTCTTATCGGCAACCTGCTCGACAAAGGGATGGATCGACACTTCGAAGAAGGTCCGACCATGTTCGTCCGTGGCCGGGGGTTCGTCCTCGCCCTCGCCACCTTCCATCGTGGTGACGACCCCGAGCTTCCGCAACTCGGTTTGGGTCCGCTCGTATTCCTCTTCGCTCATCCAGCCATTCTCGTCCCCGGCGCTCTGGATGATCGCCATTACCTTGCGCAGGTTGAGGGGAAGTTCTGCATTGTTCAACTCGTATTCTCCGATGGCGTGATGCCATGGATGAGGTTTACGAGACGGCTCACCGCTCTGCATTATTCGCATACGATCCCACTGAAGAACTTGAACTTACCACCGCAGCCTACCGGTCGAAGCCCATGCGGCGCAAGCGCAAGGCGTTGGCGATGACCGAAACCGACGATAGGCTCATTGCTGCTGCTGCAATCATCGGGCTGAGCAAGATACCGAACCACGGATAGAGAATGCCTGCCGCGACCGGAACGCCCAGCCCGTTATAGATAAACGCAAAGAATAGGTTCTGGCGGATATTGCTCATGGTTTGCTGGCTGAGGTTGCGTGCCTTGGCGATGCCACCCAAATCACCTTGAACCAGCGTGATTCCCGCACTTTCCATCGCGACATCGGTGCCAGTGCCCATCGCAATTCCGACATCGGCCTTGGCGAGTGCGGGAGCATCATTGATGCCGTCTCCTGCCATTGCGACCATCTTTCCTGCCGCTTGAAGCTCGCTGATCACGCGGTGCTTGTCTTCGGGAGAAACGTTCGCGTGAATTTCGTCAATTCCGATCATCTTGCCAACGGCTTGCGCGGTGGCCTCGGCATCGCCGGTCAGCATCACGACACGGATATTGGCTTTGTGCAGCGCTTGGATCGCCTCCTTTGTGGTCGGTTTGATTGGGTCGGCAACGCCTATAAGACCGGCTGGCTTGCCATCGACGGCAACAAACATCACCGTTTGCCCTTGCGAACGTCCGGCGTGCGCTTTTGTGATCAGGTCGGTGCTGGTGGCACCGAGCCGGTCCATCATTTTTTCATTGCCAATAGCGACCCTTTTACCGGCTGCGCTGGCTTCAACCCCTTCGCCGGTCACCGACTGGAAGTCGGTTGCAGCGTCAAACGAAAGTCCCTTGTCCTTTGCGCCTGTCACAATTGCGGCTGCCAGCGGATGTTCACTGGCCATCTCGATAGCGGCCACCAGCGCCAGCAACTCATCGGCATCAAAGCCTGCTTCCGGCTCTACAGCGACCAATTTGGGCTTGCCTTCGGTGAGCGTGCCAGTTTTGTCGACTACGATGGTGTCGATCTTTTCCAGGGTCTCCAGCGCTTCGGCATTCTTTATCAAAATGCCGTTTTGCGCGCCCTTACCAGTGCCGACCATGATCGACATTGGGGTGGCAAGGCCAAGTGCACAGGGGCAAGCGATAATCAGC
>JBBRUU010000067.1:0-14462 GCA_038247515.1 Sphingomonadales bacterium
CTCGCGCTCGACATGCGGGCCGGCGGTGGTGAGGTCGGTGACCTTGTGCACCGGCACCAGCCGTTCGAGCTGCGCCTCGATCTGGTCGATCACCTGCGGGGGACCGTTGGTGACGATGGTGATGCGGCTGACCGCGTGGTCCTCGGAGATGTCGGCCACGGTAAGACTGTCGATGTTGTAGCCGCGCGCGGTGAACAGACCGGTGATCTTGGCGAGGATCCCCGGCTCGTTGTCGACCATGACGGCCAGCACATGGCGCTCGGACGCGGCTTCGGCAATTTTCATCGGCATCGTTCGTGTCCTAGACCAGCGCCTTGGCTTCGTCGTCCATCGTCCCGTCGACTTTGTCGCCGTAGAGGATCATGTCGGTGTGCGCCGCGCCGCTCGGGATCATTGGCAGGCAGTTGGCGTCGGGCGCGACCATGCAGTCGACGATCACCGGGCCCGGATGGTCGAGCATCCGCATGATGCCGTCATCAAGGTCCTTCTCCTCGGTGATGCGAATGCCCTTCCAGCCATAGGCCTCGGCGAGCTTCACGAAATCGGGGAGGCTGTCGGAATAGCTGTTCGAATAGCGGCTCTCGTAGGTCAGTTCCTGCCATTGGCGAACCATGCCCATGTATTCGTTGTTGATGATGAACACCTTGACCGGCAGGCGATACTGGCTCGCGGTGCCGAGTTCCTGAATATTCATCTGAATGCTTGCCTCGCCCGCGATGTCGATCACCAGCGCATCGGGGTTGCCGAGCTGCGCGCCGATCGCCGCCGGGAGCCCGTAGCCCATCGTGCCGAGCCCACCGGAGGTGAGCCACTTGTTTGGGTCTTCGAAGCGGAAATATTGCGCCGCCCACATCTGGTGCTGGCCGACTTCGGTGGTGATGATCGGGCTGCGCTTGTGGGTCAGGGCATAAAGCCGCTCGATCGCCTTTTGCGGCATGATCATGTGCGGGTTCTTGGGCGAACGCTCAGGGTAGGCGAGGCATTCACGCGCGCGCCAGCCGGCGATCCGGGCCTTCCATTCGCCGAGGTTGTGCGCCTGCCGCGACCCCCACGCCTCGATCATCTGGGCGAGCACCGTGCCGCAATCGCCGACGATACCGAGATCGACTGGCACCACCTTGTTGATCGAGGAGCGGTCGATATCGATGTGGATCTTGGTCGATCCCGGCGAGAAGGCGTCGAGCCTGCCTGTCACCCGGTCATCGAACCGCGCGCCAATGCAAACCATCACATCGGCCTTGTTCATCGCCATGTTGGCCTCGAACGTGCCGTGCATCCCGAGCATCCCGAGCCAGTCTGGGTGAGCACTGGGGAAGGCGCCAAGGCCCATCAGCGTCGAGGTGACGGGCGCGCCGGTCATATCCTGGAACTGGCGCAGCAAGCGGCTCGCCTCGGGGCCGGAATTGATGATCCCGCCGCCGGTGTAAAGGATCGGGGCTTTCGCGTTGGCAATCAGCTCGATCGCCTCGATGATCTGTTCGGGCGGAGCGACCGTTTGCGGCGCATAGCGGTTCGCGGAGGTGCGCATGGCGCCGCGGCGTTCGGACGGGACGGCGATCTGCACGTTCTTGGGGATATCGATGACGACCGGGCCGGGCCTGCCAGTGGTGGCGATCAGAAAGGCTTCCTTGATCGTCGCGGCAAGATCGGCCGGGTCCTTCACGAGGTAATTGTGCTTGGTGCAGTGCCGCGTTATCCCGATGGTGTCGGCTTCCTGGAAGGCGTCGGTGCCGATCAGGCTGGTCGGGACCTGCCCGGTGATGACGACCAGCGGGATCGAATCCATCCACGCATCAGCGATACCGGTGATTGCATTGGTCGCGCCGGGCCCGGAGGTGACGAGCACCACGCCGGGCTTACCGGTGGAGCGGGCATAGCCCTCCGCCGCATGAGCCGCGCCCGCTTCGTGGCGGACGAGGATGTGACGAATGCGCTCGTCCCCGAATAGTTCGTCATAGATCGGCAGGACTGCTCCGCCGGGATAGCCGAAAACAAACTCGACGCCCTGTTCGATCAGGGCGTTCACGAGGATCGCCGCGCCGCTCATGGCGCTGACGGGGTCCGAGTTATGGGCTGGGTCCGGCTTGCCGGGCACTGGGCACTCCATCAGTTTATTGTCACGAGGCCGCGCGGGCCGGGCGAGGGGGGTTCAATATAAAAAACCGGCCCGATGCAGGGGAATGCCATCGGACCGTTCGATCAGGGCGCTAAGGGTTATAATCTGACAAGTCAAGACCTATTTGTGTAATAATGATGCAAAAGAAACGTCTATGTCGATAGATTCGGATTCCCAAGTCGGATGCACCCGCGGCCATTCAGGCGGAGGTTGGCGGCGGAACCACGTGAACTGGCGCTTGGCGTAGTTGCGGGTCGCCTGTTGCCCGGCCGCGATCAGTTGCTCACGGTCGACCGCCTCGGCGAGATAGGCGGCGACCTCGGGCACGCCGATGGCTCGCATCACCGGCAGGTCGGGATCGAGCTCGCGCGCGACCAGCGCCGCGACCTCCTCGAGCGCGCCTGCCTCCAGCATGGTCTCGAAGCGCGCATCGCAGCGTTCGTAGAGCCATGCGCGCTCGGGCTCGATGATCAGCGCATGGAGATTGACCTCGTCCGCGATGCCGCCTGCCTTGGAGAGCTGCCAGTCGCCAAGCGTCACGCCGGTCGAACGCTTGACCTCAAGCGCGCGGGCAATGCGCTGGCGGTCACCTGGGGCCAGTTCGGTAGCACGCTGCGGGTCCTCGATCTGAAGGAGCTTATAAGCGGCATCCTCGTCCATTGCGCGAACTGCGGCGCGGATGACTGGGTCGATTTCCGAGATCGGCGCGATGCCTTCTAGCAAGACCTTTAGGTAAAGCCCCGTCCCGCCGACGAGGATCGGCACGCCGCCTGCGGCATGGACATTGGCAATCTCGGCGCGTGCGCGGGCTGCCCACGCGGCTGCGGAACAGGGTTCCGACCCGTCCCATGCGCCGAACAAGCGGTGTTCAATCCCCGCCATCTCGTCATCGGTCGGCCGGGCGGATAGCACGCTGAGGTCGGCATAGACCTGCGCGCTGTCAGCATTGATGATCACCGCGCTGCGGCCATCCTCGGCAAGCCGTTGCGCCAGCGCGATTGCAACCGCGCTCTTGCCGCTCGCGGTCGGCCCTGCGATGAGCGCGAGCGGTTGTTCAGGAGAAGTCGAAATGCTCATGGCGCGGCTGATAGCAGAGACGAGTGAATGTGAAACGCGTCTCGCAACTTTGGTCGACAGGCTGGCGGCCGAAGGGACGAAGCTGATCTCCTCGGACCGCTCCGGCGAGGTGCTCGAACTGCGCTTCGACTGGGGCACAACTGCAGGCCTGCTGGCGGCGATTGACGCGGTCTATGCGCCGGCTGACATGCTGGCGTGTGACGGCGAGATAGCCATTCCCCGCCTGTTTGTCTCGGACATGGATTCGACCATGATCGGGCAGGAGTGTATCGACGAACTGGCGGATTATGCAGGGTTGAAGCCGCAAATTGCCGCCATCACCGAACGCGCGATGCAGGGCGAGCTCGATTTCGAGGCGGCCCTGCGCGAGCGTGTGGCGCTGCTTGCGGGGCTCGAGGAAAGCGCGATCCACGCCTGCCTTGCCGACCGCATCACCGCCACGCCGGGCGCGGCGACGTTGGTGGCAACGCTCGCGGCGCTGGGCACGCGCACGGTGCTGGTGACGGGCGGTTTTCACCATTTCGCCGATCCGGTTGCGGAGATGCTCGGCTTCCAACGCGTCGTCGGCAACCGGCTTGCGGTCGAAGACGGCAGGCTAACAGGGGGGCTCATAGGGCCGATCACTGATAGTGCAGTCAAGGCGGCGGTGCTGCGCGAGGAGGTCGGCGGATTCGGCGAGGGCGCGCACAGTCTGGCGACGGGAGACGGGGCCAATGACATCCCGATGATCGAGGCGGCGACTTACGGTTTTGCCTATAAGGCCAAGCCCAAGGCGCGCGCGGCAGCCAACGGGCGCGTCGATGCCGGAGACCTCACCGCGGTGCTTACCCTGCTCGGCATACCGCGCGAGGACTGGCGGCAGGGCTGATCAGGAGGTCGGGAAGGCATCTGATGTAAAAAGGGTTGCGAAGCACGTACCGAATCGGCTATTAACACTAGTGTAAGCAAGCAGGGACTAAACACGGCCCCTAGCTCAGGACACCGCACTTATGAACCGAACCGCTCGTCAGGACTACATCAAGATGTTCGCCGCCGACGGGACGGTGCTGCTGCACTCCGACCGTCAGCCCGCGCGCTATCGGCCGCTGCGTGCGGTGCAGAGCTTCCAGGCGCTGATGAAGGACAAGGAAGACACCAGCCTCGTCTTCAAGATCTTCGAATCGCTCCCCTCCAGAGACTTCATGCCCCGGGTGCGCGACCTTGCCCTGTCCGAGCGCGGCGAGTTCCTGCGGTCGAGCGAACTCTCGCTCGCCGAGATCCTTGACGATCACGCGACCTTGCGCCGCACGCCGAAGGGCAGCCTCGCGCACGCCTATTGCGATTTCATGGAGGCCGAAGGGCTTTCGGCCGCAGGCCTTACTGCCGAATACGAACGCGCTGGTCGGCCGAAATATCCCGATCTCGTCGAATGGTTCATCAACCGCTCGCGCGACACGCATGACCTGTTCCACATCCTCACCGGCTACGGCCGCGATGCGCTGGGCGAACAATGCGTGCTGCTTTTCACCCACGGTCAGGCGCCCAGTCAGGGCCACCTGCTGATCGGATACGCCGGCGCTGCCAACATCGCCCTGATGGCGAAGGGCAGCAAGGCACCCGTGTTCGGCGCGGTGCGGCAAGCGCATCGCACCGGCAAAGGCGCGCCGCCGCTGATTTCGCAGCCGATTAGCAAGCTGCTCGAGCGCCCGCTCGACGAGTTGCGCACCGCGCTGCATATCCCCGAGCCGACTAAATATCGCGAATGCCACCGCATCTGGAGCACGGAAGGGATCGACCCCTACAACCTCTTCGCCAGCAAGCCCGCCGAGTCCGAACTGCTCGCGGCCTGAGGAGCGTCAGAGCCAGCTGGCAATCTGCGCCAGTGGCTTTTTGCGCAGGGCATAGGCGGGGACTGTCGCGTCTGCCGCTGGGTGACCAGCGACGATAATCATCAGCGGCTTTTCCCATTCGGGACGCCCGCAGACCCGGCGCAGGAACCCCATCGGCGAGGGAGTGTGGGTGAGCGTTGCCACCCCTGCCTCGTGCAGCGCCGCGATCAGCATCCCGCAGGCAATGCCCACGCTTTCGTTGACGTAGTAGTTTTGCGTTATCCCATCTTCGGCGATACCGCCCTTGCGCTGCGCAAAGGCGACGATCAGCCACGGCGCAGTCTCGAGGAAGGGCTTGTCGGCATCGGTACCGATCGGTCCCAGCGCCGCGAGCCATTCCGACCCTGCCTTCGGATCATCGCCGTCCGCGCCGTAGAAGCGCCGCTCCTCGGCCTCGGCGGCTTCTCGGATTGCACGCTTGATGCCGGGCGAGGCTACGGCCGCGAAGTGCCAAGGCTGATGGTTCGCGCCTGAAGGTGCGCTACCCGCTGCGTCTATCGCCGCTTCGATCACCTCGCGCGGCACAGGCGCATCAGAGAACCAGCGGCAGGTTCGGCGTTCGCGCAGTTTGGCGGCCAGCGTACGGATGCGGGCGATCGCCTCGACATCGGGGAGGGGTTCAAGGGCGTAGGGTAGGGGGTCATGGTCGTTCATCGGCGTTCGTGGAACCTCGGTCGACAAGGGGAATAGACAGTTAACTGACACTCATGTAAGTAGTGTGTCGCACATTTAATCCGCGACTCGCGCCAAGGACGTTACACGATGATCACTTCCGATCTTCCGCTGATTGCCCCCAATCGCCGCACCTCGGGCTTCCGCCCGCTCAAGGTGCTGCATCACTTCGGCAAGCTGATCGAGGACAAGGAGGACACCGAACAGGTGTTCCACATCATCGAGGCGACCAAGGGCAGGCGCAGCCTTGCGCAGGCGCATGGCTTCATTGCTTCGGGCGAGGGCCAGCGTTTCTTGCACGACAGCGTCGAAATCCCCGCGATGCTCGATGATCACGCGCATTGGGCCGATTGCGGGCCGAACACAGTGGCCTCGCACTACATCGCCTTCATGAAGCAAGAAGGCTTGTCGGCCGCCGGGCTGGTGGCGGAAAGCCACCGGTGGGCGCCGCCCGAAAAGCTGCCGCGCGACCTGACACAATGGTACTTTGACCGGGTGCGCGATACGCACGACCTGTTCCACGTGCTGACCGGTTATGGCCGCGATGCGTTGGGCGAGGTGAGCCTGCTGGCTTTCAGCTACCAGCAGAATCACAATAAGGGCATCCTGTTCATCGCCTACGCCGGGGCCCGCCAGATCAAGAAGGTGAGCGGCACCAAAGCGCCGATCTTTGCCGCTATCAAGGAAGGGCGCAGGCTTGGCCGCACGGCGGCGAAGATCTCGCATCAAGATATCGCTGTGCTGATGCGCGAGGATATCGGCGCGGCGCGCGCGCGGCTCAACATCGGCAAGCCCGAAGTCTACCGCCAGTGCCTTACGATCCTCGAGAGCGAAGGCATCGCCCGCGAGCATCTGACCCTGGGCGGAGCAGGCGCGCAGGCGGCTTAATACCTTGGCTTAAGCCTTCAACGCAGTTCCTTGCGGATCACCAGCTTGAGGCCCGACCAGCTCTCGTCGATGACGCAGACCTTGGTATCGATGAGGCCCATCTGCAGGCAGACCTCGCGGATCGTGTCCTCGGTGATGTCGGTCGGCACGCCTGAAGCCTTTGTCGGCCAGCTCACCCAGATCTGACCGTCCGGTGCGATCCGCTGGCGCAGCATAGTAAGCCGCGCCTCTAGCATTGCCCGCTCGGTCACGAAGATGTGCGCGGCATCGACCCCCTCGGACGGATCGGCGACGAAGAACAGCTCAAGCGCATACTCATCGATCTCGTCGATCACGTGTTCGGGCATGGCATCGAACCACACCCGCATTCCGTCACGCAGGGTGAGCTTCTTGACGAGCGGCGTCTCGGAATTGCCTGACGTCATCTTGAATCTCCGAGGGGGTTCAGCTCTCCATCCATTCGTGAAAGAAGCGCTGGTGCGCGGCCCGCAGCTCCGCAAGCGGCACACCCAGCACGCTATCTCCGCCGACCGTGCCGATCCGCTGGAAACCAATCTGCGCCGTCTCGTCATTGCGGGTGCCCTTGGCGAGCGCTTTGTTGAGTGCCGCCACATCGGGGACAGTGACCAGATAGCGGCCCTGGTCCTCGCCGAACCACCACTGCGCTGCGGTGTATTCGGGGTTGCCCGCCAAATCCGCCTCGGCGCCGATACCGCCCGCCAGCGCCATCTCTGCCAGAGCAACCGCGAGGCCGCCGTCGCTGAGATCATGAACCGCGTTGACCAGGCCGTCGGCAATCAGCTCGTGGATGATTGCGCCGGCATTGCGCTCAACGGTGAGGTCGGTCGGCGGGGTGCGCCCGGCCTCCATGCCCTTGACCACGCGCAGCCACAGCGACTGGCCAAGGTGCGAGCGGGTCGGATCGGGCTTGGCCCAGAACTCCGGCCCGACGAGATAGATCGCGTCGCCTGCCTGTTTGAAGTGCATCGTCATCATCTTCGACAGATCGGTGATGATGCCGACACCGCCGATCGCGGGGGTGGGGAGGATTGCCGAGCCGCCACCAGTCGCCTTGCTCTCGTTATAGAGGCTGACGTTGCCGCTCACGATCGGGAAGTCGAGCGCGCGGCAGGCATCCGCCATGCCTTCGAGCGCGTGCACGATCTGCGCCATGATCTCGGGTCGCTGCGGGTTGGCGAAGTTGAGGCAGTTGGTCACCGCGAGCGGACGCGCGCCCACTGCGCACAGGTTGCGATAGGCCTCGGCGATAGCCTGTTTGCCGCCCTCGTAGGGGTCAGCAAAGACGTAGCGCGGGGTGCAGTCGGTAGTGATGGCGAGTGCCTTGCCCGTCCCGTGCACCCGCACCACACCCGCATCGCCGCCAGTCTGGAGCGTGTCGGCGCCGACCTGCGAATCGTATTGCTCGGCGATCCAGCCGCGCGAGGCGAGGTCGGGTGAGCCCATCATTTTGAGGAGATCCGCGCCCACGTTGCCGGTGGAAGGAATCTCGGCCAGCGGCTTCACGCCCGCCCATGCCGCGTATTCATCCTTCGACAGGTAGGGCCGGTCGTAGAGCGGGGCGTCGTCGGCGAGCGGACCTAGCGGGATGTCGCACACCACCTCACCATTGAATTCCAAGACCATGTGACCGGTATCGGTGACCTGGCCGATCACCGCGAAATCGAGCTCCCACTTGGTGAAGATCGCCTCGGCCATCGCTTCCCTCCCGGGCTGCAGCACCATGAGCATCCGCTCCTGGCTTTCCGAGAGCATCATCTCGTAGGGCGTCATGCCAGTTTCGCGGCAAGGCACCATGTTCATGTTGAGCCGGATGCCCGCGCCGCCCTTGCTCGCCATCTCGACGCTGGAGGAGGTGAGGCCCGCGGCGCCCATGTCCTGGATCGCGACGATCGCGTCGGTCGCCATGAGTTCAAGGCAGGCTTCTATCAACAGCTTCTCGGTGAAGGGATCGCCGACCTGCACCGTCGGGCGCTTGGCCTCGGCATCCTCGCCGAAGTCGGCGCTCGCCATCGTCGCGCCGTGAATCCCGTCGCGCCCGGTCTTGCTCCCGACATAGACAATCGGGTTGCCGATGCCGGTCGCGGCCGAATAGAAGATCTTGTCCTGGTCGGCGACGCCCACGGTCATCGCGTTGACGAGGATGTTGCCGTCATAGGCCGGGTGGAAGTTGGTCTCGCCCGCCACGGTGGGCACACCCACGCAGTTGCCGTAGCCGCCGATGCCCGCGACTACGCCCTGCACCAGATGCTTCATCTTCGGGTGGTCAGGCCGCCCGAAACGCAGCGCGTTGGCATTTGCGATCGGGCGCGCGCCCATCGTGAAGACATCGCGAAGGATGCCGCCCACCCCTGTCGCCGCGCCCTGATAGGGCTCGATATAGGAGGGGTGGTTATGGCTCTCCATCTTGAAGATCGCGGCTTGCCGTACGCCATTGGGGCCTTCCCCGATGTCGATTCCGCCCGCGTTCTCACCCGGGCCGCAGATCACCCACGGCGCCTCGGTGGGGAGCTTCTTGAGGTGAATGCGCGACGATTTGTAGCTGCAATGCTCCGACCACATCACCGAGAAGATGCCGAGCTCCACCATGTTCGGCTCGCGGCCCAGCGCGGCAAGCACGCGCTCGTATTCCTCGGGGGAAAGGCCGTGCTGTTCGACGATTTCGGAGGTGATGGCGGACGTCTGGGTCATGGGCGGGAGCTCCTTGGCCCGCGCCCCCTAGATCACTGCGCGGACGAGGCCAAGCCGCCGCGTCTCTTGAACCAGCGATTCTCCCCGACCCAAGCCGCGATACCGGTCAGGACGGCGAAGGCGAACAGCGCCTGCAGGTAGAGCAGCGGCCCCGCGCTGTCGGGGTGCGGGGCGAACCAGTTGACGATCTGGAACAACAGCATCGTGCTCACCAGCACCAGCGGTGGTCCCATAGGCCCGCGCGTGCGGCGCATGAAAAAAGCAAAGGCGCCAAAGGTCAGCGCAAGCTCGAGCGGCATGGCGACCCAAGGATAGTTCCACAGCCCAAGTCCGAGCTTGGGCGGGGCGCCGCCGAGGGTGAGGTCGGGGACGTGCACCAGCCAGTCGGCGAACCAGTGCGAAAGCGCCACCACTCCCGCAAGCACCCCCAGCCTCAGGTTGCGCCGCCAGATCGCGACGATGCCGAGGAAGGCCGCGGCCAGGATGGCCGTGCCGATCAGGCTGTGGGTAAAGGGCATGTCGTAGAGGTCGAACGGCACCATGACGCTGGCGTCAGGGTCGATGCGCATGTGCTCGGCGCCCACCAGCGCGAGGCTGAAGAAGGCCCAGTCAGCCAACTGCGCCGCCACGAACATCGCTCCCAGCCGCGGCCGTTCCGGGCTCACTCCGGCGGCGACAAAGGCAGGGGCGAAGTGGCCGATGAACATGAGGCGAAGGGCGCGCTGTCAGGCGGCGGCAGGGGCGAAGCGCAGCACCGCCCAAGTGGCGACCGCGCTCGCCGCGCCGGTGACGAAGGCGCCCCACAGGATGTCGAGTACGGAGATATGCGTCGCCCATACCTTGAACACGGCCTGCGAGGTGAGGTCGAAGGTGGCGTAGCATAGCGCGCCGAGCAGGATACCGTTGAGCAACGCAGCCTGCACCGTGCCGGCCTCAAGGCCCGGGCGGATCGCAAACCAGGTGATCCCGGCTATGTAGATGATGTAGAAGGCGAGCGCTGCGCCCCCATTGAACTTATCGGCCATGATCTCGCCGATCACCGGCTTGTAGAGATTGCCGGCTGCCCAGCGCAGCCACACCATGTCGAGCGCCAGAAAACATACGGCCGCGACGCCGTAGGCGATAATCCACTTCAGCATGGTACTGCTATCCCTGTGTTCCTGAGCCGCCCCGTCATGGCCAGCCTTGACCGCGCCCGCCCGCCCCGTCAATGCTCCGTGCTATGGACGAGGGCACTTCATTACCGGCTGCTACGGCGCCGGACATCGCAGATATGAGCTTTGAGCAGGCGCTCGCCGGGCTCGAGGGCATCGTGCAGCAGCTTGAGCGCGGCGACGTGCCGCTCGACCAGTCGATCGGGCTGTACGAGCGCGGAGAGGCGCTGCGGCTTGCGTGCCAGCAGCGGCTCGATGCCGCGCAGGCGCGGATCGAGCGGATCGTCACCGCCGCCGATGGCCGGGCGACCGGCACGCGGCCTTTCGACGCGGAAGGGTGAGGGCGATGCTGGCCGAGATGCAGGGCACCATGCTGGGCGAGGCAATCAGGAACATCCAGTCGGAGATCGATTCGGTCTTCGATGCGCTCCTCCCAGTTCCGGACGATACCAGCGCGCGGCTCATCGAGGCGATGCGCTATGCCGCGATCGGCGGCGGCAAGCGGGTGCGCCCGCTGCTGGTTTGCAGCACTGCGAGCCTGTTCGGCGTGTCGCGTGATGCAGCGCTGCGGGCCGGGGCCGCGATCGAGGCAATCCATGTCTATTCGCTGATCCACGACGATCTGCCGTGCATGGACAATGACGACCTGCGCCACGGCAAGCCGACTTTGCACAAGGCCTATAACGAGGCGACTGCGGTGCTTGCGGGTGACGCGCTTCACGCGCTCGCTTTCGAGATCCTCGCTGACGACGCCACCAGCGAAGACCCCTTCACCCGCAGCGAGCTGATCCTGACGCTCGGACAGGCGAGCGGCATGAGCGGCATGGCGGGCGGACAAATGATGGACATGGTCGCCGACGAGGAGGGCGTGAAATACGACCTCCAGGCGATCACCCGGTTGCAACAGTTGAAAACCGGCGCACTTCTGGCCGCCAGCGTCGAGTTGGGGGCAATCCTCGGCAAGGTCGCGCCGCAGGGGCGGATGCACCTGCGTGCCTATGCCCGCGATATCGGCCTCGCCTTCCAGATCGCCGACGACCTTCTCGACGTCGAAGGCGATTTCGACAAGGCCGGCAAGGCGCTGCGCAAGGATGACGAACAGGGCAAGCAGACCTTCGTTACGCTGATGGGTGTCGACAAGGCCCGCGAACAGGCCCGCGCGTTGGTCGATCAGGCAGTGTTGCGGCTCGCGTCCTACGGCGCGGAAGCCGACATTCTGCGCGCGCTCGCCCGTTACATCGTTGAGCGTGATCGCTAACTGCCCGCTCGTCTGAGAGGATCAAACCATGACACGCCGCGTCGGGATCTATCCCGGGACATTCGATCCGATCACTTTGGGCCATGCCGATATCATCCGTCGCGGATCGAAGCTGGTCGATTGGCTGATCATCGGGGTCACCACCAACCCTTCCAAGAACCCGATGTTCTCCAACGAAGAACGCTTCCGCATGGTCGAGCGCGAGGTAGCCAACATGGGGCTCGGCAATGTCGAGGTGGTGGGCTTCAACGCGCTCCTCGTGAAGTTTGCGCAGAAGCAGGGGGCCAGCGTCATCATCCGCGGCCTGCGCGCGGTTGCCGACTTCGAGTACGAATATCAGATGGCGGGTATGAACCAGCAGCTCGACGACGATATCGAGACCGTGTTCCTGATGGCTGACGTTTCGCTCCAGCCGATCGCCTCCAAGCTGGTCAAGGAAATCGCGATATACGGCGGTGACATCGCCCGGTTCGTCAGCCCGCCGGTGTGCGAGGAAGTGAACGCCCGCGTGCGCGAGCAGGGGCTGAAGGGCGATTACTGAGGCTATTGGCTGGTCGGTGATTGCGCCGGGATCATTCATTGGCCCATCATTCATTGCCCCATCATTCATTGCAGTGTCAGACTGGCGGAGCTAAACGGCCTGCCATGATCACCACCAAGCTCGCGCCTGCCCTTGCCGCCCTGTTGCTGCTTACCGCCCCGCAGGCGGCTTTTGCCCAGCAACAACAAAAGGACGACACGCCGCCTGTGGCCTTCGGCGACAACGCCGAGCCCGCTGAAGAAGCGGTTCCGGCCGCGCCGCGCAGTTATGCGCCGATCAATTACGATCCGGCGGCTGATCCCGAAAACATCTGGGTGCTCGACCTGTCAAACGGCCAACGGATCAAGATCCGGCTCCAGGCCGAGTGGGCGCCCGCGCATGTCGAGCGCATCAAGACTCTCACCCGCGCAGGTTTCTACGACGGGGTGGTCTTCCACCGCGTGATCGACGGCTTCATGGCGCAGGGCGGCGATCCGACCGGAACCGGGCAGGGCGGTTCTGAGCTTCCCGACCTCAAGGCCGAGTTCAATCCGATGCCGCACGTGCGCGGGACGCTCTCGATGGCGCGTGCTGCCTCCGACGACAGCGCCAACAGCCAGTTCTTCATCGTCTTCTACCCGCGCTTCAGTCTCGACAAGAAGTACACCAACTTAGGCCGCGTGGTCGAGAACATGGAAGCGGTGGACGCGATCAACCGCGGCGAGCCGCCGGAAAGCCCGAGCTTCGTCGTCCAAGCCTCGATCGAGAGCGACAATCTGCCGCCCCCGCCGCCGCCCGTGGCCAAGGACGCGCCGATCTCGGCGGACATGCTAAGCGCGCCGATTACCAAATAAGCTCCTTTCAAGCCGCGCCCCGACCAGCTAGGGGCGCGCGCCATGAAGGTTGATCTGTTTGATTTCGTTTTGCCGCCCGAGCGCATCGCGCTGCGGCCGGTGCGCCCGCGTGATGCGGCGCGCATGCTCGTGGTGCGCGGGGATGACTCGCCGTTCGAGGACAGGGGCGTTCGCGACTTGCCGAGCCTTCTCAGCCCCGGAGACGTGCTGGTTTTCAACGACACCCGCGTCATCCCCGCCCAGCTCGAAGGCCGCCGCGCCGACGGTGAGGCAAAGATCGGCGCGACGCTGCACAAGCGCATCGACCTGCGCCGCTGGCAGGCCTTCCTCAAAAACGCCAAACGGGTAAAGGAAGGCGATCAGCTTGTCTTTGGCGGCAGGGTCACAGCTATCGCCGAGGTGCGCCATGATGATGGCTCGCTCACACTGTTCTTCGAGGGTGAGGAGCCGGTCGAGGTGCTGCTCGACCGCGCGGGCACCATGCCGCTGCCGCCCTATATCGCCAGCAAACGCGGGATCGATGCGCAGGACCTCGAGGACTACCAGACCATGTTCGCAGCCGAGGAAGGCGCAGTTGCTGCTCCCACCGCCTCGCTGCATTTCACCCAGCGATTGGTCGATGCCCTGGACGCCGCGGGAATCGGAAGGGCGATGCTGACGCTGCACGTGGGGGCGGGCACCTTCCTGCCCGTGAAGGCCGATGACACAGACGACCACCAGATGCATGCCGAGTTCGGGCGCATCTCGGCCGAGACCGCTGACCAGCTCAATGCAGCGCGCGCGGCAGGCGGTAGGATCATCGCGGTCGGCACCACGTCGCTGCGCTTGCTCGAAAGCGCGATAGATGCGGCCGGGGTAATCCAGCCCTTCGCGGGCGACACCGCAATCTTCATCACTCCGGGCTACAAATTGAAGGCGGTCGATGGTCTCATGACCAACTTCCATCTGCCCAAATCGACCCTGATGATGCTGGTGAGCGCGCTGATGGGCCGCGAGCGGATGATGGCGGCTTACGAACACGCCATCGCTCAGGAATATCGCTTCTATTCCTATGGTGACTCCTCGTTGCTGCTCCCGTAATTGGGAGCGATGAGCGAACCCATTCTGTCGATCCACGGCCTTTCCAAGATATATAAGGGCGGTGTCCGCGCGCTCGATTCGGTCGATCTCGACATCCGCCAAGGTGAGATCTTCGCGCTGCTCGGCCCCAACGGCGCGGGCAAGACCACGCTGATCGGGGCAGTGTGCGGGCTGGTGCGACCGAGCGCGGGGACGATCACCGCCTTCGGACAGGATCTGTCGCGCGATTGGCGCAAGGCGCGCGCGCGGATCGGGCTGGTGCCGCA
>JBBRUU010000068.1:0-14156 GCA_038247515.1 Sphingomonadales bacterium
ATTCGCCGAAATCGCCACAGGCTGGCAGGTCAGCCACGAAGGGCGCTTCGCTTACACCGGCACCAAGCTGCGCGGCAGCTTCGGCTGGAACGCCTTCATCGAGGACGGCCGCCAGAACGTGCCTTTCGCCTCGGAGGAAGGTGTGTTCATTACCTGCCTCACGGGCGCGATCCCCGGCCTGACCTGCGTCGCCCCCAACGGCAGCGCGCCCTCACTAGGCGCGACTGCGGCACTGACAGGCGGTGCCCTTACGGCAATCCCGTACACCTCGGTGTTCGAGAATCAGGGCCGCAACGAAGCTTACTCGCTGTTCGCCGACGCCACGTGGATTCCGTTCGATTCGCTCGAGCTAACCGCCGGTGTGCGGTTCCTTTCCGAGTATCGCCGCTCGGGCTTCTTTGCGCGCGTTCCCGTGCCGCAGTTGCCGGGTCTGCTGCCTCAGCCGCTGCGCGGGCAGCTGCTGACTGCCTTGCCGAGCCTTGCGGTCTCGCTGGTGCCCGGACAGACAGACACGCAAGGACGCACCTTCACCGCCGATGAGCGGTTCGATGCATGGTTGCCGCGCTTCAACGCATTGCTCCGCGTCACCGACGACCTCAACGTCTTCGCTACCGTCTCAAAGGGCCGCCGCTCGCCGGTGGTGCAGGTCGGTGCGCGGCGCAGCGGCACCGACGTTCTTCCCAATATCCAGAACGTCGCCGAGGAAGTGGTCTGGAACTACGAGGGCGGGATCAAGCTGGCCTCTGGCCGGGTGTCGGGCTCGCTGGGCGTATATTACCAAGTCTACAACGACTTCCAGGTAAGCGTCGCCGAGGTAATCAACGGCGCCGCGACCGGCCGCTTCATCACGCAGAGCGCGGGCAAGGCCTCAAACCTCGGGGTCGAAGCGGAGCTTGCGGTGGATGTGACCGACTGGCTCAACGTGTTCGGCAATGTCGGCTATATCGACGGCGGGATTGACCGGAACGGCGCGTTCTCGCCCGCCTTCTCGGGCGCGCGGTTCCGGTTGCAGCCGGAATGGCAGGCATCGGGCGGCTTCACCATCGACAAGGAGTTTGCAGGCGGCGTGCGCTTCTTTGCAACGCCGACGGTCACCTATCGCAGCCAGATCTTCTTCGAGGTGCCGAACAACCCGCTGATCTCGCAAGACGCGGTGACGCTGGTCAACGCGCGCGCAGGGGTCAGCTTCGCCAACGAGCGTTACGAAATCGCGGGCTTCATCCGCAATGCGACGGGCGAGGATTTCCTGCTCGACGCGGGCAACACCGGCGGAGCGTTCGGCGTCCCGACCTTCATCCCGGCCGAGCCACGCTTCTACGGCCTGGAAGTGACCGCAAAGTTCTGAGCCACCTGGGGCTTACTGCGACATCATGGGGGGCGGGGGACGCAAGTCTCCCGCCCTTAGCGCATCTTGTGCATCGCGTTCGGCGCGCTCTGTCGGGGTGAGCGGGCGGAAGCGGATGGCGATAGGCGTGAAGCTGCCATCCTCGCGCTGGCGGATCGTGATGATCCCGCGCTGGTCACGGCTGCGGAGCTGCGCGTCGAGCTTGGCGGCGCGGTCCTGCCCGATGTATAGCCTCCCACGCAAAAGCGCGCTGGTGCCGTAGACCCCGCCGTCTTGTGCCTTGAGCAGATGGGCGCAAGGAGCGGCAACCTCGGAAGGCCCAATGTCAGGCACGGTGGCAGGCCCAGCGGCAGGCCCAGTGGCAGGCCCAATGTCAGGCACAGTGACCCGGTCGATCCACGGCGCCGCGCCTTCAAGGCACAACTGCTGCGGCCCCATCAACTGGTCCAGCTCCAGCCCCGGCCAGTCATAGCTGAACTCGACATAGTGCCCGCGCAGGTAATCGCGCGGGTCGTAGCCTTCGATTGGCACCTCCCATTGGGTGCCCTGATTGTAGGTGCGGTCGCTCATGCCCCACAGGGCGGCGAGACCGAGAACGGGGGCGATTACCGCAGCGAGGCGAGCGGCGCGGATCATGCCTGAGGCTCCCCTTCACCCGGGGCAAAGCGCTTCGACACCCGCACCGCCAACCAAGCCACGCCGAGGATCATCACGCCGGAAAGGATCAGCCCGAAGCCGCTGGTCAGCAAATCCGCCGCCAGTTCGAAGCTGAGGATGATAAGCCGCAAGGCGATCACGCCGACCGCCATCTGGAACACACCGCGCCAATGTGCGGCCAGCGCCGCAGCGGCAATCCCGCCCCACAGCGCGAAGAACAGCAGGGCGGCAGGGACGGTGGCATCGCTCGCCAGATAGGCGAGCGACATGATCAGCCCGGCGCCGGCGATAATTGCCCCGGCCATGCGCCCGGAGGTTGTGCGCCGCACCGCTACCACGCCGAGCCCGGCGAGGACCATCACCGCGCCGCTCAGCAGCAGGCTTGCCCATTCGTTTGCTGTGTTGCTGTCCCTCAACCCGTTCGTGCCCGCAACGGAGGCGACGAGGGACGCGCAGCCGACCGCATAGGCGAGCGCGAGCTGCTCGAGCCGCCGCCAGAATTCGGGCCGGGCGCTGCGCGCTCGGGCCCAAGCGGCGAGCGGCGCGAAGGCGACCGGCAGGGTCAGCACGAAAGCGAGCCAAAGATCACGTAGCAGCGGCGCCTGGCCATCGAAGCCGTTGCGATCGCCGGTGTATTCGAAGGCGCACCACACGCTCCCGCCCAGCACAGCGAGCGCGCTCGGCCAGCTCCGCCCGGTCAGCAGCAGCAGCGGCACAAACAGCGCAAGCCACACAGCGAGCGGCTGCCACAGCGGCGACGAGGTCTGATAGACCTGCCCGAGATGCCCAAAGAAGGCGAGGCCCAGCGCGGCGGTGATGAACACCAGCGCCTCGACCACCCAGGGTGAGCGCTCCGCGATCCGCGCCTCGCGCCAGAACAGCGCTGCCAGCAGCGCCGCAATCAGCGCCCCAATCAGCGCAAAGTGGACGGCGAGGCGCACAAGGCCGGGAATATCCTCCCAGTTTGCCGCCACGACTGAGACCAGTCCCAGCCCGATCGCCAGCGCGCCGATGCCCCACACCGCCCACAGCACCAGCGGTCGTGAATGAGCGGCCTCGTAAGCAAGCAGCCGGTCTCGCGCGCCTGCATCGATCAGTCCGGCATTGTGCCACTCGGAAATCTTGCGCACGCTCATGCCGAGCAAACTAGCCGCCCGCCAGGCCTATCGCAATCGCGCCGGTGCGTTACTTTGCCTCGAGTAACGGCAAGGCATTACTGGGCCTCGAGTAACGGCAAGGCGTTACTGCGCCTCGAGCTCCGCTTTGGTCAGTAGGGTCTGGCTGGTCGCCTTGGCAGCATTGGCGGCCAACGCTTGCGGAGGCATGGCCACCATGCCGATGCCGGTCAGCGGGCCTTCCTTGTTCCAGCTCTTGGCCCATTCCATCATGAACGCCTCGAGCCCGGGAATGGCGCGCATGTGGGCCTGCTTGACATAGACGTAGAGCGGGCGGGCACCAGGGTAGTCGAAATCGGCGATGTTGTCGTAGGTCGGTGCCACGCCGTTCATCGGCAGACCGTCCACCTTGTCGAGGTTCTCCTCGAGGTAGGAATAGCCGAAAATGCCGATCGCGCGCGGGTTGCCGACAATCTTCTGGACGATCAGGTTGTCCTGCTCGCCTTGGTCGACATAGGCGCCGTCGTCACGGATTTCGGTGCAGATCCGGGCGTATTTCGCTTCGTCGCTCTTCTTCAGGGCCTTCATCGCCGGGTCGGTGTCGCAGCCGACGTGGAGGACCAACTCCTTGAGCGCATCGCGAGTGCCCGAGGTGCTGGGCGGGCCGTAGACGAGGATCGGCTCGGCGGGGAGTTTGGGATCGACGTCCTTCCAGGTCTTGGCGGTCTGCGGCTTGCCATAGGGCTGCGCGGCGAGCGCCTCGTAGATCGTCTTGGGCGAGAGGCCCAGCATGATCCCGCCCTTGGCCGAAGCGAAGGCCAGCCCGTCGAGCCCGACCTGCAGTTCGATGATCTTGTCGACGCCGTTGCTGACACAGGCGTCAAACTCCGACGGCTTCATGCGCCGCGAGGCATTGGCCATGTCAGGCGTGTTCGGCCCGAGCCCGGTGCAGAACAGCTGGATGCCGTTGCCGGTGCCCGTGGATTCGATCAGCGGCGAGCGCATATCCGGGTTCGAGCGGGAGAAGTTTTCCGCGACCAGCTTGGCAAAGGGATAGATCGTCGAGGAGCCGACGGCATGCACCGACTGCGCGCCGCTGCCCCCGCCGTCGCAGGCAGGCAGCGTGGCGGCGCCCAGCGCGAGGAGCGCGCCGGTCTTGAGAAGAGCGGTGATGCGGTGTGCCATGACGGATCCAGATCATCTGGCGCAGGAATAGTCCCCCGCCGGACGCCGCGCTAGGCCCGTTTCGTGACACGCTTGTGACGCGTGCAGGACGGGCCGTGCCAGCCTTGCGCCGACCCGCTGGACGCAGCACATTGCGCTGCACGCAACCTGCTGAGAATATGACATATTGCATCTGAGATGGAGCAAATCCGCTTAACAGCATCGTAACCGCTTCCATGGTAGCCGCGAACCATGGCATTCGTGCGCCTTCTCTTCCGGCTTGGCTGGGCGGTTCTGCTGCTCGTGCTGCTCGCTGCCCGACCGGCAGCGGCGGAGGATCAGGCCGTGCCCGCTTTTGCTCCGGCGTGCCACGCCGCGACCGACGCCGCGCGCAGTGCCGAGGCGATGGAACCGCGCGACCAATGGATCTGCCACAACAGCGATTGGCGCTCTGGCACCGAAGCCGCGTGGCTGCGGTTCGAGGCCAAGGACTGGCGTGGCCAAGCGCTTCCCCACCACTTCTTCACCCGCACCGCGCGCTTCCGGTCGATCACCTTCCACGTCATCGATACAGACGGCACCAGCCGCACCAGCCGTCTGACCGGAGCCGACGGCACCCCCTTCCCGTCCGGCCCGGTGTTCCAGCTGCCGCTGCCCGAGGTGACCGCCAGAACCGCGATGATTCTCATCCGGATCGAAGCGCCGCATTCGGTGCCGCTGCTTACCGAAGCGCGCATCACCCACGATCCGGGCAAGGCCGAATGGTCGCAGATCGACATGATGCTGGTCGCCTTTGTTGCCGGCATGTTGGTGCTGCCGCTGTTGTTCGACATCAGCTTTTTTGTGGTGCTGCGCGAACGCTTCGTGGTGTTGCACGCCGCGATGGTGACCGCGATGATGGTCTATGTGCTGACGGCGGGCGGGCTTGTCTCGGCCTTTTTGACGCTGCCGGTCGCGCTGCTGGCGGTGCTCGCGCCGCTCTCGTATGCGGTGGGCACAGGGATTTCGGCGCTGTTCCTGGCAAACTTCCTCGAACGCGGCGCGCAGTCGCAGGTGATGCGCGCGATCACCGTGGCGACCGGCTGGTTCACGATCCTCGTGCCCGGTTTCTTCGCCTTGCAGATCGATGCGACCCAGTCGTTCGACGATATCGGCTATTTCATCACCTTCCTGCCGTGCATTTTCGTGACCAGCACGGCGGTGATCGAAGCGGTGCTGCGCGGCAGCCGCTCGGCGCGCTATATCGCGGTTGCCTGGCTGCCGATCATCATCGCCTCGGTCGAGCGCCTGCTGCGCGGGCTGGGCGTGCATGTCGGCCCCTCCAGCCTCGACCAGATGCTGTACGTCGCGGTGGGGATCGAGGTCGTGGTGATCAACCTCGCCATCGCCGACCGCTTTTTCAAACTGCGCCACGAGCGCGATGCGGCGCTGACCGAAGCAAAGATGCTCGAGCAGATCTCGACGCGGGATTCGCTCACCGGCCTGATGAACCGCCGCGCCATCGAGGCGCGCTTCGACGAGCTGCTGGCGCAGGGCTTCCACACTTTTGCGCTCGTCGATCTCGACCGCTTCAAGGCGATCAACGACCTCCACGGCCACCAGGTCGGCGATGCCGCGCTGATCGCCAGCGCCGGCGCGATCCGCGCAACCGGCGACCGCGACGCGGTGGCGGTGCGGTTGGGCGGCGAGGAATTCGTGGTGCTGCTGCGCGGCCCGCGCTCGCTCGAGCGGGCCGAGGCGCTGCGGCAGGCCATCCCGATGCGGGTCGCCGCAGAAGTCCCCGGGCTCGACCTGCCAGTCACCGCCAGCATGGGCGTGGTGACGCTAGCCGATGCCAACCGCTACAAAATGGCCTTCGCCGAGTTCTACGCCCGCGCCGACGCGCTGATGTACGAAGCCAAGGCGTCTGGCCGAAACCGCATGGCCTACGAGCGCCTGACGGTGTTCAGCACCCCGCCCGCGAGCCGGCGCGAGGCAGATGGGCGCGCGGCTTAGTTTGTTTTCGGCCACCTTGGGCGGGGCGGGAGGTCTGACCCGTCACAAAAACGGCCCCAGCACCTCGGGCCGCACCCGTGCCAGCCGCCCGCTTGCGCGGTCGATCATCGCCCATGTGGTTGCCGCACTGACGAGCCGCTTGCCGGACGCGTCCGTAAACTCGGCCCGCCGCAGTGATTTTGCGCCCTGCGCGCCGCCTTCGATCCACGTTGTGGCCACAACACTTCCGCCGAGCGCGATATTGCCGCGATAATCGATCTCGTGGCGCACCACGACCCAATAGAACGCCTCCCGGTCCTGCGGCCGCGCGGCGCTGTCCCAATGCGCGGTCGCCATCTCCTGAATCCACTGCACCCACACCGTGTTGTTGACATGGCCAAGCGCGTCGATGTGCTCGGGAAGCGCGGTGAAGCTGCGGGTGAAGCGGTTAGGCATGGGCACAAGGCTAGTCCCCGCCCACACGGGCGACAAGCGCGGCCAAGACTTTCTTAGCGGTCACCCTGTTAATCTGCCCCAGCAACAGCGGCATATAAGGTGGCCTGAAAATGTCCGATGACCAACCCACACGCAAGGATCGCGGCTTCCGGCCCAGCGTGAACTACATCCAGCCGGAGGGCAGCAAGAGGAAAAGCATCGCGCTCACCCCCCGAAGGCATCTTTGCCTATGAGGACGGCGCAATGACGACGATCGCCGATGCGGTCGATTTCTTCTGGGCGACCGTGGCGCAGGAACCGCGCGAATGGAATACGGGCCTGCGCGGTTACGACTGGCTGCTCGAACACGCCGCCGAGGCGACGCGCGAGGATGTGCGCCGCACGCTCGGCTGGCTGGAAGGCGCGATCGGGTTGAAGGATCGCACCGCCGCGGTCGCGGCGTGCCGCTATCTTGCCGCCATGCCCGCGATGCTGCTGGCGGCGGATTACGGCCGGCTGATGGCGATCTTAAACAGCCGCAGGGTCGGGATGGTGTGGCAGGTGACGCCCGATCTGGACAAGCGCCCGCTGCCCAGCGGCCCGATCCCGGTGTTCGGCAAGCAAGCGGGCTTCGGCCCGATCCGCGCGGTGCCCGAGCTTTACGTGAAGCTCGCGATGTTTGGCCCCGAGATGGAGAGCGTCGTCATCCAGCTGGCGGAGGAAGCGATCCGCTACAACGTCTCGCTTCGCCCGCAAGCTGGTCAAAATGGCGAGGTCGGCGCCCTTGCAGGGGTGAGGCGCGGCTCCCCCTCCCGCCTGCGGGAGGGGGTCGGAACGTGGGATCGGCGGCTGCGCCTGGTTCAAGCCCACCTGCGGCCCCGATACTCGCCCCGGCAAAGGCCGGGGCGAGCGGGAGGGGAGAAGGCCTACTTACCCTCGGTCTTCGGCGCCATCCCCATCTGCCACAGGATGAAGGCGAATTCCTCCGCCGTTTCCTTGAGGCTGTTCCAGCGGCCTGACTGCCCGCCGTGGCCTGCGCCCATGTTGGTCTTCATCACCAACAGGTTGTCGTCGGTTTTGACCTCGCGCAGCTTGGCGACCCACTTGGCGGGCTCCCAATAGGTCACGCGCGGATCATTCAGCCCGGCGGTTACCATCAGCGGCGGATAGGCCTTGGCGACCACCTGATCGTAGGGCGAGTACGACAGCATGTAGGTGAAGGCCGCCTTGTCGGTAATAGGATTGCCCCATTCCTGCCACTCGCCCGGGGTGAGCGGGAGCTTTTCGTTGAGCATGGTGCCCACCACATCGACGAACGGCACGTGCGCGACCACCGCGCCGTATTGCGACGGGTCCTGATTGATCACCGCCCCCATCAGCTCGCCGCCCGCCGAACCGCCGCTGGCGGTGACCATGCCTTGCGCCGTGAAGCCCTTGGCGATCAGGCCGCGGCCCGCATCGACGAAGTCGTTGAAGGTGTTGGTGCGCTCGAACAGCTTGCCCTGCAGATACCAGCGCCGCCCCAGGTCGTCCCCGCCGCGGATGTGGGCGATGGCATAGGCAAAGCCGCGGTCGACAAGGCTGAGGCGCGAGGTCGAGAAGCCCGGTGGGATCGCGTAACCATAGGCGCCGTAGGCATAAAGATGCAGCGGCCCGGGGCCTTCGATGCCCGCCTTTTTAAGGATTGCGGCGCGGTCCTTGCGCATCACGATGCTGACCGGCACCTGCGTCCCGTCGCGCGCGGTGATCGTCACCCGCTGCGTGACGTATTGCGAAGCGTCGTAACCGCTCGGGATCTCCTGCGTCTTCAGCGTTTCGAGCCCGCCGGTCTTGACGTCGTAATCATAGACCGTGCCCGGCGTCACCATGCTCTGGTAGGCGAGGCGCAGCTTGCTGACGTCATATTCGGGGTTGTTCGAGAGGCCCGCGGTATAGCTGGCTTCCGGGAAGGCGATCGGCGTCACTTGCGATGGCGCGGCGTATTGGCGCAGCTGGATCTGGTCGAGGCCGCCCAAGCGCCCCTCGGTGACGAAGAAGTCCTTGTAGAGGTCGAAACCGGTCAGATAAAACTCGTCCGACCCCGCGATCACCGTCTGCCAGTCAGCGGGAGCCTTGAGGCTGGCCGTGGCGAGGCGGAAGTTGATGTGTTCGTCGTTGGTCCACACCCACACTTCACCGTCACGCACGTCGACCGAATATTCGACGCCCTTCTTGCGCGGCTTCACAATGATCGGCGTAGCGGTCGGGTTGGCGGCGGGCACCAGCCGCACTTCGCTCGTCTCGTTGTCACCGGTTGCGATCACCAGCCAGTCTTCCTGCGCGGTCAGGCCGGTGCCGACCGAGAAGCTCTCGTCTTCCTCCTTGTAGAGCGTGACGTCGCTTTGCGCAGGCGTGCCGATCACGTGCAGCTTGGCCTCCAGCGTGCGCCACTCCTCGGTCGAGGGGCCGTAGACCAGCGCGGTATCGCCCGCGACCCAGATGAGGTCGCTGCGCAGGTTGGTGATGATATCGGGGAGCAGCTCGCCCGTCTGCAAATCCTTGATCCGCGCGGTGAAACGCTCCGACCCGTCGGTATCGGTCGAAAAGGCGAGATAACGCTCGTTCTGGCTGATCGAGGCGGCGCCGAGGCGGAAATATTCCTTGCCGTCGGCCAGCACGTTCTCGTCGATCAGCAGCTCGGCCTCACCGCCCGCCACTGCTTTGCGCCAATGCTTGCGATACTGCGCGCCTTCCTCGAACTCGCTCCAGTAGAGGTAGTCGCCGTCCTTCTGCGGAACCGTCGAATCGTCCTCCTTGATGCGGCCACGCATCTCGGTGAACAGCGCCTCGGTCAGCGGGGTCTGGGCTGCCATCTTGGCTTCGAAATAGGCGTTCTCGGCCTTGACGTGATCGAGCACGTCCTTGTCGTCCACCACCGGGTAGGACTTGTCATAAAGCCAGTCATAGGGGTCTTCGACGGTAATCCCATGCACGGTGTAGGTATGCGGGCGCTTCTGCGCGACCGGCGGCTTGATGTCTGATGCGGCGGCAGTGGAAGCGGCAGATGCGGTGGTCACGTGGGCAGAATCCTCGGTGGTGGCGGCATTGGCAGCCGGTGCGAAACTGGTGGCGGCGAGCGCCAGCGCAAGAGCGTGCGTGCTGATCGGACGGATCATGTGATGGTGTTCCCTGGTGGAAAGACGCGCGGCGGAGGCCTATAATGGCTGTTCTAGACATACATTCTAACGCGGCAAGGCCCGCGCCGCTCCCGAGGATCGACGAAATGCTGATGCAGACACATGAAGCCCGCCTTTCCGCCCTGCGCGAAGAGCTGAAGCGCCGTGGCCTCACCGGCTTCGTCGTCCCGATTAGCGATGAGCACATGAGCGAATATGTCGGCGACTATGCCCAGCGCCTCGCCTGGCTGACCGGGTTTCGCGGATCGGCCGGGTTTGCCGCTGTTACCCTCACCCACGCGGCGATCTTCGTCGACGGGCGCTACACCGTGCAGGTGCGCGAGCAGGTCGACGGCAATCTGTTTGAATATCGCGCCGTCCCCGGCGACACGCTGGCAGGCTGGCTTGGCGAAGTGTGCGAGAGCGGCGCGCGAATCGCCTATGATCCGTGGCTCCACACCTATGCTTTTGCCGAGGCGCTTGAGGCGAAGCTCGCCGCGAAGGCCATCGCGCTGGTTGCAGAAGGCAGCAATCCCCTGGACGCCGTGTGGGCCGATCGCCCCGCGCCTTCACCCGCCGCCGCCGCAGCCTATGACGAGGCGCTCGCCGGGCGCTCGTCTGCCGACAAGCGCGCTGCGGTCGCCGACTGGCTGGTCAAGGAAGGCCATGATGCGGTGGTGATCCCCGCGCTCGATTCGGTCGCTTGGCTGCTCAACATTCGCGGGAGCGACGTGGCGCACACCCCTGTGGCTCTGTCCTACGTGATCGCCCACAAGGACGGCAGCGCCGATCTGTTCATCGCGCCCGAGAAAGTCACGCCCGATCTGACCCGTCACTTGGGCAACGCGGTGACGATCCGTGACCGCGCCGCTTTCGAAGGCGCGCTGACGGGCGAGCTTGCCGGCAAAAGCGTCGCTATCGACCCCGATTTTGCAGTCGCGGGCATCGCGCTCGGGCTGAAGGCAGGGGGCGCCGAGTTCGCCTTCAAACGGGACCCGACGATCCTCGCCAAGGCCGTGAAGAACGGGTGCGAACAGCAGGGCCACCGCGACGCGCAGGCGCGTGACGGCGCGGCGGTGACCAAGTTCCTGCGCTGGCTGGAGATCGAAGCGCCCAAGGGCGGCGTCGACGAACTGGCGGCCGCTGCACGCCTGCAAGCCTTCCGCAAGGAAGACGCTGGCCTGCGCGATCTCAGCTTCGACACTATCTCTGCCGCCGCCGGTCACGCCGCGCTGCCGCACTACAAGGTGGACGACCAAAGCAATATCCCCATCCCGCCCGGCTCAATCTACCTTGTCGATTCGGGCGGGCAGTACACCGACCATTCCGGGAGCGGGACGACCGACATCACCCGCACCGTGTGGATCGGAACGCCGGACGGTCTGGGCGCGCCAAGCGCCGAAATGCGCGACCGTAACACCCGCGTGTTGAAGGGCCACATCCAGATCGCCCGCGCGGTGTTCCCGCAAGGCACCTGCGGCGGCCAGCTCGACGTGCTGGCGCGGCAATATTTGTGGGAAGCAGGCGTCGATTACGCCCACGGCACCGGCCACGGGGTGGGCAGCTTCCTCGCCGTGCACGAAGGCCCGCAGCGCATCGCCAAGCCGGGCGGCGGGCAGGCGGGCACCGCGCAGGAATTGTTTGCAGGGATGATCATCTCGAACGAGCCGGGCTATTACAAGCAAGGCGCCTACGGCATCCGCATCGAAAACCTCGTGCTGGTCGAGGAACGCCAGATCGCGGGACAGGAGGGGCGGTATCTCGGCTTCGAGACGTTGACCTATGTGCCGCTCGACCGCAAACTGATCGCGCGTGACCTGCTGACCGCCGACGAGATCGCGTGGGTCGATGGCTACCATGCCAAGGTGCGCGCGCTGCTGGCGCCGCAACTTGCGGGCGAGGATCTGGCGTGGCTGGAGCGCGAGACCTTGCCGCTTTAATCGAAAACTGGGGGGCTAACATTTCGTGATGAGGTTGCTGGGCTGGCTGCAAAGCCGCATTCTGCTCTTTCTGCTTTTGGCGGCGGGGTTCTCGCTGTCGTGGCTGGTGACGACCTACTGGTCGGAGCTCCAGCAGATCTGGGACGAGGAAGCGCTGGGACTCGAAGCGACCGAGGCCGGTATTGGAAGCTATTTTAACGAGCAGCAGACGCGACTTAACCAAACCGTTGAGGACGCGAAGAAAAAATCCAGCGCGCAAATCGATCGGATGATCAAAGAGCTGGAAACGGAAAAGAAGAAAGTCGAAGCGGAGAAACGCGAGGCGGAAGAATGGCCAGGGAAGTATCGCCTCTCAAACATTAGCATTGCCGCAAAAGCGGGCATCAGGATTAAGGCAATTTATCTTGAGATCCAGGGCCTTCGTGACGTGAGGGAACCGCGCAAGAGGTTTGAAGAAAAACTCGCCACGAGCGCATCTGTTTTTCAGATGCCAAGCATAAAGCAAATAAAAGATGCACGAAAAGAATGTCGACAATCAAAGCAAAAGTTTGATTCATTCAAGCGCAGTTATCCTTATTTGCCAGGGCGCGATTTTATATTTGGGCGAGAGCGATCCATATTATTCCAAAATCAAGATAAAAATTGCACTAATATCAATACACTAGTTGCTGAGCGAGTTAGTAAAATTGCTCTAAATGCTAAAATTCGGAAAGACGCAGACGTCGCTCGCAAAGCAGCTTTGGCTTCGTATCAAAAAAAACTTGATGGGCTCAAAGCCAAGCAGCTTCCGGAAAACCTAAAAAAATTAAACCGCCAGTTCGACCCGCTCGAAATTTTGGAAAAAGCGCTGTGGGCGCTGATCGCCATCACGCTGACCCCCTTCATCTACCGCACCATTGCCTATTACATTTTCGCGCCCATCGCCGCGCGCGCTGCGCCACTGCGGTTTGCAGAAGCAGGCAGCACGCCGCCGCAGCCCACTGGCGGGCCGTCCGCAGTATCGGTGTCGATCACCTTGGGGCCCCGCGAAGAGGCGCTGGTGCGGCAGGACTACCTGCAATCCTCCTCGCTCACCGGGGCCAAGCGTACGCGCTGGCTGCTGGACTGGACCAATCCGCTCACCAGTCTGGCGAGCGGGATGCGGTTTCTTACGGCGATCAGCGGGGACGGTGAGCGGGTGACGGTCTCGGCAGTGAAAGACCCGTTTGCCGAACTCGCTGTTCTGAATGTGCCTGCGGGCGCGGCCTGTGTCCTGCGCCCCAGCGCGCTGGCGGCAGTGGTCCAGCCGCAAGGCGCGGCGATAGTGATCCGCAGCAAATGGCGATTTGCGCTCCCGGCGTGGCTGACCTGGCAGTGGCGCTACATGGTATTCTGCGGCCCGGTGCAGCTGGTGGTGAAAGGCGGACGCGGGGTACGGATCGAACCGGCGGCGCGCGGCCGGATTGTCGGCGAAGGGCAAATGCTCGGGTTTTCGACCGATCTTGCCTATGCCGTGATCCGCAGCGAAACCTTCCCGCCATATTTTTTCGGGCGTGAGGCACTGCTCAAGGACAAGGTGGAAGCGGGCAGCGGCGTGCTGCTGATCGAAGAAGCGCCGCTGACCGCCGGGCGCAGCGGGTTGCGGGGCGGCGTGCAGGGCGTGGCTGACGCGCTGCTCAAGGTGTTGGGCATGTAAATGCGCTGGTTGTAGGGAATCTTTTGTTCCTGTAATGTTCTCTCACACCGAGTCGCACTGCGCGGCCCGAATCAGGGAGGAAACACGATGATCGGCTATGTCACCCTTGGCACCAACGACCTGCCGCGCGCTGCGGCGTTCTATGACGCACTGGCCGCCCATTTCGGCGTCGGCCGGATGATGGATACCGAGTCATTCATCGCCTGGGGCGAATGGGACGGCGCGCCGGGGATCGCGGCGACCGTGCCCTTCGACGGGCAACCCGCCACCGTGGGCAACGGCGTGATGGTGGCGATGCAGGTCGCAAATCCCGATCTGGTTCACGCGATCTACGACACCGCGATGGCCCACGGCGGTGCTTGCGAAGGCGCGCCGGGCGCGCGCGGCGACGACGGGTTTTATGCAGGCTATTTCCGCGATCCCGACGGCAACAAGCTCAATGCCTTTTGCATGGTGCCAAAAGCATGAGCGCGCCAAAAGCATGAGCGCACCGAAAACGTAAGCCTGCCAAGGGGCCTCCAGCATCGTTTTGCGTGCCTCCAGCCCAGTCTAGACCCCCTCCAGACCCCCCTCAACAGCGATGTTTCACGTGAAACATTGCTTTTGAGAGGGGCTGCGGGGATCAGCGCATCAGCCCGCCGATCAGGTTCCTGACAAACCGTCCGACAATCGGTCCAGCCAGATCGGTCGCGATCG
>JBBRUU010000069.1:0-14062 GCA_038247515.1 Sphingomonadales bacterium
AGATCCGGTCACGCAGCACCGACGGTTTTTGCCGGTGGCCCAGCACAAGCTGGCTGAGGAAGCTCGGTTCGGCGATCGCATAGGCCGACGGCAGGGCCGAAAGCTGGCGGCACAACAATGTCGAACCACAGCGATAGTTATGAAAGATCGCGCCGCACAGCGGGCCCGCGCCGGGCGGCAGGGGTTGGTCGTCGAGAGGACCCACCGCCGTTATCGGCGCGGACGCACATAAGTCGTCCCAGAAAGCCACGTTCAGCGCCGACACGCGGATCCGCCGCATTTCGACGAGCGGACGGTCTTCAAGCCAGACGATCCGCGCTGGGACTTCGCAATGGTCGGAAACGGGCACAGGCTGCATGGGGCAGAGCATAGTGGATGGCGCGGCGATGACAAACGGGGCTTGTGCCATAGAGAATGCGGCCTGCAGTTTCGCTTGGCAGGCGGCGGGCGCTCCCCTAGTTTTCCGGGCATTCCACAAGGAGACAACACTCGTGAATTCGTTCCGACGCGCCGCTCTGCCGCTGGCTTTGGCTGCTCTGCTCCCGTTGCTCGCCGCCTGTTCGCAAGGGAGCGACACCCCCGATAAGTCGCCCGAGACAACCGCGACACAGGCAACTGCGCCGGGCCTGACGGTCAGCAATGCACGCGTGGTGTTGGCGCCGGTCGCGGGCAATCCAGCGGCGGTCTATTTCGACCTGTCCTACTCCGGAGCGTCCGGCGTAAGCCTTACCGAGGTCGAGGTCGAGGGCGCAGGAATGACGATGATCCACGACTATGCCAAGAGCGCCGGGCAAATGCGCATGACGATGGCAGACAGCGTGCCGCTCGCCCAAGGCGTGCCGCTGGCCTTCGCCCCCGGAGGTCTGCACGTGATGGCGATGGACCCCGCGGCCGGCCTCAAGCCCGGCGGCACGGCCAAGGTGACGCTCACCCTTTCAAATGGCAGCAAGGTGAGCGTCGCGGCTCCCGTGCGCGCCGCCGGGGAAGAACGCTGAGCATCGCGCCGGCCGGTCAGGAAGCCCCTGCCCCTGCCCTCACTTGCCCGGTAGGGGCTGCGCGGCCGCTGACACCGGGCGAGGCGTCGCTCGCCCGCTCGATCTTCGGCACCAAGATCGATTACGCGGGCGTGACGGTGAAGCGCCGCAAGTTCTTTCCCTTGCAGCCGCGCGGGGTGACGATGGCGCCGATGGGCCACCTCCATTTCCACCCGGCCGCGCTGCATTATAACGACGATTTCGCCGCCGCCCCGCTCGACAGCCAAGCGCATTTCATTCACGAAATGACCCATGTGTGGCAGGCCCAGACCCTCGGGCGCTGGTATCTGGTGCTGCGCCGTCATCCGTGGTGCCGCTATGACTATGCCTTGAAGCCGGGCTGGCACCTTGCGCAATACGGCCTTGAGCAGCAGGCCGAGATCGTGCGCCACGCCTTCATGCTGCGCAGCGGCGCGCATATTGCCGGCGTGGCGGACAAGGCGGCCTATGACACCTTGGTCAATTTTCCGGGAGCACACCTGTGAGCGAGTTCGAGTTCGTGTTTGTGCTCTACAGCCTCGTGCTGGGCCTTTCGCTGGTCGAGCTGCTGACCGGCGTCGGGCGCACGCTGGAGTTCAAGCTCGCCCGTAACGAGGGCGACACGGCGTTCGCTATCGGATGGCTGACCCCACTGCTGGCGCTGTTCGTGATCCTAGACTTGCTCTCGTTCTGGGTGTTCGCGTGGCGGGTACGCGACGCTGTGACCGCCAGCACCGCCATGGTGTTCGGCGTGCTGGTGTTTTCGAGCGCATATTTCCTCGCGAGCCGTCTCGTATTCCCGTCAAACCCCGAGCACTTCAGCGATCTCGACACGCACTATTTCCGCGTGCGGCGGACTGTGTTCGCGATGCTGATCACGATGGTCGCCGTGCAATATGCTTTTCTGATGACGGTACCCGAATTTGCCACGCTTCTTATCTCACCGCTCAATCTGGCGATGACCGGGATCCTGATCGTGCTGATGCTTGCCGCGGCGCTTGTTCGAAGCAGGATAGCCAGCATTGTGGTGCTGGCTCTCCTGATCGCACGATACATCGTATTCTATCTGCGATAACAGCGGGGCAACGCTCCCGCCCCGCTCTCACTTCAGCTTAGTTCGGGCAGCGCACAGTGTATTCGCGCCCGTCGCGATCGACGCGGTAGCACTCGCCGTTGTCCTTCTTGAGCAGCGTCCCGCCAACGCCGCCAGCCGCCGCGCCGATCGCTGCGCCCGTGACGATATCGCCGCCCGTGACGGCCCCTACAGCCGCGCCCGCGACCGCGCCGACACCGGCGCCTTCGAGGGCATAATTGTCAGCGCAGGCACCGAGCGAGAGTGCCCCGGCGGCGCAGAGCAGCGATGTGGTGAGGCGATAGGTCATAGCGGTCACTCCGTGTTCATTGGTATGAAGACCAACTGGAGATCGCCCGCCGATGTTCCGCGGCTCACCGCGCTGGGAGGGGAGCGCGGCGTGAAACCGCGCTAGAAGCTACTCCGCCGCCTTCGCGACCGCCACCATGGCGGCGCGCAAGAGCCGGTCCTTGATCATCCACCCGGCCTGCATCTCCGAAACGACCGTGCCCGGCTCGTGGTCCGTGGTCGGCACTTCGAGCATCGCCTGGTGCTGGTTGGGATCGAGCGGCAGGCCGACAGCTGCGATGCGGGTAATGCCGTGGCTGGCGAAGACCTTTTCGATCTCGCGCTGGGTCGCTTCGAGGCCGATCACGAGGCCCTTCATACTGTCGTCGGCACGCAGGGTATCGGGGATCACCTGTACGGCGCGGGCAAGATTGTCGGCGACGCTCAGGATATCGCGGGCAAAGCTGGTCGCGGCATAGGCGCGCGCATCGTCCTTCTCGCGCTCCAGACGGCGGCGCACATTCTGCGTCTCGGCCTGCGCGTAAAGCACCTCCTGCTTGGCGTTATCCAGGTCGCGGCGCAGCGATTCGAGCGCGGCAGCAAGGCCATCGGTTTCCGGCTCGTCTCCGCCTTTGCGCAGGTGGTCGGGCACGCCCATCAATTCGTCTTCAGCCGCCTGATCCAGCGGCTTTTCATTCTCGGTCATGATGTGCGGCTTTCCATTCAAACGATGAGCTTGCCCAGCGATCGGGCGGTCAGATCAACCATGGGGACAACCCGCGCGTAATTCAACCGCGTGGGGCCAATCACGCCCAACACGCCGACCACCCGCCCCTCGCGGTCGCGGTAGGGCGAAGCGATCACGCTGGAGCCCGAAAGCGCGAAAAGGCGGTTCTCCGAGCCGATGAAAATCCGCGTCGCTTCGGCCTCGCGCGCCGAATCGAGAAGCTCGGCGACCGACTGCTTGTTTTCCAGATCCTCAAGCAGCATCCGCACCCGATCGATATCGCCCACCGCGCTTTCGTCGAGGAGGTTGGCCGCACCGCGCACGATCAGCACCGGGCGGGCGGCCGCATCCTGACTCCAAACCGCTAGGCCGCGCTCCACCAGATCGCGCGACGCATCGTCGAGCTGCGATTTGCCGGCGTTGATCTCGGTGCGCATCGCCTGCGCGGCCTCGGCCAGCGTGCGTCCGGCGAGCCGCGCGGTGATATAGTTCGACGCGCTCTCGAGCGTTCCGGGACCGGGCGCGCCGCCGATAGTGACGATGCGGTTCTCGACGCCCCCGTCCTCGCCCACCAGCACCGCTAGCGCACGGCCCTGTCCAAGATCGACGAGGCTGAACTGGGCAAGCCGCTGCTCGCGAGGTGCGACCAGCACCATTCCCGCCGCGCCCGAAAGATCGGAAAGGATCGCGCTCGCCTGCTTCAACGCCGCTTCGAGCGGGCCTGCTTCAGCCAGCCGGCTCTCGATCGCGGCCTGTTCCTCACGCGTGGGCTCGGCAACGCGCATCATCCCATCGACGAAGATGCGCAGGCCCGCATCGGTCGGCAGCCGTCCCGCGCTGGTATGCGGCGCGGCGAGCAGGCCTGCCGTCTCCAGATCGGCGAGCACCGAGCGGATCGAGGCGGGCGAGAGGTTGAGCGTGCCGTCGGCGGCGAGCGTCTTGGAACCGACCGGCTGCCCGCTCTCGATAAATTCCTCGACCACGCGCCGGAAAATGTCGCGGGCGCGGCTCGTGAGTTCGGTGACGGGGAGAGAGGTCATGGAGAAAGCTTAAGCGGTATCGCCAGCTTTCTCAATTTCCGTTCGGCTCAAGCTTGTCGAAGAGCCGCACTTTGCCTAGCGCCGCCGCAGACAACAAAGGATATATCCATGCGCCCTTCAGGACGCGCGCCCGATGAAATGCGCGCCATCACGATCGAGACCGGCTTTACCAAGCACGCCGAAGGCTCTTGCCTGATCGGCTTTGGCGACACCAAGGTGCTGTGCACCGCCAGCGTCGAACGCGGCGTGCCACCGTGGCTGCGCGGCAAGGGCGAAGGCTGGGTAACGGGCGAATACTCGATGCTTCCACGCGCCACGCACACCCGCGGTGCACGTGAGGCCGCCAAGGGCAAGCAATCGGGCCGCACGCAGGAAATTCAGCGCCTTATCGGGCGTTCTTTGCGCGCTGTAGTAGACTTGCAGAAGCTCGGGGAGCGGCAGATCACGCTCGATTGCGACGTCATCCAGGCCGATGGTGGCACGCGCACCGCGGCAATCTCGGGCGCATGGATTGCGCTGCGGCTTGCGGTCAACGGGTTGATGGCCGCAGGCGATATCAAGCACGATCCCATCTCAGCGCAGGTCGGCGCGATCTCGTGCGGCATCTTCAAGGGCACCCCGGTGCTGGACCTCGACTATGACGAGGACTCGAACGCGGATGCGGACGGCAATTTCGTGCTGCTCTCAGGCGGAAAGATCGCCGAAGTGCAGGCGACCGCCGAAGGCGCGACCTACGACGAGGAAGCCCTGCTGCGCCTGCTGCGCCTCGCCCGCATCGGCTGCGACCGCATCTTTGCCGCGCAGTTGGACGCGGTGAAGTGAGCTCCGGGTCCGGGCGCCGTCTTGGCTCGGGCTCGCTGGTGATTGCCACGCATAATGCAGGCAAGCTCAAGGAAATTGGCGCGTTGCTTGCGCCATACGGGGTCACATGCCTCTCGGCCGGATCGCTCGGTCTCGCAGAACCGGCCGAGACCGGCACCACTTTCGCCCAGAACGCGCTGCTGAAAGCGCGTGCGGCGGCGGAGGCTTCGGGGCTTGCGGCGCTGGCAGACGACAGCGGGCTCAGCGTGGCGGTGCTTGATGGCCGCCCCGGCGTCTACACTGCCGACTGGGCTGAGCGGCAATGGTTCGAGGGCGATCCGGGCCGCGACTGGTATATGGCAATGGGCAAGGTCGAGGGGATGCTCGCCGAGAAGGGAGAGGGCGTTGACCGCACGGCCGCGTTCCATTGCGTGCTCGCGATTGCCTGGCCCGACGGGGATTACGCGATCTACGAGGGCCGCTGCGAGGGCTCGCTTACCTGGCCGCCGCGCGGCGCGCTCGGTTTCGGCTATGATCCGGTGTTCGTTCCCACCGGCGCAACCCACACCTTCGCCGAGATCGCTCCGGAGGCAAAGCACGCCATCAGCCACCGCGCCGACGCTTTTGCGAAGCTGGTCGCCGAGCAGTTCGCCGGGACGCGCTAGCGGTGCGTGATGCGCTCGGGCCGCTCGATGTGCTGGCCCCCGACATTGCCCGCCGGCCAGTAGCGGCACACCAGCACCTCGTCGCGCGGCGTGCGGGCGATGGCGCAGCCGACCTCGCGGGTCTCAGGCCAGATCACCTGCGCATAATGCCCGACATCGCGCCATTGCCCGGTGCGCGAGATTTCGGGGAAGGTGCCGAATTGAAAGTCGCGCTTCTCGGCGACGAAGAAGCCGATCGTCTCGGCCGCCGACCACCGGTCTCTTGTTCCGCGCCACAGGTTCTCGCCCTGCCCGCGCCGCTGGTCCGGCGAGGCGTGGTCATAGAGGTCCTTGGCCGCGAGGTGCTCGGCCCACTTGTCAGCATCGGCGGCAAGCCGGTCGCTCCACGCCAGCGGGGCCATGCCGACCTCGCCGCGCGCAGCGTTGTGCGCGTCGAGCCAATCGCGCTCGATCGGGGCGATTGCGCGAGAGGCTTGCGGCTGCGCGGGCGCGGCTGCCATAAGCAGCGCGATGCAGGCAAACCGCAAGGGCACAGTCGGGGAACGGAACCTCGGCATGGTCCCATGCTAACCCGATTCGGTTAAGCCGTTCTGAAAGTCCCGCCACAGATGGCCCGCGCGCTCTATATTCACTGGCCCTTCTGCGCCAAGAAATGCCCCTATTGCGACTTCAACTCGCATGTGCGCGAGGGTGTGGACGTTGCCGCGTGGCAGGGCGCGCTGATCGCCGACATGCGCGCCGAGGCGGAGGTGGCGGCCCAAGCGCGCCTGCTCGAGCCGCTCACCTCGATCTTCTTTGGCGGGGGCACGCCTTCGCTGATGCCGCCCGCGTTGGTCGCGGCGCTGCTGGCCGAGGCGGAGCGGCTATGGGGCTTCGACCCCGGCATCGAGATCACGTTGGAAGCCAACCCCTCCTCGGTCGAGGCAGAAAACTTTGCGGCGCTGGCGAGCGCGGGGATCAATCGCGTGTCATTGGGCGTGCAGTCGCTGGACGATGCCGAGCTCAAGTTCCTCGGACGGCTGCACGGCGCGGACGAGGCGCTGGCCGCGCTCGCAACCGCGCAGGCGCATTTCGGGCGCGTGAGCTTCGATCTCATCTACGCCCTTCCCGGCCACACCCCCGAGCTGTGGCGCGAACGCCTGACCCGCGCGCTTGGCTTGGGGACCGGGCACCTCTCGCTCTACCAGCTGACCATCGAGCCCGGTACGCGCTTTGCCAGCGATGTGCGGCGCGGACGGCTCACCCCGCTGGATGACGATGCAGCCGCCGAGCTGTTCGACATCACGCAGGAATTGACAGGCGCGGCGGGGCTGCCAGCCTACGAGACCAGCAACCACGCCCGTGCCGGCGAGCAAAGCCGTCACAACCTCGTCTATTGGCGCTATCAGGATTACGCCGGGATCGGACCCGGCGCGCATGGGCGGCGCGGCGGAGCAGCGACGGTGCGGCACAAGAAGCCCGAAAACTTCCTTTCCGCAGTGGCGCGTCAGGGCAACGGCATCGCCGAGGCGCGGGTGCTGGCGATACCCGAGCAGGCGACCGAGGCGCTGCTGATGGGATTGCGGCTGACCGAAGGGCTGGACCTCGCCGCGCTCTCGGCCCGCTTCGCGCTCCCTCGCGGCTGTCTGATTGATGAAGGTGCGCTTGCCCGCATGGCCGATCTCGGGCTGATGTGGGCAGAAGGCTCAAGCATCGGTGTGGCGCCAGCGGGGCGCGGCGTGCTCGATGCGCTGCTTGGCGAGGTGGTCGCCGACGCGCTGGTCGCCGCATGAGCCAAGCCGCGCTCCTTGAAGCGTGGCGCGCGTATCTTGCCGACAACCGCCGCCGCTCGCCCCACACGGTGCGTGCCTATGTCGCGGCCGCTGCGCGGTTGATGGCGGCGCAGGGGATCGAGGATTGGCCCGCAGCCGCACGCATCGAAGCGCATCACCTGCGCACCTTCCTCGCAGCGCGCCGGGCCGAGGGGCTGGGCAATGCCAGCACCGCGCGCGAGTTGTCGGCGTGCAAGGCCTTCATCGCCTTTGCGCGGCAGCAGGCCGGAGACCCCGATCCTGCGCCGCCGCGCCTTCGAGGGCCAAGGCTCAAGAAGGGCCTGCCCCGCCCCGTCACGCCCGACGAGGCGATCAACCTTGCCGACCTGGTCGACGATCTGGCGGCGGATGACTGGACCGGTGCGCGTGACCGGGCGGTGTTGCTGCTTATGTACGGATCGGGCCTGCGGATCGCCGAGGCGCTGTCGCTTATCGGCCGAGACGCAGGCGTGGGCGAGGTGCTGCAAGTGACCGGCAAGGGGGGCAAGCAACGGGTGGTGCCGGTGCTGCCGATCACGCGGGCGGCGCTCGCCGAATATGGGCGCATCTGCCCTTGGCCGATCGCCGCGAACGAGCCGCTGTTCCGGGGGATGAAGGGCGGGCCGCTTTCGCCCGGCATGGTGCAGCGCGCGATGGCGCAGGCACGCCGTGCGTTAGGCCTCCCCGGCACAGCAACGCCGCACGCGCTGCGGCATTCGTTTGCAACGCATCTGCTGAGTGCCGGGGCGGATTTGCGCAGCTTGCAGGAACTGCTCGGCCACGCCTCGCTGGGTTCGACCCAGATCTACACCCGCGTCGATGCGGCGGCCTTGCTCGAGAATTACCGCAAGGCGCATCCGCGAGCCTAGGCCCGAAGCCAGGCGCGCGGTCAGGCCCAAGGTCAGGCCCAAGGTTAGGCCCAAGGTTAGGCCCAAGGTTAGGCCCCAGGGTTAGGCCGCGTCTTCGGCCTCGTGGGCTTTGGCTGGCTTCCACGTCACCACGCGGTAAACGTAGTACAGCACGCCTGCCAGGACGAAGGCGACCACGCTGTAACCTGCGATTGTCTCGAAACGGTCGACCAGCGGTGCCGCCACCTTCCCGCCGAAGATCAGGATCGCGTTCCAGATCGCCGAGCCCAGCGCGGTGAACAGCACGAAGCGCCACAACTTCATGTGTGCAAGGCCGGCAGGCAGCGAGACGATGGTGCGCAGGATCGGCGAGAAGCGCAGCGCGAACACGATCCAGTCGCCATACTTGCGGAAGATATCGCGGGCGTTGGTGAATTCGTCCCACTCGAACGTCAGCCAGCGGCCCCAGCGGTCGATGATGCGCTTGAGCTGCTCTTGGCTCCACGCCTTGCCGATATAAAACCAGAAGAGGTTGCCCACGACCGTCCCGGCGGTGGCGACCACCCAGACCGTGCCAAAGCTCATCTGCCCCTTGGCGACAAGCAGCCCGGCCCCGCCCATGATCACCTCGGAAGGGATCGGCGGGAAGACGTTCTCGGCCACCATCAGGAAGAAGATGCCGATATAGCCGCCCTTGTCGAGCAGTTCGAGGAGGAAGTCGGTCATGGGGTCTTGGTCGGTCCGTTTGGCAGGGGCAGGTCAGGCACCGGCGCGGCGCTCGCCCAGTCGCCGCTCGATCGCATCCCAGATCAAACCCGCCGTATCAGTCTTATTGAAGCGGTCAATCACCACGATCCCCGTAGGCGAGGTCACGTTGATCTCGGTGAGCCACTGGCCCCCGATCACGTCGATCCCGACGAAAGTGAGGCCGAGGCGCTTGAGGTCCGGGCCGAGCACCGCGCAGATCTCCAGTTCGCGCTCCGTCAGCTCGGTCGGCTCCGCCGAGCCGCCCATCGCGAGGTTCGATCGGAACTCGCCCTCGCCCGGAATACGGTTGATCGCGCCGGCAATCTCGCCGTCGATCAGGACGATGCGCTTGTCGCCCTTGGCGACCTCGGGGAGGAAGGGCTGGACCATGTGCGGTTCGGGCCAGGTCTGGTTGAACACCTCAAACAGCGCGGTGAGGTTTTCAGCGTTCTCGCCGATGCGGAAGATCGCCTTGCCGCCGTTGCCGTGGATCGGTTTGACTACAATCGCGCCGTGCTTCGCCATGAATCGCCGCACCTCGTCCACCGAGCGCGTCACCAGCGTCGGCGGCATGAAGCGGCGATAGTTTAGCACCATCACCTTTTCAGGCGAGTTGCGCACGTTTGCAGGGTCGTTGACCACCAGCGTCTCATGCCCGATCCGTTCCAGCAGGTGCGTGGCGGTGATGTAGCCCATGTGGAACGGCGGGTCCTGCCGCATCAGAACGACATCCACGTCCTTGCCGAGGTCGAGCCGCACTTCCTCGCCGCGGGTGAAGTGGTTCCCCTCGATGCGCTGCACCGTCACCGGGAAGGCGTGGGCAAACAGGCGGTCATCCTCGTCGAGCGTGAGGCTTTCGACATTGTATTCGAACACCTCATAGCCGCGGCCTTGCGCCGCCAGCATTAGCGCAAAGGAGCTGTCGCCCGCGATGTTGATCCGGTCGATGGGGTCCATCTGGACAGCGACGCTCAATGTCATTCATTTGGCTCCAAAGGAGTGTGGCTGCGTCAAAACGGCATCCAAGCGTTTTCGATGTGGTTCGGCTTGCGGCCGGGTGCAAGCAGGATGACGTCGATGCGGATGTCCTCGCCCTCGGTGGCGTAGAGATGCATCACCGATTCCGCCGCCGCCGCGACCCGCGCAAGGCGGCGTTCGTCAATCGCTTCGCCCAGCAGCGCCGACCGCGCGCGCCACTTGACCTCGACAAACGCGACGAGGCCGGGCTTGCGGGCGACGAGGTCGATCTCGCCTGCCTTGGTCTTCACGCGTTCCGCGACGATCCGCCAGCCTTGCTGCACAAGCCACATCGCAGCTTCGGCCTCGCCCTGCCGCCCGCGCTGGTCGGCCGCGTGGCGCTGTTCCGGGGTGCGCGAACCGCTCATTCGCCCTTGAGCTCCAGCGCGCGGGCATAGAGCACCGCGCGGTCGATGCCGGTGGCCTTGGCGACTTGCCCAGCGGCCTTGCCCGGCCCCGCATCGCCAAGCGCGGCGCGAAGCATTGCGTCGCTGTCGAGCACCGGTGCCTCAGCCTGTGAAGGCGGGCCGACCAGCAGCACGAGTTCGCCCTTGGGAGGATGCGCGGCATAGTGCGCCGCAAGGCTTGCGGCGGTACCGGCGCGGCATTCCTCGTGCATCTTGGTAAGCTCGCGCGCGACCGCAACCTCGCGTTCCGGCCACAGCTCGGCAATCGCTTCCAGCGAGCGTTCAAGGCGCGGCGCGGTTTCGTAGAATACGAGCGTTGCGGCCACCCCGGCCAGGCCCTCAAGCGTCTCGCGGCGCGCCTTGTCCTTCGCCGGCAAAAAGCCCGCAAACAGGAACCGGTCGCTCGGCAACCCCGCGATGGCGAGCGCCGACACCGCTGCGCAGGCGCCCGGGATGCTGATCACCGTAATCCCCGCCGCACGCGCCTCGCGCACCAGCCGGTAGCCCGGATCGGAGATCAGCGGCGTTCCCGCATCGCTCACCAGCGCAACCGCCGTATGCCTCGCCTCGTCGATGATCCGGGCGCGCACTTCGGGCGGCGCATGATCGTCAAGCCGCTGGAGCCTCGCCTTTATCCCTATATGTTTCAGCAGCTTGCCTGTGACCCGCGTGTCCTCGCAGGCGACCAGCGCGACGCTTTGCAGCACTGCAATGGCGCGCAGCGTGATGTCGCCAAGATTGCCAATCGGGGTCGCGACGATATACAGCCCGGGCTCGATGGTTCCTGCGGGAATGGATGGCAGCTCGTGGGGTCTCACGGGGCGGTTCATGAAGCACGGTTGAGGGGTCGGCAAGGATGAAGCTTCTTACGCAGCGGGATTGGGCCGCATGGCTCGGCAAGGCAGCGCGGCATGTGCGGGCGCGCAATGTGGCGCTTGCGGGCGCAGCCATGCTTGCAGCCGGGTGCCAGGTGGTCCCCAAGACAGCCCCTGCGACCTCCGCCCCCCTGCCCGCGCCCGAGCCTTCGGCCACCGCGCTTCCCACTGACACAGGCCGCCACCGCATCGCGCTGCTCGTGCCGCTGTCGGGCGACGCTGCCGCGGTCGGACAGGCGATCGCCAACGCCGCGACCATGGCGCTGCTCGACACCAAGTCCGCTAACCTGCGCATCACCACCTATGACACGTCCGAGGGCGCCGCGAGCGCGGCGCGCAAGGCCATAGCGGACGGGAACAAGCTGATCCTCGGCCCGCTCGATGCCGATGCCGTGCCTGCCGTGCAGGCCGCCGCGCGCCCCGCCGGGGTGCCGGTGATCGCTTTTGCCAATGATGCATCGGCCGCAAGCGCCGATGTCTTCGTGATCGGCCACCTGCCCGAACAATCGATCCGCCGCTCGGTCCAATACGCCCGCGCAAAGGGCGCAGCGCGTTTCGCCGTGCTCGCGCCCGAGGGTGACTACGGCGCCCGCGCCGTCTCCGCGCTCGAGAACGCGCTGCGCGACTATGGCGGGTCGCTTTCTGCCAAGGAGAGCTATGCGCGCGGCAACACCTCGATCGTCAGCGCAGCCTCGCGCCTGCGCGCAGGCGGCGGTTACGACACTGTGCTGATCGCCGATAGCGTGCGGATCGGGATCGACGCGGCTGGCGAATTGAACAAGCAGGGCCGCACCCGCACCCGCATCATCGGCACAGAACTATGGAGCGGCGAGGCGGCACTGACCAAAGCCCCCGGCCTTGACGGCGCGCTGTTCTCGGCAGTGTCGGACCAGCGTTTCGTCCGCTTCGCCGACAGCTACGCGTCGCGGTTCGGCAGCCAGCCTTACCGCATGGCGACTCTCGGATACGATGCGGTGCTGCTCACCCTCAGGGTCGCGCGCAATTGGAAGATCGGCTCGCCCTTCCCCAAGAACCAGCTGTTCGACAAAGGCGGCTTTGTGGGGGTCGACGGGGCGTTCCGCTTCAGCCGCAACGGCGTGGTCGAGCGGGCGCTTGAAGTCCGCCAGGTCAAGGGCGGTGACGTGACACCGGTCGATCCGGCGCCCACCGGCTTCGGCAAGTGAGTAAAACCACGAGGGGTGGCTTGTAGGCGCTGCGGGCGCGGGCCTATACGTTCGCGCTATGTCCGATAATACGCCCGACGATCTGTTCGCCAACACCCCGACATCGAGCGGCGATTACAACGCCTCTGCGATCGAGGTGCTGGAAGGTCTGGAGCCGGTGCGCCGCCGTCCGGGGATGTATATCGGCGGGACGGACGAACGTGCCTTCCACCACCTTGCCGCCGAAGTGCTCGACAACGCGATGGACGAGGCGGTTGCAGGCCATGCAACGCGCATCGAGATGCGTTTGGACGAAGGCAACCGCCTGTCGGTTGCCGACAATGGCCGCGGCATCCCGGTCGAGGAGCATCCCAAGTTCCCGGGCAAGTCGACGCTCGAGGTGATCCTCTCGACCCTGCACTCGGGCGGCAAGTTCTCAGGGAAAGCCTATGCCACCAGCGGCGGCCTGCACGGCGTAGGCGTCAGCGTGGTCAACGCGCTGTCGGTCCACACGCGGGTCGAAGTGGCGCGCGACAAACAGCTTTATGCGCAGGAGTTTTCGCGCGGGATCACGCAAGGCGCGATCCAGAACCTCGGGCCGACGCCCAACCGGCGCGGCACCACCGTCAGCTTCGTCCCCGATCCCGAGATTTTCGGCGATCGCAGCTTTACCCCCAAGCGGTTGTTCACGCTCGCCCGCTCCAAGGCGTATCTGTTTGCAGGGGTAGAGATCCGCTGGAAATGCGCCCCCAGCCTCACCGATGACGACGTGCCGGCCGAAGCCGTGTTCAAGTTCCCCGGCGGGCTTGCCGATCACCTGGCCGAACAGGTGGGCACGCGCGAATGCGTTACCGCCCAGCCCTTCACCGGGATGCAGGAGTTCCCGCAGGTCGGCGGCATCGGACAAGGCCGCGCCGAGTGGGCGGTGGCTTGGCCGCTGTATTCCGACGGGTCGACAAGCTGGTATTGCAACACCGTCCCCACCCCTGATGGCGGCACGCACGAACAGGGCCTGCGTACCGCGCTGACCCGGGGCCTCAGGGCGTTCGGCGAGCTGGTCGGCGCCAAGAAGGCCAAGGACCTCACCGCCGACGACGTGATGACCGGCGCCGAGGTGATGCTCTCCGTCTTCGTCCGCGATCCGCAGTTCCAGTCGCAGACCAAGGACCGCCTGACCTCGCCCGAAGCGGCGCGTCTGGTCGAGAACGCGGTGCGCGACCACTTCGACCACTTCCTCACCGACAATATGGAGCGTGGGCGTGCGCTGCTCGGCGAGGTGATGGAGCGCATGGACGAGCGCCTCAAGCGCAAGCAGGAGCGCGAGATCAAGCGCAAGAGCGCCACCAACGCCAAGAAGCTGCGCCTGCCGGGCAAGCTCACCGATTGCTCTGGCGTAGGCACGCGCGAGACCGAGCTGTTCCTCGTCGCTTGGGACAGCGCGGGCGGCAGCGCCAAGCAGGCGCGCGCCCGCAAATCGCAGGCGATCCTCCCGATCCGCGGCAAGATCCTCAACGTCGCCAGCGCCACCGCCGACAAGATCCGCGCCAATTCCGAGATTGCCGACCTCTCGCTGGCATTGGGCTGCGGGACAGGCAAGAACTGCGATCCG
>JBBRUU010000070.1:0-13988 GCA_038247515.1 Sphingomonadales bacterium
CCCGGCGGCAGTCGGCATGGCTGCAGCGCTGGAAGTAGGATCGGTCGAGAATTGGGCCTGCGCGGTCGAACAGCATTTCGATTTCAAGAACCGCCTTTACGATATTGGCGAGCCGCTGCTGGGCGGGTTCCAATGTTCGCACATCATCGCCGTCGCGCACCCCACAATGAGCGCGCAGGCCCTTCTGATCCGCCTCGACGCCATGGGCTTCGCCGTCTCGGCGGGGAGTGCGTGTTCGTCCGGGACGCTCAAGAAAAGCCGGGTGCTCGATGCGTTCGGGGTGCCCGACGATGTCGCCGCGCGCACGATCCGGGTGAGTTTGGGGTGGAACACCACGCCCGAGGAGTTGGAGCGGTTTGTCGAGGTTTGGGCTTCGCTATGTTGAACCAACCCGTCTCCCCGGGCTTGACCCGGGGCCCCGCTTTCTTGATCCGCAGAGCGAAGGCAGCGGGATCCTGGGTCAAGCCCGCAAAGACGAGGGGGGCGGATAGGCCATGATCTACCTCGACTATCAGGCCACCACGCCGCTTGCGCCCGAAGCGCGCGAGGCGATGTTGCGTTGGCTGGGCGGGCCGGACAGCGACACTTTCGGCAATCCGCACAGCGCAAACCGCATGGGCCGCATGGCCGCCGCCGCGGTCGAGGTCGCACGTGACAAGGTCGCCGCGCTGATGCCCGAAGGCGGGCGGGCGGTGTTCACCTCTGGCGCGACCGAGGCGCTCAACATGGTGCTGCTGGGCACGCCCGGCGACGTTATCACCTTTGCGACCGAGCACGCCGCGGTGTTGGATTGCGCGCGCGCGGTCGAGGCGCAGGGTCGGCGCTTCACCGTGCTGCCGGTGCTAGCAGATGGCCGCGCCGATCTCGATGCGCTCCGCGAAGCGATCACGCCGCAAGTCAGCCTCATCGCGATCATGGCGGTCAACAACGAGATCGGGGTGGTCCACCCGCTCGCCGAGGCCATTTCCATCGCCCGCCAGCATGGCGCCAGGGTGCTGGTAGATGCCGTCCAGGCCCTCGCTAGACTGCCCTTGACCCCCTCCAGACCCCCCTTAGACCCCGACTACATCGCCGTTTCGGCGCACAAAATTCACGGTCCAAAGGGGATCGGGGCCTTGTGGATCGGCCCGGATGCCGCGCAGCCTTTGCCCCTGCTTCACGGCGGCGGACAGGAGGCGTCCTTGCGTTCAGGCACCCTATCGCCTGCCCTTTGCGCCGGTTTCGGGGCAGCATGCGCGGTTGCCACCGACATGGAGGGGCAAATGTTTCACGTGAAACATTTGTGGAACATCGCGCGGGGCGCCTTCGCGGATTGGGAGCTGAATGGCAGCGCGGTGGATCGCTGGCACGGCAATCTCAACATCCGGCGAGACGGCTTGGATGTCGCCCGCTTGATGAGTGACTGCCGCCAGGTGATGTTCTCCGCCGGCAGCGCCTGCGCCAGCGGGTCGGGTCGCCCGAGCCATGTGCTGCGCGCCATCGGGCTGACCAACGCACAGGCAAAGTCCTCTATCCGCCTCGGTTTCGGGCGCTATACGAGCGTTACGGACATCGAATCTGCCGCCGCCATCATCAATGCCGCCGCCAGGAGCCAGGGCCTGTGAGCATAACCATCACCTTCGTCGATCCTCGCGGGAAGAGCGTTGCGGCAACTGCCGAGCCAGGCGACAGCCTGCTGCGTGTCGGACAGGCGGCGGGCCTGCCTCTGGAGGGAACCTGCGAGGGGCAAATGGCCTGTTCGACCTGCCACGTGATCGTCGCGCCTGAGTGGTTTGCGCGCCTGCTGCCTGCCGCCGAGGAGGAGGAAGACATGCTCGACTTCGCCGCCGGGGCCCGCCGCACCAGCCGTCTCTCCTGCCAGATCGAGCTGACGGCGGACATGGACGGGTTGACCGTCAGCGTGCCCACCGAAAGCAACGACCTCAGGCGGATGTAACCCGGTTTAGGCTGACTCTTCAGCGGGTTCCATGTTAAGCGCCGCCATCAGCGCCTCGGTGAACGCGGGGATGTCGCCCGGCTTGCGGCTGGTGATGAGGTTGCCGTCGACCACCACTTCCTCGTCGACCACTGCCGCGCCGGCATTGGCGAGGTCGGTCCGGATTGAGGGCCAAGCGGTCACGGTGCGCCCCTCGATCACATTAGCCTCGGCGAGCAGCCAGGGGGCATGGCAAATCGCCGCGATGGGCTTACGCGCCGCGTCGAATTCGCGGATCACCTCGATCACCTTGTGCTCCATGCGTAGAATATCGGGGTTCATCTGCCCGCCGGGGAGCAGCAGGGCGTCGTAATCCGCGCTGACAACATCGCCGATGACCATGTCGACTTCCACGCTCTTGCCCCAGTCCTTCTGGTCCCAGCCGCGGATCTCGCCGGGCTTGAGGCTGGCGATAGTGACCTGCGCGCCCGCTTCCTTGAGCAGGCGCATGGGCTCGATGAGTTCGGACTGCTCGAAACCGTCGGTGGCGATGATGAGAACGCGCTGCATGGGATGGCTCCTGTGGGGGTTGTCACAGGCTTAGCCTCCAGCGCGCCGTCCTGTTCCGCCCCGCGGGGCAGAGCGGGAGCGGCGCGCGGCGGACCGTTCGCGTGCGGACTAAGGCGGCCCGCTCAATCGGCGCGGTTGTTCTCGTAGAAATGGTTAGCGACGAGCGCCGACTTGCTGTGCGCTTCATAAGTGCGACCGGCATCGGCCTCGCTGTACCCCTGCGCGATCGCCCGCTTGTACATCGTGTAGTACTCGAAGGCCTGCCCGCACATCGTGTCGAGCTGGACGTTGTTGCCGCCCGCTAGCGCCTTCTGGCGATAGTTCTGTTCGGTGAACCCGGCGCAGGCCGGTGTTGCAGCCTGATTGGGCTGGACCGGGTAGGGTGCGGCTAAGTCCTGCGATCCGGCAGGAGGCGAAGAGGCTCCCTCTTCGGCTTCCATTTCCTTGATCGTCTCCTCGATCATCGCGAGGCTTTCCCGCAGCGAGGCAAGGATGCTGGCGTCCATCCCCGCCGCCTCCCCCTGCGCAAGCATGGCTTTGGTTTCCTCGAATTGTGCGCGCAATTCGGCCGCACTCTGAGCCGCAGCCGGTACGGCCCCCATCAAGGCGAACGCCGCCAACCAAACAAGCCGCATAAATCGATCTCCGCCAAGTTGAGGTGAGCCTATCAGCAAGCCGCCCAAGTGAAAAGCCATGCCGAGGTCTGCGGCGGAGGCCAACGCATGGGTTCGGTTGTGGTTCTTGTGGAAAGCCCTCTCCCTCAGGCGGGGCGAGCTTGCTAAGGCCTCGCCATGTCTGATCCCCCCACCACCGATGCGCCCGACGACGGCTTCGACGCGATCGTCGATGCGCCTTTCGACGCTGCGCTTTCCGAGCGGTATCTCGTCTATGCGCTCTCGACGATCACCGCCCGCTCGCTGCCGGACCTGCGCGACGGGTTGAAGCCGGTGCACCGCCGCCTGCTGTGGGCGATGCGGCAGTTGAAGCTCAATCCCAACGATGCCTTCAAGAAATCGGCGCGCGTGGTCGGCGACGTGATCGGCAAGTACCACCCGCATGGCGACCAGTCGGTATATGACGCAATGGTCCGTCTCGCTCAGGATTTCAGCCTGCGGTATCCGCTGGTCGAGGGGCAGGGCAATTTCGGCAATGTCGACGGGGACAGCGCTGCCGCCTACCGCTACACCGAAGCCCGCCTGACGCGCACCGCGCTCGAACTGATGTCCGGCCTTGACGAAGGCACGGTCGAGTTCCTCCCCACCTACAACGGCGAGGAGATCGAACCCGAGATCTTCCCCGGCCTGTTCCCCAACCTCCTCGCCAACGGCTCGAGCGGCATCGCGGTGGGCATGGCGACCTCGATCCCCAGCCACAACGTCGCGGAAATCATCGACGCGACGTTGGCGCTGATCGATAACCCGTCCGTCACTCATGAACAGCTGATGGCGCTGTTCCACGGCCCCGACTTTGCGACCGGCGGCCATGTGATCGACAGCCCTGCCGCCATTATGGAAGCCTATCGCACCGGGCGCGGCGCCTTCCGCCTGCGTGGGCGTTTCCTTGCGCCCGAGGCCAAGGACGAGGCCGACATCGCCACCGGGATCGAGCGGCTGGGCAGCGGCCAGTGGCAGCTCGTTATCTCGGAGATCCCCTACCAGGTGCCCAAGGGCAAGCTGATCGAGCAGATCGCCCAGGCCATCGCCGACCGCAAGCTGCCGATCCTTGAGGACGTGCGCGACGAGAGCGACGCTGTAATTCGCATCGTGCTCGTCCCCAAAAGCCGTAATGTCGATCCCGAGCTGCTGAAGGAGAGCCTGTTCAAGCTCACCGATCTGGAAACGCGCTTCAGCCTCAACCTGAACGTGCTCGACACGCGTCCCGGCTTCGGGCGCACGCCGATGGTCATGGGGCTGAAGGAACTGCTCGAAAGCTGGACTTTCGCGCAGATCGACATCCTCCAGCGCCGCGCCAAGCACCGGCTCGACCAGATCGCAGGCCGGCTGGAGCTGGTGCGCGGCTACATCATTGCCTACCTCAACCTCGACCGAGTGATCGAGATCATCCGCGCCCAGGACGAGCCCAAGCCGGTGATGATCGCCGAGTTCGAGCTGACCGACCGGCAGGCCGAAGCGATCCTCAACATGCGCCTCAGAAGCTTGCGCAAGCTCGAGGAGATGCAGCTCAGGAAGGAGCAGGATCAGCTGCTGGCCGAAGAAGCCGATCTCAACGCCCTGCTCGAAGATCCAAAGAAGCAGAAGGCTCGGCTGAAGAAGGATCTGCGCGCGCTTCGCAAGAACTACGCCGAGGACACCGCGCTTGGCCGCCGCCGCACGCTGATTGCCGAGGCCGCGCCAACCGTCGCCTTCAGCATGGACGCGATGATCGAGAAAGCGCCGGTGACGGTTATTCTCAGCCAGAAGGGCTGGATCCGCGCTGCGAGCGGCCACGTTCCATTGGATCAGGAGTTCAAGTACAAGGAGGGCGACGGCCTCGCCTTCATCCTCCACGCCCAGACCACCGACAAGCTGCTGCTGGCGGCGTCCGACGGGCGGTTCTTCACGCTGGGCTGCGACAAGCTCCCCGGCGCGCGCGGTTTTGGCGAGCCGGCCCGCACCATGATCGACCTTGAGAGCGAAGCGAACGTCTGCGCGATGATGGTCCACAAGCCTGGCGGCCGCCTGCTGCTCGCCTCAAGCCACGGCAAGGGCTTCGTCGCCGAGCTTGACGAACTGCTCGCCGAGACCCGCAAGGGCCGCCAGGTGGTGAACCTCAAGGACGGCGCGCGGCTCGCGGTGATCCGCCCCATCGCAGAAGGCCACGATCACGTCGCCGTGGTCGGAGACAACCGCAAGCTCGTCGTCTTCAATCTTGAGGAACTGCCAGTCATGTCCCGCGGGCAGGGGGTGCAGCTGCAACGTTACCGTGATGGCGGAATGTCGGATGCGACGACCTTCGTGCTCGCCAACGGGCTCAGCTGGCAGATGGGCGGTTCTGGCGAGCGCACCCGCACCGAGACCGAGATCCGCATGTGGAAGGTCGCGCGCGGGGCTGCCGGACGTATGCCGCCGCAGGGCTTCCCCAAGTCGGGCCGCTTCGGCTGACGCCGCTTCAGTCGAAGTCGAAGGCGCTCGTTCCCAGTTCCTCGGCCAGCATCTGGTTGACCCGGTCTGGGGCTGGAAAACCCTCGGCTACCCAGCGCTTCTCGATCAGCTGGAGCAGTTTTGCCACTTCCGGCCCTGCGGTCACCCCGCGGGCGACAATCGCGCCGCCTTTGAGCGGAAAGATCGGTACGCTCCAGCTGTCCAGCACGCGGGCATCCGCGCCGCCCAGCAGCAGGCGGTCGATCGCCACGGGAGGCGTAAGGCGATAGGCGAGAGCCTTGGGATCGGCGGCGTCTTCGCCCGTGCGCTCGGCAGCGCCCACCAGACGACCACGCTGCGCTTTCGAGAGCCGCAGGCGAGCAGCAACCGTCTCGGCAACCTCGGGCGAGGGCGGGAGAAGCGCTGCAAGCCGCCGTACCGGATCGGGCGCGAAGCCCTGCGCTGCTTCCACCGCCACCAACCGCCCAAGCGCGACCACCTGCGGCAGGCAGGCTTCGGGCAGGATCACGCCGAGCACCCCGCGCGCGCGCATTCGCTCGGTGGTGGGGTGCGGATCGGGAAGGGCGAGCAGCGCCAGCAACTCGGCGGCAACACGCTCGCGGCTGAGGCCCTTCAGGGTATGGGCAAGCTCGGCGCAGGCATCCTCGGTCTCGGGGTCGAGGTCCGCGCCGAAGCGGGACTGGAAGCGGTAGTAGCGCAGGATGCGCAGGTGATCCTCTGCGATCCGCTGCCTGCCATCGCCGATGAAACGGACCCGGCCCGCCTCGAGATCTTCGCGCCCGCCGAACCAGTCCTCGATGGCGAGGGTTTCGGGGTGGGCATAAAGCGCGTTGATCGTGAAGTCGCGCCGCGCGGCGTCCTCGTGCCATTCGGTAGCGAAGGCGATGGTGGCGCGCCGGCCATCGGTCGCGACATCGCGCCTGAGGGTGGTGACCTCGACCGGCCCGTCCTTGAGGATCGCGGTGATCGTGCCGTGCTCGATGCCGGTCGGCACGGTGCGGATGCCGGCGCGCGCGCAAGCCGCGATGACTTCGGCGGGCAGCAGCAGAGTCGCGCAATCGACGTCGTGGGCGGCAACCCCGATCAGCCCGTCGCGCACCGCTCCGCCAACCCAGCGGATGTTCGCAGAGCCGAGAGCGGCGGCGAGCTCCGCAAGCCCGGCGCGGCGCGTCCAGTCGGCTTGCGTCAAGTCACGCAGCATCGGTCAACCCCTCCCACGCGATCCGGCGCGACAGGTTGGCGATGATGGCCGCGGTCACACCCCAGATGCGGAAGCCCTGCCATTCGAGCTCGAGATAGCGGCGGTTGGCCCCGCGCCAGAATACCTCGTTGGTGGTCCAGCTCGCGCGGTCGAGCAGCAGGCCGAGCGGCGCCTCGAACCATGCTTCGACCTCTGACGGGTTGGGGACAAGCGTTAGCCCCGGCGGAACGATGCCGACGACGGGAGTGACGAGAAAGCCAGTGCCGGTGTGATAGACATCGCTGGTGCCGATCACCCGCACCGCCTCGCGCGGCAAGGCGAGCTCCTCCTCCGCCTCACGCAGGGCGGCAGTGACGACATCTTCGCCCGGATCGATTTTGCCACCGGGAAAGGCAACCTGCCCCGGATGGTCGCGCATCGCCCGGGGACGCTGTGTGAGGATCACCTGCGGATCGTGCGGCACGTCGGTAATCGCGATAAGCACTGCGGCGGGCGTGGCGCGTCCGTCAGCTGCGAAATGTGCGTCACTCATCAGGCCCTCAATCTCGCGCGCGTGCCCGGCCGCAAAGGCGCGGGCGAGGGTGTCGTGGATGCTGGGAAGCGGGGGTGTCATGGGAGGAGGCGGAAACTCTCGCCCTGACTGGTGACCAGCCAGCCATTGTCCTGCGCCCCCTCGGCGAGCGCGATCTCCACGAGCTGCGCCCAAGTGGAGCGATTGAGCCGCGCTTCGCAGCCCTGCCGCACGTCGAGATAAACAGCGGGGCTCTCGGGATCGCCCTCGGTGCGCAAGCGATGGGCCGGCCCGGCTATCACAAGGTCATCAGTGTTGAGCCGGAAGGCGAGTGCGTCATCCGCCCGCACGCAATCGACCGCGATAAAGGCGGCATCCTCGACCTCGATCGTGAGCTTCTCGAAGGGGGTGACGAGCCAGTATTGGCCATCTTTGTCGCGCCGCAGCAGGCCGGCGAAGGCACGCACCATCGCCTCGCGCTTGATCTCGCCGCCTTCGTGGAACCATGTCCCGTCGGCGGCGATCCGCATGAAGCTGTCGCCCGACGTCTGCGGCGCCCAGCCTTCCACCGGGGGCAGCTTGCGCTGCGCGACCAGCTCGGCGATCTCCGCGAGGGTCAGGCCGGCAAGGTATGGGGGCGGTTCGTAAGGCATGATCGCAGGGATGGCAGAAGCGCAGGCCGAGGTGAAGGGGTTACGCTTCTATCCCACCCCACGAACCGAGCATCCCGTCGACCGGCATCGCGGCCAGTCCGTGGCCGCGCGCCAGCAGGCGGTGCTGTTCGAAGGGGCCGGGGCAGCGCCAGCCGCCGGTCATCGCCGCCGAAAAGCCCCAGCGGCCGTAATACTCCGTATCGCCGATCAGCACCTGCGGCAGCGCCGGCCCGCCGCCCGCGGCGAGCCTCGCGTCCTCGGCAATCATTGCGCTCATCAGGCCGACGCCGAATCCCTCGCCCTGCCGCTCGGGCACGACCGCGACCGGCCCTACCATGACGAGCGGCACCTGTCCCTGCTTGGTCTGCAGCCCGATCGGCCAGCACTGGATCGTGGCGACCAGCATGTCGTTGGCGTCGAGCGCGGCAAGGCTAAGCCCCGGCAGCCAGTCCATACCGGCGCGGATCCGGTACGCGGTGCGCGCGTGGCGGTCCGCACCGAAGGCGCGGTCGAGCACCTCCTCGACCATGGCGGGATCGACTGCCTCCAGCGGTATCAGCGTCGCGCCAAATGACTCAGTCGCCGTCGCCATCAGCGGGCGGTCAGCTTGAAGAGCCGCGCGCCCTTGCCGTCCTCGGCCACCCACACCGACCCGTCGGGGCCCTGCGCCACGGCGCGCAGGCGCTTGTCGAATTCGTGACGCGCGACCTCGCGCGCGCTCTCGCCCTCGATCGCGACGTCGATCACCGCCTGCGTGGCAAGGCCCGTCATCAGCGCATGGCCCTTCCAAGCAGGGAACATCGCCCCTGAGTAGATCAGCATGTCGCTCGGCGCGATCACCGGGTTCCAGCTCGCTGCGGGTTGAGCAAAGCCATCACCCGGTGCGTGATCGGGGATCGGATCGCCGTTGTAGTGGTCGCCGTTCGAGCGGAGCGGCCAGCCGTAGTTCGCCCCCGCCTTGACGAGATTCAGCTCGTCGCCGCCCGCCGGGCCGTGCTCGACCTCCCAGAGCCGCCCTTGCGCATCCCAGTCCATCCCGAGGATGTTGCGGTGCCCCATCGACCAGATGTCGGCCGAGACCCCGCCCCCCGCTACACCAGCTTGCGCCGCCAGCGGATTGCCCGCAGCCGGCGTGCCGTCGAGATTGAGACGGACGATCTTGCCGAGCGTCATGGCGGTGTCCTGCGCCGGTTGCATCTTCTGTCGCTCGCCGCTCGCGACGAACAGGTATTTGCCATCGGGGGAGAAAGCGATGCGGTGCGAATAGTGCCCGCGCCCGGACACCTTGGGCGTCTGGCGCCAGATCACGGTGAGGTCTTCGATAGCGCAGGCGGTCGCCTCGGCGCAGACCAGCTTGCCGCGCCCGACCACTGCGCCGCGCGTGTCGCCATCTCCGGCCTCGGCCCAGCTCAGGTAGATCGTGCGGCCACCCACGGTGGCGGAACTTTCCGCAGGAAGGAAGGCGACGTCGCCAAGCCCGCCTTGGCCGCCGTAATCGACCTTGGGCGCGCCGCTGACGGTGCCCTGCGTGCCGTTGGCAGTGTCGATGAACTTCAGCTTGCCCGACTTCTCGGTGACGAACAGCACGCCTGTACCCGGTGCAAAGGCGATCGCCCACGGCTCCTCGTAGGTGGCGACATCGCTGACCTTGAAGGGCGCGGCGGTGCTGGTCTCGGCGGACGCGGCGCTTTCCCCTGTTTCGGCCTTCGCGCAGCTTGCCAGCATCAGTGCAGGCGTCGAAAGGGCGGCGAGCAATCGGGCAGAACGGATCATGTTAGGGGTCACTCCGGGTTTCACGGCGCGAGGCGAACGGATCGTCATCGGAGTTGACGAGGCCGGCCGCGGACCGCTCGCCGGGCCGGTGGTGGCCGCGGCGGTTGTACTGTGCTTGGCGATACCTGCAGGGGTGGACGATTCCAAGCGCCTTTCGTCTGCCCGCCGCGCTAACCTCGACCAAGCGATCCGCGCAAGTTGCAACTGGGCTGTCGCCGTGGTCGATCCGGACGAGATCGACCGGGTCAACATCTTCATGGCGACTATGCTGGCGATGACCCGTGCGGTTGCACGCCTGACGAGCGCACTGGGCTGCGAAGCGCAAGAAGTGCTGATCGACGGCAACCTCACGCCTCAGGGCCGCTGCCAGGAGTGGTGCTGGCCGGCCCGCGCGATCGTCGGCGGCGACGCGCTCGAACCGTGCATTTCGGCTGCCTCGATCATCGCCAAGGAATGGCGCGACCGGATGATGTGCGAAGCCGCCGTCGCGCACCCGCATTACGGTTGGGAGCGCAACAAGGGCTACGGCACCGCTGAACATCTCGAGGCGTTGCGCCGCCACGGCCCGAGCTCGCTCCACCGAAGGAGCTTCGCGCCGGTGGCGCAATTGAAGCTGTTCTGAAGCTGATCTGGATAAGGCGCAGCGATCAACGAAGATTTCAGCTTTGATCCCTATGCTCGCGTGCAAAGGGAACCCTCATCATGACCATTCATCGCCCGGTCTTCGGCCGCAAACAGAGCACCCCCGCCCCGCGTGTCGCGCCGCACGCCGTCGCTAATGATGCGCCCGCCAAGCGTATTCTCCCCGAGGAATTGTGCGAAGGCCCGGCCGGCGACACGCTGCGCGAGGCCGGGCTTGAGCCGGACTCACCCGCCAATCGCCGCATGACGCAGGCCGATGCCGACGCGCGCCAACGCGAAGAGATCGAATGGCAGCGCGGCTTTCTCGCCAAGGCCAATTCGCAACTGCCTTCCGGTACATCGGTGGCCGCCTACGCGATGCTTCCGCGGGACCTGTGGAACGGGCCGTTCGGGGAGATGCTCTCGGTCACCTGCGGGCTGTGGCCGACGCAGGCGTGGAACACCATGCTGCTCGCCGAGGACCAGCGTTCGAGCTTCGTGCTCGATCTGCCTGAGCATCCGGGCGGCTATCCTGCGAACCTGATCCCCGATCTCGAAAGGCTGCTGGACGAACTGCATGACGGGATGGATGCCGAGATGGCGCGAGCCGAGGCTTCGCCGACGCTGACCTTCGATGCGATCGAAGCATGGGAGGCAAAGCGCCAGGCGATGATCCCGAAGATTATCGCGATGTCGCACTATGTCGGCCAGATGTGCCTCGGCGATGAGGCCTTCGCTCGGCATAAGCAAATGTTCGGAGCCACACTCGGCTGGCCCGGGGCGCAGTAATCTGATTTTCCCGCTACCTTCCTCGACGGGATGACAGAAATTCCCTCCGTTCGTGTTGAGCGTAATCGAGGCACCCGGAACCGACCTCTCGACTACGCTTCAGGCGAACGGCTGTGGCGATGGGTCGCTTGTTGGAAAGCTGAGTCCTCCCAGCCACACCGCTGCATATCGAGTCCCCGCAGACCCGGTGGACTCAATATCTTGTGCCGGTCACGCTTCGTTCCGCTTGCCAGACCCATCATCGGCCAAAGCCCGCGTAAAATTAGGTGCTTGACGCGGACTCCTCAAAGACTCATGCCTGTGGATAAATTGCAGACATGACAGGCGAGGGCCCCGCGGTGAGTGTGATAGAGAAGGTGAAGTCACGCGCGAGAAGCGTTGTGAAGACGCAGAAAATAGCGCACGCGACCGATCTTCGGCGGGATCTTCCTTTGGGCTGCATCCTGCCGGGCGACTGCATCGAAGCGATGCGTTCGCTGCCTACGGCCAGCGTCGACCTCGTCTTTGCCGATCCGCCTTACAACCTCCAGCTTGGCGGCGATCTCAATCGCCCTGACGGCAGCCATGTCGATGCCGTGACCGACCACTGGGACCAGTTCGACAGCATGGCGGTCTACGACAACTTTACCCGCGAGTGGCTGACCGAGGCGCGCCGCGTTTTGAAGCCCGACGGTGCCTTGTGGGTGATCGGCAGCTATCACAACATCTTCCGGGTGGGCTCAATCCTCCAGGACCTTGGCTTCTGGATCCTCAACGACATCGTCTGGCGCAAGACCAACCCCATGCCCAACTTCAAGGGCACGCGCTTCACCAATGCTCATGAGACGCTGATCTGGGCGAGCACGGGCGAGAAGTCGCGCTACCACTTCAACTACCGCGCGATGAAGACGCTCAACGACGAGCTGCAGATGCGTTCGGATTGGGTTCTGCCGATCTGCTCAGGCGGCGAGCGGCTCAAGGAGAACGGCAAAAAGGCGCACCCGACGCAGAAGCCCGAGGCGCTGCTCTACCGCGTGCTGCTGGCGACGACCGAGAAGGGCGATGTGGTGCTCGATCCCTTCTTCGGCACCGGCACGACTGGCGCAGTGGCAAAGCGGCTTGGGCGCGAGTGGATCGGATGCGAGCGCGAGGTGGCCTATCGTGCCGTCGCCGAAAAGCGGATCGCCCGCGAACTGCGTCTCGACGAGAGCGCGCTGACCACCATGCAAAGCCCCCGTTCCGCGCCGAAGGTGGCGTTCGGCGCGGTGGTGGAGGGCGGGCTGATCCCGCCGGGTAGCAAGGTCTTCGACCGTAAGCGCCGCTGGATCGCCACGGTGCGGGCCGACGGCTCGCTAGAGTGCGATGGCCCGAACGGTAAGATGTCTGGTTCGATCCACGGGCTTGGCAAGGACCTGCAAGGCGCGCCGTCGTGCAACGGCTGGACTTTCTGGCATTATGAAAAGGCTGGCACCAACGGCGCTGACGTCCAGCCGATCGACGCTGCGCGCCAGCTCTACCTTCTGGCCGCCGAGGATTGATGCTGCCAAAGGGCCAAGGATGACCGCGCGCGTCTATCTCCACCCGCTCACGCTCATCCCCGGCCCTCAAGCTGTCGAGGGCGAGGCGGTGCGGCTCGGGGGCTCGATGGCCTATGCGCGCGAATTTGCGCTGGTGGTGCGCAAGGATAACGCGGTTTCGGCCCGGACCGCAGGAACGCGCGCGGAAATAGCGGCGGCAATCGCGCGGCTCCCTGCCGAACTCGCAGAAGACGCATCGCGCCAATGGGCCAATCTGGCGAAGGTCCACGCCCCGCTACAGCTGGGCAGCCGCACCATCCGGCTCGATCAGCCCCAAGTGATGGGCATCCTCAACGTGACGCCCGACAGCTTCTCCGATGGCGGCCAGCACGATGCCATCGAGGCAGGCCGCGCCCATGCCGCCGCCATGCTAGAGGCAGGCGCAGCGATCATCGACATTGGGGGGGAAAGCACCCGTCCCGGCGCTTCGGCGACTTTCGAGGACGAGGAGATCCGCCGTGTCGTTCCGGCGGTCGAATATTGCGTCAGCATGGGCGCTGCGATCAGCGTCGACACGCGCCGGGCAGGGGTGCTTGACGCCGGCCTTGCCGCAGGCGCGCACATGGCGAACGACGTTTCGGCGCTGCGCTACGACCCGCGTTCGGTCGAAGTGGTTGCCGCGCGCGATTGTCCGGTGGTGCTGATGCACGCGCCCGGCAGAGGCGAGGATCTGCACAAGGGCGGTGACTACGCCGACGTGGTGAGCGAGGTCTTCGACTTCCTCAAGGCTGCCCGTGAACGCGCCATCGCGGCAGGTGTGCCTGAGGATCGCATCATCCTTGATCCCGGCATCGGCTTTGGCAAGTCGCTGGCCGACAATCTTGCGCTCATCAACGCCCTGCCGCTGTTTCACGCGCTCGGCAGCCCGCTGATGTTCGGGGCGAGCCGCAAGCGGATGATCGGGGCGCTTTCGAACGAGGAGGAGGCTGACCGGCGATTGGCGGGATCGATCACGCTCGCGATCAAGGGAATGGAGGCTGGCGTCCACCTGCTGCGCGTCCACGACGTTGCTGAGACGGTGCAGTCGCGCAATGTCTGGCGGGGCCTGAGGGATGCAGCGCTGACCGATTTCAGCGCCCTGCTGCCGGAGTAACTTCACACCAAAAATGTTTCACGTGAAACATTGCATTGATATCATGTAGGAATGTCCCTCGGAAAACCCTACAGAGCAAAGCCGCCGTCCGAGACCATAACGTGCCCGGTGATGTTCACCGCTGCATCGCTCAGCAGGTAGAGGATGCTGCCCGCCATCTCCTCGGAGGTGGCAAAGCGGCCCAGCGGCGTGGTTTTGGCCATCG
>JBBRUU010000071.1:0-13954 GCA_038247515.1 Sphingomonadales bacterium
AGATAACAATGTTCATCCGGCACGCGCCTGCGATTTTCAGCGCGGTGCACATCTTGTCGGACATCGAACCGAAATCGCGCAGCATGTCGAGCGTGATCGGCTTTTCGGAAAACTTACGAATCGAGATCGCGGTGCCGCGCAGGCTGAGCGGCGGCACGATCACGTTGACGCGGCTGCCGTCCTTGAGGCGGGCGTCAGCGAGCGGTGTGGTCTGGTCGACCCGGCGGCCGACCTGGTTCACGATCCGCTGCGCGATCTGGAACAGATGCTGTTCATCGCGGAACCGTATCGGGGCCAGGATGAGCTTGCCCTTCTTTTCGATGTAGGTCTGATCCGGGCCGTTGACCATGATGTCGGTAATGTCCGGATCATTCAGCAGTTCTTCGAGCGGGCCGAAACCAAGCAGCTCGTCGATCAGCACCTTTTCCAGCGCGAATTGCTCGCGGCGGTTCAGCGTGACCTTGAGTTCGGCAAGCACTTCCAGAATGATCGGGCGGAATTCCTCGGACAGCTCCTCCTTGGAGAGGGTGGCTGCCGCTTCGGGATCGACGCGTTCGAGCAGGCGCGGGAGCACCTGTTCCTTGATCTTGTGAACGCTGGCTTCAAACCCGCCGACTTCGGAGTTGGTCTCGTTGACTGCGGCCATGCGTTCATTGAGGCGGTCGATCGCCTCGGAAGTCGTGGCGGGGCGGTGTGAGGCGGCGGGCGTCGGCGCAGGGGACGGCCGGGAAGCGGAACCCTCGCCGGGGATCGGCGGGAACTGGTCGCCGCCGCGCGGCGGTCCGCCGGCACCCTTCATCGGACGCGCGACACCGAAGGCGGGGCGCGAGCCCTGCTTCATTCCGCCTGCATCGCCTTTTTTGCCGAATGCGCTCATTCCAAGCCCCCGAGGCTCTGATATTCACCAATAAACCAGCGCACTTCGCCTGATGGAAGCAAAGGGTGCGTCTCGAAGAATGGTGAATAAAAGGGAAAGGTTGTTTTTTCCCTAAGGTCTAGCGGGGCCGTGTCGTCGCGGTTGGTCTTGCCTTGCTGCCCCACCGCCTGATGCAAGGGCTTGCCGTCCGGCCCGGTGCGGCTAGAGGGAAGCGCAAGGAACAAGGGAACCAACGCCTATGTGCGGAATCATCGGGATCGTGGGTCATTCCAGCGTGTCCGACCGGCTGGTCGACGGCCTCAAGCGGATGGAATATCGCGGCTATGACAGCGCCGGGATCTGCACGCTCCACGATGGCGCGCTGGTGCGCCGCCGCGCGGAAGGGCGGCTCGCCAATCTTGTGACCGTGCTTGCCGGCGACCCGGCTCCCGGGAATGTGGGCATCGCTCACACCCGCTGGGCGACGCATGGCGCGCCGACCTCCAGCAATGCCCACCCTCACGCGACCGGCGAAGTCGCAATCGTCCACAACGGCATCATCGAGAACTTCAAGGAACTGCGCGCGCAGCTCGCCGCCAAGGGCAGGGTGTTCGAGAGCGAGACTGACAGCGAGGTCGTCGCGCATCTCATCTCCGAACAGGTCGAGCACGGGGCCGATCCGGTTGCTGCCGTCCGCACCGTCCTGCCGCGCCTGCGCGGGGCCTTCGCGCTCGCGATCGCGTTCCGCCAGCATCCCGAATTGCTGATCGGCGCGCGGCTGGGATCGCCGCTGGTGCTCGGCTATGGCCCAGAAGGGGAGGATGCCGAGATGTACCTTGGTTCCGACGCGCTGGCGCTCGCCCCGCTCACCCAGCGGATCGCCTATCTCGAGGAAGGCGACTGGGTGGTGGTGCGCCGCGACAGCGCGCAGGTCTACGACGCCCAGAACAACGCCGTCACCCGCGAGATCCGCGCATCGGGCGCTTCGGCGGCGGCGGTCGAGAAGGGCAATTACCGCCACTTCATGCAAAAGGAGATTTACGAGCAGCCCACCGTCGTGGCGCAGACGCTCGCCTCCTATCTCAGGCGCTCGGACAACTCGGTGGCGCTGCCGCAGATCGACTTCGATTTGTCGGCGGTGCGCCGCCTGACGATCGTCGCCTGCGGCACCTCGTTCTATGCGGGCATGGTGGCGAAGTACTGGTTCGAGCAGTTCGCGCGCGTGCCGGTCGACATCGATGTCGCCTCGGAGTTCCGCTACCGCCAGCCGGTGCTGGAGGATGGCGGCCTTGCGCTGTTCATCTCGCAAAGCGGCGAGACCGCCGACACGCTTGCCGCGCTGCGCCACTGCAAGGCCAATGGGCAGACCATCGGCGTGGTCGTAAACGTACCGACCAGCACGATGGCGCGCGAGGCCGATCTGCTGCTGCCGACCCATGCGGGCCCTGAGATCGGCGTTGCCTCGACCAAAGCCTTCACGTGCCAGCTTGCTGTGCTGGCCGCGCTGGCGGCGCATATGGCGGTCGCGAAGGGCCGTCTGAGCCGCGAGGACGAGGCCGAGATCGTGCGCCATCTGCTCGAGGCCCCTGCCGCGCTTAACGCCGCGCTGGCGCATGACGGGGATATCGCCGCGATGGCGCACCTCATCGCGCCTGCCCGCGACGTGCTTTATCTGGGGCGCGGGCAGGACTATCCGCTGGCGCTCGAGGGGGCATTGAAGCTCAAGGAAATCAGCTACATTCACGCCGAGGGTTATGCCGCAGGCGAGATGAAGCACGGGCCGATCGCGCTGATCGACGATTCCGTGCCGGTGGTGGTGATTGCGCCGTCCGGCCCGCTGTTCGAGAAGACCGTCTCCAACATGGAGGAGGTGCGCGCGCGCGGCGGACAGGTGGTGCTGATCTCGGACGCGGCAGGCATTGCCGAGGCTGGCGAGGGCTGCATCGCTACGATCGAAATGCCGGTCGTTCATTCGCTGATCGTGCCGCTGGTCTATGCCGTGCCGGTGCAGCTGCTCGCCTATCACGTCGCCTTGCTGAAGGGCACCGACGTCGATCAGCCGCGCAATCTTGCCAAGTCGGTGACGGTCGAATAGCCCGGAACCGCGCCGCGAACCCCGCCGCGCGCCAGGCTCCAACGCCGAGTGAATCCGCGTCAAGCTTTACCGCAGCCTAACCATTCGGCGTTACGCTGCGCACGTGATCGATAAACCCGCCTCTCAGCCTTCGACGCTTTCTGTTGCCTTGCCGATGTCTGACGTGCTCGGGTTGTCACGCAATCCGGCGTTTGAGCCGACGCGGCTGAGAGGCGATGAATTTGCCGGGGTCGCCCAGGCGAGCCGCCACCGGATGCTCGCCAATGCGCTGATGGTTGCCTTCATCGCTGCGGTCTTCGCACCGTTGATCGGGCTAGCGGTGGTCGGCCCCTGGGCTGGGCTGCTCTCCTTTGTCCTTTACCGTTCGCGCCAAACCGACTTGATGCTCGTCGATCCCACCCTGCGGGCCGGCCCGGCCACGCTTGAGCGATGGCAGAACTTCAATGCCACCGCTGCGGCAGCATGCTGGGTCGGCGCACTGCTGCTGTTCCCCTGGCTGTCGGGCGGCGCGCAGCAGATCACCTTGCTGCTTATCGTGCTGGTGATGATGATGTCGTCGACCTTCGTGTTCTCGACGTCGCCGCTCAGCGTGCTGATTTATAACGCTGTCCTTGGCCTCGGCGCGGCGCTCAGCCTTGGCCTGATGGGCGAGTGGCAAGCGGCGGGCGGCGCGATCCTCTTCACCATCGCGAGCCTGGTCGCGACGGTCGAGGTGCGCACCACCTTCGTCAAGGCGCGGCTTGCCGAGGCGGCTCTTGTCGAAAAGGACGCGGTGGTCTCGCTGCTGCTGCGCGAGTTCGAAGAGAATGAGGCCGACTGGCTGTGGGAAGTCGATCCGGCACGGCGCCTGCGTTCGGTGTCCCCGCGCTTCGCCTTCGCGCTCGGCCGCTCGCAGCCCGATGTCGAGGGCAAGCCGCTGCTCGAGATGATCGCGGGGCGCAATTGGGCGAGCGGGCAGTTTCCGCCGAGCCTCCACGATCTGGCCGAGCGGCTCAAGAACCGCGAGAATTTTTCGAATATGCTGGTTCAGGTCTCGATCCTTGGAGAGGAGCGCTGGTGGGAGCTTTCGGGCACCCCGATGCGCGACGAACAGGGCCGATTCATGGGTTTCCGCGGCGTGGGATCCGACGTGACCGAGCAGCGCAAGTCATCCGAGAAGATCGCCTACCTCGCGCGCTTCGACACGCTCACCCAGCTACCCAACCGCCTGCAGCTGACCGAAGCGCTGGGCGAGGCGCTGCGCTACGCCGCGCAGTGGCGCACGCGTTGCGCACTGCTGATAGTGGACCTCGACCGCTTCAAGACGGTCAACGATTCGCTTGGCCACATGACCGGCGACAAAATGCTCGCGCAGGTATCGGCGCGGCTGCAATCGCTGATGGGCGAGAACCAGCTCTGCGGGCGGCTGGGCGGTGACGAATTCGCAATCGTGATCCGTGATGCGAGCACCGCGGACGTGATCCGCGATCTCGCCCAGCGCGTGATCGAGCGCCTGTCCGAGCCCTATCAGGTCGATTCCCACACGCTCTATGTCGGTGCCAGCGTCGGCTCGGCAGAAGGCCCGCGCGATGGTGCCACCGTCGAGGAGATCATGCGCAACGCCGACCTCGCGCTCTACCGCGCCAAGGACAGCGGAGGCGGCGAGCATTGCTGTTTCGAGCCGGTGCTCCACGCCTCGGCGGAGGAGCGCCGCCAGCTTGAGGCGTCACTCAGAATGGCGCTGGGCCGTGACGAGATGGAGCTACACTATCAGCCGGTCGTCGATGCCCACAGCGAGAAAGTCGTCAGCTTCGAGGCGCTGGCGCGTTGGAACAGCGCCGAGCACGGCTTCGTCAGCCCCGCCAAGTTCATCCCGCTTGCCGAGGACACGCGCCTGATCATACCGATCGGCCAGTGGGTGATGCGCAAGGCGTGCGAGGAAGCGCTCCGCTGGCCCGACGACATCAAGGTCAACGTCAACGTCTCGCCCGAGCAGCTGCTCGAACCGGACTTCCACAATGATGTGGTGCAGGCGCTCACCGTCACCGGGCTCAATCCCGAGCGGCTCGAGATCGAGGTGACCGAGAGCATCTTCCTGCGCGACGCCACTGTCGCGCGCAGTGCGCTAGAACAGGTCATGGCGCTCGGCTGCTCGGTCGCGCTTGACGATTTTGGGACCGGCTATTCCTCGCTTGGCTACCTGCGCAAGCTCAAGTTCTCGACCATCAAGGTCGATCGCACTTTCGTGCAAGGGGCAGCGCAGGGCAGCGCGGAGAGCCTCGCGATCATCAACGCGGTGGTCGCGATGGCCAAGAGCCTGAAGATGACGACAACCGCAGAAGGGGTCGAGACCAGCGAGGAAGCCGAGCTGATCCGCAACCTTGGCTGCGACAAGATCCAAGGCTTCTATTTCGGTCGGCCGATGACGGCCACCGATGCGCGCTCGCTGTTCCCCAAGGTGCGCGAGCAGCGAGCCTAGGCCTCGCCGCCCGCCGCGTCAGGCGGTGGCGAAGCTTGCCACGATGCTCTCGAACAGTCGCCGTCCGTCCGCCCCGCCCAAAGCGGTTACCGCCGCCGGTTCGATCGCACGTTCGGGATGCGGCATCATGCCGAGCACCCGGCCATTGGCGCTCAGTACCCCGGCGATGCTGCGCGCCGAGCCGTTCGGGCATTCGGCGTAGCGGAACGCCACGCGGCCCTCGCCCTCGAGCATGTCGAGCGTCTCGGCATCGGCGTAGTAATTGCCGTCGTGGTGCGCGACCGGAATGCGGATCGTCTCGCCCGCGGCAAACCCGTTGGTGAAGGGCGAGGCGGTGTTTGCGACCGTGAGATCGACGGTGCGACAAACGAAGCGCTGGCCGGAATTGCGCAGCAACGCGCCCGGCAGCAACCGTGCCTCGGTCAGGACCTGGAAGCCGTTGCATACGCCGAGCACGGGCACGCCGCGCTCCGCCGCCGCGACAATGGCGCGCATGATCGGGCTGGTCGCCGCCATCGCGCCTGCACGCAGGTAGTCGCCGTAAGAAAAGCCGCCCGGTAGCGCGATCAGGTCGAGCCGATCAGGCAGCTGCGCATCGCCGTGCCAGACCCGCAGCGCCGCCGTGCCCGAAACCGCTTCGAGCCCGGTTGCCATGTCCCGGTCGCAGTTGGAGCCGGGGAAGGTGATGACCGCCGCCCGGAACGCCATCACTGCACACCCTCGATGGTGAAGCTTTCGATCACGGTGTTGGCGAGGAGCTTCTCGCACATCTGGCGGACCGTGGCTTCGTCGGTGCCATCGGCGACGTCGAGTTCGATCAGCCGACCGACCCGCACATCTGCCACCCCTGCAAAGCCCATGCCTTCAAGCGCGTGGTGCACCGCACGGCCCTGCGGATCGAGCACGCCGGGCTTCAATCGGACAAGGACGCGCACTTGCATGGCTGATGCTCCATTTGTGTCGGGAGGCGCTGCCGGGCGCCGCGCTGCCGCTATAGCGTCCCGCGACGCACACGCAATCGCGGTTATGGCGCTTCTGCACCGCAGCGATGCGATGCCAGACCTGGCGCCTGTTGTCACAATAATGTCGTCAATCAGCCATGTTTGTAACATAGTTGCAACAGCCGCTTCAAGAACGCCGTTGCTGCCTGAGTATTCAGCAGAATGAGCGCGCCGCGACCTCGCGCGAATCGGGTGAAAATGCCACTGCGCTGGCTGCAACAATCTCTCCATCTGACAATAACAAGGGGTAGTCCGATGTCTCACCGCTTCACCGCCTTCCGCGCCGTCTGGGCCGGTTCCACCATTCTCGCCGCTGCCGCGCTCGGCGTTGCCGCACCCGCTGCCGCGCAGGATGGTGCGAATGCCGAGGAGGCCGACGGCCAGCTCGACACGATCATGGTCACCGCCAACCGCCGCTCTGAAAACCTCCAGAAGGTGGCGGTCTCGGCCGAAATCCTCGATCAGGAGCGGGTTGCCGCGATCTTCAGTGCCACCGCCGACATCACCGCGCTGGCCGGCACCGTGCCGGGCCTCAACGTCGAGAGCTCGAACGGCCGCGTTGCCCCGCGCTTCTATATCCGCGGCCTTGGCAACACCGACTTCGACCTTGCCGCCTCGCAGCCTGTCTCGGTGCTGCTTGACGACGTCGTGCTCGAGAACGCGACGCTCAAGAGCTTCCCGATCTTCGATGTCGAGCGGGTCGAAGTGCTGCGCGGGCCGCAGGGCACTCTGTTCGGCCGCAACACTCCGGCGGGCATCGTCAAAATCGAATCGGTGAAGCCCAGCCAGGAAACCACCGCTTCGGCCTCGGTGAGCTATGGCAGCTACGATAGCCTGGGCGTGAACGCGGCGTTGGGCGGCGCGATCGTCAAGGACGTGCTGGCCTTCCGCGTTTCTGGCCAGGTCCAGCGGCGCAGCGACTGGATCGACAACGGGTTCACCGCCCAGAATGATGTGCTCGGCGGCTACACTGACATTGCCCTGCGCGGGCAACTGCTGCTTACCGCGGGCGATCGTTTCAGTGTGCTTGCCGCGGTCAACTACCGCGACCTCGATGGGTCCTCGACCTTCTTCCGCGCCAACGTGCTCGGGCGGACGACGGTCCAGCCGAACAACACCAACAGGCTCAACAACAACTACGACCGCAACACGGTGTTCTATGATGCCGGCGGCGGTAACAGGGCTGCTTACGAGCAGCTCGGCGCGACCCTCACTGCGTCCTACGAGTTCGACGGTGCAACGCTGACCTCGATCACAAGCCGGTGGTCCAGTGAAGGCTCGAGCCGCGGCGATGTTGATGGCGGATTTGTCGTCCGGAACAACCTTGGCGCGGTCATTCGGACTGGCCCAGGCTTCATCCCGTTCGAGTCTGACACGCAGGATACGATCGATCTTGAGCAGACCACGCAGGAAGTGCGGCTTGCCTCGACCGGTGAAGGCCCGTTCAGCTGGCAGGTCGGCGGCTTCTACTTCGATAGTGACTTCGACGTTACGACGGTTGGCTTCACCTTCCCGCCGCCGGTCACCGTCAACCACACTAACGAAGCGTGGGCGCTGTTCGGCCAGCTTTCCTACCAGCTGACCGAAACCGTGCGCGTCACCGGCGGCCTGCGTTACACCGACGACCAGAAGGACTTCTTCGTGCGGTCAGGCGCCGCGCGCCAGCCGCGCAGTGTCGGCGACAAGCAGTTCGATTGGGACATCAGCGTCTTTGCCGATGTCTCGCCGGATGCGAGCGTGTATGCCAAGGCTGCCAACTCGTTCCGCGGGCCGACCATTCAAGGCCGCGACGTTGCCTTCTTCGGCGCGCCTTCGATCGCACAGTCGGAGAACATCACTTCCTACGAAGTCGGCTTCAAGAGCGAGCTCGCCGACCGCCGCGTGCGGCTTAATGTGGCAGCCTATTACTACACGGTCGAAGACCCGCAGTTCACCGCAGTCGGCGGAGCCGGCAACCTCGTCCAGCTGATCAACGCCAACAAGGGCGAGGCCTGGGGCCTGGAGTTCGACGGCGCATTCAAGGTCACGCCGCAGTTCCTCATCACCCTCGGCGTCGCTTACAACAACACCGAAATCCAGGACACCAACCTTGCGGTAGGCGTTTGCGCGCAGTGCACCGTTACCGATCCAACCCGCGTAATCGGCGGCAACACCCGCGCGCTGATCAACGGCAACCCCTTCCCCAACGCGCCCGAATGGAGCGGCGATCTCACCGCCCGCTACGGCATCCCGGTGGGCAAGTCGGGTGAGTTCTTCATCTTCACCGACTGGGTCTATCTCGGCGAAACCAACTTCCTGCTTTACGAAAGCCGCGAATTCAACGCCAAGAGCCGCTTCGAGGGCGGCCTCAGGGTCGGCTATTCGGCGAACGAGGGGCAGTGGGAAGTCGCGGCCTTCGCGCGCAACATCACCGACGAGGACAATGTGCTCGGGGTCGTTGATTTCAACAACAATACGGCCTTCGTGAACGAACCGCGCGTGATCGGTGTGTCGTTCGGCGCCAGGTACTAAGACAGCGCAGAACCCCCTCGGCGGGGTGCTGCCACAAGCTGGGGACCGGCAGGGGCGACCTGCCGGTCCCTTTCTTTATGGGGCTTGCGGAGCAGCCTGTGCGGGCTTCTCGGGGATCACCACGAAAGCAACCGATCCGCCGGGCAACAGGTAGCGCAGCGCGGTCTGGTGGACCTCCTCGGGGGTGATCGCTGCCATGACCTTGTCGGCTGCGAAGTAGCGATCAATTCGCTCCGGCTCGCTCTGCGCTCGCGCGGCGACCGCCAACCAGCCGCCGAGGTCCTTGAGGGTGTTGTTGTACTCTTCGAGATAGGGCTTGCGCGCGCGTTCGATCACGTCTGCGTCGAGCGGGGCTTTCCTGAGATCGGCAACCAGTTCATCGATGGCGGCGCGGGTGGCACCCACCTTGTCGGCGGCGACCGCGGTGCTGATCGCAAAAGTGCCGTAGCCGGGGTAATAATGGCTGAGGCTCGATCCGGCGGACGGCGAATAGGCCTGCCCCAGCTTCTCGCGCAGCCGGTCGGTGAGTTCGAGCCGCACGATCCGCGCCAGCAGGTCGAGCCGCTGGGCTTCTATGAGGTCGCGGTCGTCGGTGGTCGGCCAGATCCATTGCAGCAGCGCCTGATCGGGCTCACCCTTGTGGATGATGATGCGCTCGCCGCGCAGCGCGGTAAAGCTGCGGCTGCGTTTGTCGGCGCGGGGATTGAAGGCTTCCTCTCGCGCAGGCAGCGCACCCAGGGTCGCTGCGACGGCCGCGATCGCGGCGTCCTCGTCGAGATCGCCGACCAGTGAAAGTTCGATCGCACCCTTGGCCAGCCGATCGGAAATAGTGGTCCGAAGCCCGGCATAGCCCAGCGCCATGAAGGTCTCGCGCGGTTGCAGGCTGAAGCGCGGGTCGCCGTCCGACAGCACAGCGCCGCTCACGGCTCCCAGCGCCCGGCCGGGGGTTGCGTCGAGGGTGTTGAAGAAGTTCTCGATACCCTTTTGGAAGCGTTGGGTCCCTTCGGGCCTGTAGCCGGGGTCGATCAAGATCGCGGCGAGCACCTGCATCTGCAATTGCAGATCGCGCGGTGTGGTTACGGCCGAGGCGGTAAAGGCATCGGTGCCGCTCGACAGCTCGAAGCTGACGCTGCGCCCGGCAAGCACGCTGGCGAGATCGTCCTGGCTATGCTTGCCGAGGCCGCCTGCCGCCATCGATCCGGCAAGATAGGTGGCAAGCGGCGCCTCGCGCGTGTTCATTAAATCGCCGCCGTCGACCGCGAAGGCAAAGGCGACACGGTCCTTGCGCACGTCGGTGCGCCCGAGCGTCAGCCGCACGCCGTTGGAAAAGCGGATGATGCGCAGGCCAAGGCGCTCCTCGCGCGTGTCGGACACCACTGAGCCTGCCGGGCCGAAGTCGGTGTAGCCGAAGGCGAGCGGCCCTGTATCGACAGGCGCGTTGCTGGGCAGCGCCATGCCTTGCGCAAAGGCATCCCGCAGCGCCGCCTCGCCGCCTTCTGGCGCAGTGCGGCCTTCGAAGCGGATCAGCGGCTCGGCGAGCGGCGCGGCGTCGGCGCGCATCGCTTGCCAGACCGCATCTGGCGTGATCTCGGGCACCAACCGCTCGAATGCGGCGAGCTGCCAATCGGGCGTGGTCGGTACGCGCTCGTCGCTCACCAGCGCCAGCGCCCCGCCCACGAAAACCGCATTGCTGCGCGTGTCCGCCGATTTCACGCCGTTTTCAAGGCTGGTTCGGATGTTGGCGAGTTGCTCGCCGAGCTCGGCCTGCGTGAAGCCGTAGGTCAGCGCCTGATGCGCTTCGCGCACTGCTGCAAGCACGCCTGTGCGCCACGCCCCGTCGGTGGTGTTCACCTGAAGGCTGGTGATCCGTGCATCCTCGAAGATGTCGCCTGAGCTGAAACCCGCTGATTTGAACGGCGCATCAGCGCCGCGGGCGAGGCGAGCAAGCCGGCGGTTGACGATGGCGTAGCCGATCCCCCGTAGCCGCGCCGCGTGGCGGTTTGCGACCGTATCGGGCTCGTCGCGCCACGGGGCGAGGCGGCTGATCGTGATGCTTTCGGGCAGGGCGGGATCAAGGTGGATGTCGGTCAGCCCCTTGCGCGTTACGTCGATGGGGCCGGATACCGGCTCGGGCGGGACCGGGCCGGCGGGCCAGTCGGCAAAGCGCGCCCCGATCGCCGCCTCGACAACCTCCGCGCGATAGTCGCCGACCACCACCAGCACCGTGTTCGCCGGGATGTAGGCGCGGCTGTAGAGCGCCCGGATCTGCGCGGCGTTTGCGCCCTCCAGCACCTCGATCGTGCCGATCGGGATGCGGCGGCCATAGCGCGCTTGCGGCGCGAGGAAGGCAACATTGTCCTCGAAATTGCGCTGCTGGTAGCCCGCCCGGTCGCGCCGCTCGGCGAGCACCACGCCGCGCTCGCGGGCCACGGCTTCCTCGGAAATGGTGAGCTCGGTCGCGGTCTCGCGCATCAGCTTCAGCGCGGTGCCCAGCAGGGCCTCGTCATTGCGCGGCAGGTTGAGCATGTAGGTGATCGCGTCAAAGCCGGTCGAGGCATTGGTATCCGCGCCGAACGCCAGCCCCTCGCGCTCGAGCAGCTTCACCATTTCGCCCTCGGGGATGCCCTTGGAGCCGTTGAAGGCCATGTGCTCGAGATAGTGCGAAAGGCCGCGTTCGCTGTCGGTTTCCTCAAGCGCGCCCGAACCGATCCGCATCCGCACCAGCGCCGTGCCCGCCGGGGTGGCGTTGCGGCGGATGATGTAACGAAGGCCGTTGCCTAGCTTGCCGAAGGTATAGCCGGTGTCGACCGGCACGTCGCTGGCCTCGAAGGGCCATGCCGGTGCGGGGGCTTCGGCCTGCGCCTGGGCAGCCGGTACCTCCTGCGCGGCGAGAAGCGAGGGCAGGGCAAACGGGGCAAGCGCCAGCACGAGGCTGGCGGCCAGCGGACGAAGTCGGATCAAGGTCAGGGTATCTTTCAGTCGCATGGCTTGTCTTATGGACTCTAGGCCCTGAATTGCGGCTGTCAGCCTACTTCGTGAGCGGCCTACTTCTTGAGGGCCCTACTTCTTGAGTGGCGGCGGCCCACGCAGGCGCGAGCGTGCGTGCGAAAGGTCGAACACCTCGCCCGGGCTGTTGTCTTCGCCGTTGAGCAGGCCGAGGCGGCGGGCGACTTCGCGGTAGGCTTCTTCCTCACCGCCCAGATCGCGGCGGAAGCGGTCCTTGTCGAGCTTCTCGCCGGTGTTCATATCCCACAGGCGACAGCAGTCGGGGCTGATCTCGTCGGCGAGAATCACGCGGCTATAGTCGCCATCATAAAGGCGCCCGAACTCGATTTTGAAGTCGACCAGACGGATGTCGATCGCGGCGAACATTCCGCACAGGAAGTCGTTGATCCGGATCGCCATCGACGAGATGTCGTGCATCTCCTCGTTCGAGGCCCAGTTAAAGCAGGCGATGTGCTCTTCGGAAACCAGCGGATCGCCGAGCGCATCGTCCTTGTAGTAATATTCGATCAGCGTGTGCGGCAGGGGTTCGCCTTCCTCGATACCGAGGCGCTTGCTGATCGAGCCGGCCGCGACGTTACGCAGAACCACTTCCAGGGGGATGATCTCGACCTGCCGGATCAGCTGCTCGCGCATGTTGAGGCGGCGGATGAAGTGGGTCGGGATGCCGATATGGGCGAGGCGGGTGAAGACGTGTTCGCTGATGCGATTGTTGATCACGCCCTTGCCGTTGATCGTACCCTTCTTCTCCGCGTTGAAGGCGGTCGCATCATCCTTGAAGTACTGGATCAGCGTGCCCGGTTCGGGGCCTTCGTAGAGGATTTTGGCCTTGCCTTCGTAAATCTTGGTGCGGCGGGACATAAGGTCGGCACTCCCAGGTCGGCTGCAAACCTTTGGCGTATGGTGCCCGGGGGAGGATTTGAACCACCGACACGCGGATCTTCAATCCGCTGCTCTACCCCTGAGCTACCCGGGCATCCAATGCAAACGCCGGGGAAAAGCCATTCGGCTGCCCCCGGCGAGCAAATGAGAGCGGCCCTATGGCGAAGGGGACCAGGGTTGGCAAGAGAGTTTTGCAGGCCCTTGTGACGCGTGCGTTCAATCCTGCTTGCGCCAGTCTTCAGGGGCCAGGTGGTCGGGGTCGGCGGGCGGGCCGGGGACGGCGTAGGAATCGGAGAACCAACGTGCCAGATCGCGATCTTTGCAGCGCTGCGAACAGAACGGATGGAACGGGTTTTCTGGTGCGCTACCGCTTCCCTGCCCCAGCGCATGGTCCCGCGGCTTGCGGCATATAGGGCAGGGCTTGGTGGCGAAGAAGGTCATGCGTCCAATAACTGGGCATGAGCCGCCTCGATGGCAAGGCCGGGATCGGCGGTGATCCGCACTTCGCGGCCCGTCCTGCGGGCGAGGTCGGCCAACCAGTCGTCCTTGAGCTTGACCTTGAGCGCGGGATGCACCGTCAGCAGCAACACCCGGCCCGTGCCCGCGTCCGCCGCCAGTTCCGCCCGCCGCAGCGCCATCCGCGCCGACATGCCGAGGCGCGCTGCGGCGAATCGGTGCAACAGCGATGGTCCTTCCAGCCGGGCGACGAGCTGGACAAAGCCGAACCCGTTCATGGCGGTGCGTTCGTGCGGCCAGCCCGCCAGCACCGCCCCCAGCGCTTCGTCGACTGCACGCCGATCGTCCTTCGCGGCCAAAGTCGGAAAGTCGATGCCGATGTTCCCGCCAAGATCAAACCACGCGAGCGCCTGACAGATTGCCGGCACAGCCGCCAGCGCCACGTCGCGCACGGCTCCCACGCCGTCGATATCGATCACAGTCATGGCGGGCGTGACGCTGACCAGCACCTCGCCGCCGGAAAAATCGAGGCTGGCCAAGGAGGCGGCGTGCCACACCTCCTCCCACAGTCCAGCGCAAAAGCGACGAACGATACGACCCTGCGAGCTTCCCTCGGGCCATGAAGCGACCGGCGAGGGCGTGTCCGGCCCCGCCACCCGGACCTGCGCGCGCTTCAGCCGCCCGCGCTCTGC
>JBBRUU010000072.1:0-13940 GCA_038247515.1 Sphingomonadales bacterium
ACGCTTGCGGTAGTTTTCGGCTGCGACTTCGTTCATTCCATCCATCCTCTGTGGCAGGGGATGGCTAGACCGGCCGGATGCCGCGCGCCCGACCGATCTTGCGGTTCAGCCCAGTTTCGCCTTGAGCAACTGGTTCACCACGCCCGGATTGGCCTTGCCCTGCATCGCTTTCATGGTCTGGCCGACGAAGAAGCCGAACAGCGCTTCCTTGCCGCCGCGGTACTGTTCGACCTTGTCGGCATTGGCGGCGATGATCGCGTCGACCGCGGCTTCGATGGCGCCGGTGTCACTGACCTGGAGAAGTCCCTTCTCTTTAGCGACGGTTTCAGGGTCGTCTTGAGTAGAGACGACCTCATTGAAGAGTTCCTTATAAAGGGGCGCAGACAGCGTTCCATCGAGACGCATCTTCAAGAGCTTCGCCGCCTGCCAAACCTCAATACATCCCACTGGCTCGCCCGTAACCTCATCGATGCCATTTTCGATTCCTAGGTTGCTTAGGAATCCAAAGACTTCGTTGAGCACAAAATTAGCGGCTGCTCGTCCAAGTTCCGGCAACGGAAGTTCGATCTGGTTTCGAAGGGCATTCAAAACCCGCTCAAAGAAAAGTGCCCATGGCTTTTCGGCGATAAGTTCCTTAGCCTGATAAGCGGTTAGCCCCAATTCTCCCATGTACCGCTTGCGCTTGGCGTCCGGCAGTTCCGGCAAGCTGGCGCGGCATTCGGCGAGGAAGTCTTGCTCCAGCACCAGCGGCAGAAGGTCCGGATCGGGGAAGTAGCGATAGTCGTGCGCGTCTTCCTTGCTGCGCATCGTGCGCGTGGTGCCGGTGCCGGGATCGAACAGGCGCGTTTCCTGCACGATTGTTCCGCCAGCCTCCAACACATCGACCTGGCGCATCGCCTCGTGCTCGATCGTCTGCATGACGAAGCGCACGGAGTTGACATTCTTGGTTTCGGTGCGCGTGCCGAGTTCGTCGCCGACTTTGCGCACGCTGACATTGACGTCGGCGCGCATCGAGCCTTCTTCCATGTTGCCGTCGCAGCTTCCTACATAGCGCAGGATCGCGCGCAGCTTGCGCACATAAGCCCCCGCCTCGGCAGGGGAGCGCAGATCGGGGCGGCTGACAATCTCCATCAGCGCCACGCCCGAACGGTTGAGGTCGACATAGGACATGACCGGGTGCTGATCGTGCATCAGCTTGCCGGCGTCCTGCTCCACGTGAATTCGCTCGATCCCGATCACCTTGTCGGCCTCGATACCCGCCTTCTCGTCCGCCTCGATCAGCAGCGATCCCTCACCGACAATGGGGTGGTAGAGCTGGCTGATCTGGTAGCCCTGCGGCAGGTCGGCGTAGAAGTAATTCTTGCGGTCGAACTGGCTCCACACGTTGATCTTGGCCTCGATCGCCATGCCGGTGCGCACCGCCTGACGGATGCACTCAGCGTTGAGCACAGGCAGCATCCCGGGCATCGCGGCATCGACGAGGCTGACCTGCGAGTTCGGCTCAGCGCCGAACGCGGTCGAGGCGCCCGAAAACAGCTTGGAATGCGAAGTCACCTGCGCGTGGACTTCGAGGCCGATCACGACCTCCCATTCGCCGGTTGCGCCCTGGATGCGGTAGTTGGTCATTTCGTTTCCTCGTCACTCTCGCTGGCATTGCGCGTATCGAACCGCGCTTCGCCGTGATCGACGTTCTTCCTGACCCAATTGGCAACCATGAAGGTCAACGGCACGGCGATGGCCACGCCGATCCCGGCTAACCAAAGCGGCAGGTCGGCGTTCACCACCACTTTTCCGGTTTCGCCGAAAACCCCGCGCGCTGCTGGATAGCAAGACCGGCGTCGAGCACGCCCTGCTCGTCGAAGGGCTTGCCGACTAGCTGGAGGCCGAGCGGCAGCCCGTCGGCGTTGATCGCCGCAGGCACGCTCATCGCGGGCAGGCCGGCGAGACTGGCGGGCACGGCGAAGACGTCATTGAGATACATCGTCAGCGGGTCTTCGTTCATCGAGCCGAGCGGGAAGCTCGCCGTCGGCGTCGTCGGCGCAAGGATCACGTCGCACTGCGCAAAGGCAAGCGCAAAGTCGCGGGCGACCAGTGCGCGGATTTTCTGTGCCTGGGTGTAATAGGCGTCGTAGAATCCGGCGGACAGCACATAGGTGCCGATCAGGATGCGGCGCTTGACCTCGTCCCCGAACCCGGCGGCGCGGGTGGCGGCGTACATATCCTGCAACCCTGAGCCTTCGGGAAGATCGCGCAGGCCATAACGCACGCCATCATAGCGGGCCAGGTTGGATGAGGCTTCGGCAGGGGCGATGATGTAATAGGCGGGCAGCGCGTATTTGGTGTGCGGCAACGCAACATCGACGATTTCCGCACCCGCATCGCGCAGCCACGCCTTGCCCTGTTCCCACGAATCGAGGATCGCCTGATCGGTGCCCTCCATGCGGTATTCGCGCGGGATGCCGACCTTCTTGCCGCGCAGGTCGGCGTTGAGGGCGGCTTCCCAGTCGGGCACGTCCATCCGGAGGCTGGTCGCGTCCTTGGGGTCAAAGCCCGCCATCGCGCCGAGCATGATCGCGCAATCCTCAACAGACCGCGCCATCGGCCCGGCCTGATCGAGGCTGGAGGCAAAGGCGACGATGCCCCAGCGCGAGCACCGCCCATAGGTCGGCTTGATCCCGCAGATGCCGGTGAAAGCCGCCGGTTGCCGGATCGATCCGCCGGTGTCGGTGCCGGTCGCGGCAGGCGCGATTCGCGCGGCGACCGCCGAGGACGAGCCGCCCGAGGAGCCTCCGGGGCTCATCGGCTGGTAGCTCCCGGCCTTGCGCCACGGCGAGGTGACGTTGCCGAAATAGCTCGTCTCGTTGGACGAACCCATCGCGAACTGGTCAAGGTTGAGCTTGCCGAGCATCCCTGCACCCGCGTTCCACAGCTTCTGCGAGACGGTACTTTCGTAGCGGGGCGTGAAGCCTTCCAGAATGTGCGAGGCGGCCGTGGTCTGAACGCCGTTGGTGGCAAACAGGTCCTTCATGCCGATCGGCACGCCCGCCATTTTGCCAAGCTCGCCTCCCGCCGCGCGCGCCGTGTCCACTGCGTCGGCAGCGGCGAGCGCGTGGTCGGGGGTGGTGACGATGAAGGCGTTCAGGGCGGCGGCCCCGGCGACGGCGGTGTTGAAGCCTTCTGTCACTTCACGCGCGGTGAAGCTGCCGGCGCGCACGCCGTCGCGGATGTCTTTCACGCCGAGTTGGGTCAGGTCAGTCATTCTATCTCTTCCGTCATCCCCGCAAAGGCGGGAATCCAGCTAACGTGTTCTGTCATACCAGCGGTCAGCTGGACCCCTGCCTGCGCAGGGGTGACGGAATAATGCTACTCAATCACCTTGGGCACGCCGAAGAAGCCATGCTCGGCCGCGGGGGCATTGGCGAGCACGTCGCCTTGCCTGCCGCCGCCGGTCAGCGGGTCTGCATCGACCACGTCGTCGCGCAGGCGCAGCGTATTGGGGATCACTGCCGCCATCGGCTCGATGCCGGCGGTATCAACCTTGCCCAACTGCTCGACCCACTGGAGGATGCCGTTGAGCTCGGGCACCATGCGCTCGAGCTCGGCATCGTCCATGCGGATGCGCGCCAAGCTGGCGATCTTGGCGACGGTTGCCTTGTCGACTGACATGCGCGCGCCCCTTACTGGCCTGGAATGGCCTGAGGAGGCGCACCCGGATCAACCGGGGCCCCGCCCGGCGCGCCGCCTTGCTGGCCCATCTGCTGCTGCATGGTCTGCTGGAGAATCTTGAGGTTCCGGTCGAAGGTCGCACGGCTCATGATATCAACCACTTCGATATCGAATTCGAGATCGGCGTTGGGCGGGATCGGCGAGCCCGGGGGCGGGGTTGCGCCATAGCCCTGATCAGCCGGGATGAAGAGCGTGTACTTGCCGCCCTTCTGCATCTTCTGGAGACCCTGGAAGAAGCCGGGGATGGTCGCACCTTCCTCAACCGGGAAGGGGTTGCCGGCCGGGAACAGGCCCTGCACCGGGAGCGGGATGTCCTGCGATTCGTCGAAGACGGTGCCGGTCGCGGCGAGCTTGCCCTTATACTTCACGAACACGACGTCGCCCTTGGCCACGGTTGGCCCGGTGCCCGCCACTTCGGTGTCGACGCTAAGGCCGCGCGGCACGGCCGACCAGGCGACTCCCGCCCCCACCAGCACAGCAAGGACGACGCCGATCCACAGCTTGGTCAGCGAACCTTTGGCGACAGGCTTGATCGGAACGCGGGTAATCTCGGTCATGGTCTTGTCCTGTTAGTCACGTTGGGCGGCACGGGGGCGCCACCGGGGCGCCGCAGGGGCGCGACGACAAAAGGGCGCGGGTTGAAGCCGCGCCCTGATGGCTGATCGTAAAAGGGGATTCAAGCGGTTCCCGACAGGGATGCACGCCTGAGGACGGGATTACTTGCTCCCGTCACGCTCCATCCGCTTGCGGTCCATCTTGCGAGCGCGGCGCACGGCGGCAGCCTTTTCCCGGGCGCGCTTCTCGCTCGGCTTTTCGTAGTGGCGGCGCAGCTTCATCTCACGATAAACACCTTCGCGCTGCAGCTTCTTCTTGAGCGCGCGCAGGGCCTGATCGACATTGTTATCGCGAACCATGATTTGCATAAACGACGACTACCTCAATTGTCCGAACACCCAGAGCCCCGCATGATTCTGCGCGGGGGTGCGCGATGAATTTCCTATGGAATACGGGCGATTCTCTCTAGGTATCGCCCTTGAAACCGCGCCCCGATAGTCCAACGGCGTTTCAAAGGCAAGCCGTGAGCGCGCAGGAGGCCGCCCCACGCTCAAGTTCAGCCGCGCTAGGCAGATCGCGATGGCCTCGCTAAAGGCGGGCGATGGCAGGTGAAATTTCCCCCCTCGCAGCAAGCCTCAACGTCGCCCTTGGCGGCGCTGTGGGCTCAGTACTGCGCTATCAGGTCGGCCGCGCGGTGTCCGGAATCGCCGGGCCGGGCAACGCTTTCCCGTGGGGGACGCTGGCGGTCAACATCGCCGGCAGCCTTGCAATGGGCGCGCTGGTCGGCTGGCTGGCGCGCGGCACCCTCGCCCAGCAGAGCGCCGAACACGCGCGCCTGCTGATCGGGGTCGGCCTCTTGGGCGGCTTCACCACCTTCAGCGCCTTTTCTTCAGAGCTCGTCACCATGCTCCACCGCGGACAGGCGGGGATGGCCGCAGGCTATGCCGCAGCCTCGCTCGCCGCCGGAATGGCAGCGGTGATTATCGGCCTCGTCGCCGCGCAGAGCGTCCCATGACCGATAACCCCACCCCAGCCGCCACAGACCCCGTCGCCACAGGCCCGGCCGCCCCAGACCCGGCCGCTACAGACAACGTCCGGCAGTTCACTGTCAGCGAGGATGACGACGGCATCCGGCTCGACCGCTGGTTCAAACGCAATCTGCCGCTGATCGGCTTTGCCACGGTATCGCGCTGGGCGCGCACCGGGCAGATCCGGGTCGACGGTAAGCGCGTGAAGCCGGAGGATCGCCTGGAGCAAGGCCAGGTGCTGCGCGTTCCTCCCGGCGGCGAGGAAGCGCCCACCGCAAAGAAAGCCGCGCCGCGCGTCCGCACGCTGAGCCCCGAGCAGATCGCCGAGGCCAAGGACATGGTGATCCGCGAGACGCCGAGCGCGATCGTGCTCAACAAGCCCCCCGGCCTCGCGACGCAAGGCGGCAGCAAGACGACAAAGCACGTCGACGGGTTGCTCGATGCCTTCGTGACCGACGAGAAGACGCCCCGCCCGCGTCTCGTCCACCGGTTGGACAAGGATACGAGCGGCGTGCTGCTGATCGCCCGGACGCCGGGGGCCGCTGCAAGCTTCTCCAAGCGATTCGCCAGCCGCTCGGCCCGCAAGGTCTACTGGGCACTGGTGGTCGGCGTGCCGGATCTGTCGGAAGGCGTGATCGATGCAGCCCTCGCCAAGCAGCCGGGCACCGGCGGCGAGAAGATGCATATCGACGAGGAAAACGGCGCGGCGGCCAAGACCCGCTACCGCGTGATCGAGCACGCCGGTCAGCGCGCCGCCTGGGTCGAATTGGAGCCGCTCACCGGCCGCACCCACCAGCTGCGCGTCCATATGGCCGCAATCGGCCACCCGATCGTCGGTGACGGCAAGTATGGCGGGCCGGACGCCTTCCTGACCGGCGCGGTGAGCCGCAAGATGCACTTGCATGCACGCCGGTTAATCATCTCCGAGCCCAAGGCCGGTGACGGTTCAGGCGGCAAGCTGGACGTGACCGCCGAGCTACCCGCGCACTTTGCGATGAGCATGGACGTATTGGGCTTCGACCAAGGGCTCTCGGACGCCTCGCCGCTGCGCGAGGAGGCGCCCGAAAAGACCGGCGAGGAAAAGAAGCAGGCCGCCCGCCGCCACTTCAAGCAGGCGAAGAAGGAGGCCCGCACGCCGCGCCGCGCGCGCGGGGCTGCGACCGCCAAGCCGAAGGGCAAGGCCCCGGATAAAAGCAAGCCGAAGTCGGCGGCCAAGGCTCCGGCCAAGCCCGGTAAGCCGAAGGGCCCCGGATTGAAGGGCCCCGGATTGAAGGGCCCCGGATTGAAGGGCCCCGGATTGAAGGGCCCCGGAGTCAAAGCCCCTGGAACCAAAGCCCCTGGAGCTAGGGCCCCTGGAGTCAAAGGCCGCCGCTGATGCATCCCAATCCGCTCTTCCGCACTGAGGACCGGGCGCTGTGCGAGAACCTGATCGCGCAGGTCGGCTTCGGCATGGTCTTTGCCGCCACGCCAGACGGTCCGCGCGTCGCACACACCCCGCTACTGACGGACGGCAATGGTACTGTGCAGTTCCACCTTGCACGCGGCAACGCCCTCGCCCGGCACCTCGATGGGGAGACCGCGCTGATCGTCGTCAACGGCCCGGACGCCTATGTCTCGCCCCGCTGGTACGACAACCGCGACACGGTGCCGACCTGGGATTACGTCGCGCTCGAGCTGGAAGGCCGGGTGCGCAAGATGGCCGACTCGGGACTGGAGGCTTTCCTCCACGCTGCGATAGGCAAGCACGAGGGCAAGCTGGAAGGCACGCCGTGGCAGGCCAAGGAATCCTCGGAGAAAATGTGGTCCGGCCTGTTTCGCGGTATCGTCGGCTTCGAGCTTGAAGTGCTGGCGTGGCGGCCCACGCTCAAGCTTTCGCAAAACAAGTCGGCCAATGAGCGCACGCGCATTGGCGAGGGGCTTCAGGCCGCAGGGCACGCCGCGCTTGCGGATCTTGTCCGGAATATCGCCGCATGAGGCGCCTTGCGGTGTTCGATTGCGACGGGACGCTGGTCGACGGGCAGGCAGACGTGTGCTGGGCGATGGAGCGCGCCTTTTCCCGCGCAGGCCTCGCTGCGCCCGACAATCACGCTGTGCGCCGGATCGTCGGCCTCAGCCTGCCCGCCGCAGTGCGCAGCCTCGCACCCGGCTTGAGCGACGACCAGAACCGCGCCGTCACCGAGTTCTACCGCTCCAGCTTCCGCGCGCGGCGGGAAGAAGGCCTGCTCGACGAGCCGCTTTATGATGGCATCGCCGAGCTGCTGGACGACCTTCACGCGGGCGGATGGAGCCTTGCGGTCGCCACCGGCAAGTCCGACCGGGGGCTTGCCGCCTGCCTTGCCACCCACGGGATTAGCGACCTGTTCGTCTCGCTCCAGACCGCCGACCGCCACCCCTCCAAGCCCCACCCCGCGATGCTCGAAGCTGCACTGCTCGAGGCCGGCGCCGCCCACGCGCAGGCCGTGATGATTGGCGACACCACGTTTGACATGATGATGGCGCGCAGCATCGGGGTCGCCGCGATCGGCGTCGGCTGGGGCTATCACGGCACCGCAGAATTGCTGACGAGCGGCGCGGCACGCGTGGTCGCAACCGCCGCCGACCTTGCCGCCGCCCTCGAGGAGATGCTGCCATGAAATCCGCGCGCGAAATCGCCGAAGACCGGGCCCGCACCGGCTTCATCATCATGAACCTGGTGCGCTTTGGCGGGGTCGCCTTGGTGATGCTCGGCTTTGCCATCGTGCGCGGCATCATCGACCTGCCTTACGCGGTGGGAGCGGTCTTGGCGGTGGTGGGCTTCTTCGAAATCTTCTTCCTGCCGCGCTTTGTCGCGCGCCGCTGGAACGCCGGAAACAAGACGCCAAAATGATCCGCCGATTCTACAAGGATGTGACGACAGGGGCAGGCCCAGGCGGCTGGCAAGTGCTGCTCGACGGGCGCGGGATCAAGACCGTCGGCGGAGCGCGGCAGGTGGTGCCCACCGCAGCACTCGGCGAGGCGCTGGCAGCGGAATGGCGGCTGCAGGGTGAGAAAATCGACCCCGCCAGCCTGCCCTTGCGTGACATGGCCGACTACGCGATCGACATGGTTGCGGCTGATCCTGCGGGGACGGCGCGCGGGCTGGTATCCTACGCCGAGACCGACACGCTGTGCTACCGCGCCGACCCCGACGAGCCGCTCCACGCGCGTCAGCAGATGGTGTGGGAGCCGCTGCTTGCAGCTTTCGAGGCGGCGCACGGTATTACGCTGGTGCGAGTCAGCGGCGTCCTCCACCGCCCCCAGCCGGCAGACGCGCTGGCGGTGCTCGAGACACGGCTGAATACGCTGGGTCCCTTTACGCTGGCCGGCGTGGAGGCGATGGCGAAGCTCGCCGCCTCGCTCGTCACCGCGCTCGCCGCGCTCGATGCAACCCACGAGGAGGAGCCGCTAGCGCTGTGGCAGGCGACCTGTCTCGAAGAGGAATGGCAGGCCGATCTGTGGGGCCGCGACTGGGAGGCCGAGGAGCGCCGCGCCCGGCGCGAGGCCGATTTCCTGCGCGCCTGTGCCTTTGCACGGATGGCGCGTTCTTGAGGGGGCAGACCCACCGCGGTCTGAACGAAAGACTCAGCCCCCCGCGACCCAGTCGGCTACTTCGCGCGCCACCTTGTTAGCCGCCACGTTGAGCGCCGCGCCGACCGCGCGGGTTTCGGCGACCACGCCGCTCTCACGCGCTTCGAAGCGGCGGGTGGTGACCTTGCCTTCATTGTCGATCCGCACCGCATCGAAACGCACCACGGCAGATTGGGTCGGCACGTCGTAACCCATGTCGATCAGCGTGCCCTTGAGCGTCAGCGTCGCCAGCGTCGCGGTGTTGTCGCCGTCTACCACCATTGCTTTTCCGCGCGAACGGATCGTCTCGCCGACCAGCCGCCGGAACAGGCGTGCGGGCTTTTCGACCCAGTAGGCTTCCTGCAAGTAGGCGATCTCGGTGTCGGAGACGGCCACCGGCAAGCGCAGCACGTCGAGCTTGGCGGGGGTGTCGATCGTCAGGATCGCGATCACCGGCTGGGAAGCGCCGCTACCGACTCCTGGACCCACGGGCGCGCTCGCCTCGGGACTGAGGGTCAGCAGGCTCGCGGGCGGATCGCCGCCAAGGCTGACGCAGCCGGCAAGTGCCAGCACGAGCGGGAGGGTGAAGAGAACAGGCCGGTGCATCACGCGCATCGCTTCATCGTCCTTATTTGGGCTTGTAGTCGGGCAGCGACTTGCCGCCCACCAGCGAGCCCACGCCCTCGCTTTCGAGCTTCTCGGTGATCGAGCGCAGCGAGCGGCTAGTGGCCCGCAGGTCCTCGAGCGTCGCCTCGGCGGCGGGCAAGGTGGTGGTGCGCAGCTGGCGGGCGGCGGGCCGCGTGTCCTCGAGCGTCGCCGAAAGCGAAGCGAGCGCGCCATTGGCGCTGCGCAGCGTATCGCGCAGCTCCTTGGCGAGCGGCTGGCCTTCCTTGTTGAGCACCCCGTCGGTGGTCACCGCCAGCTTCTCGACTGCGTCCAATGTCTGGTTCAACTCTGTCAGCGTAGTGCGGAAGTCCTTGAGGTTCTGGGTCAGCTCCGGGCTGGCGTCGGCTAGGCCGGCGGTCAGCCGGTTGGTGTTGCGCAGGATGCCCGCCATTTCGTCCTGATTGTCAGGCCCGAGGATGACGTTGAGCTGTTCCGTCAGCGTCGCCAGCCGTTCCAGCAGCAGCGGCGCGTTGGCGACGATCTCGCCGAAACCGCCGCGGCCCGGAGGGATCACGGGGCGGCCTTCAGGGCAGGCGGTTGTCGCGCAGGTGATCGCCGGATTGTCCTTGCGCGCGCCGTCGAGCAGGATCGTCGAGACTCCGGTGAAGCTCGCCTGGATGGTCGCCTGGGTGCCGACGAGGATCGGCACGCCCTCACCCACCGTGATGCGCACGCGCACGAATTCAGGGTTGTCCTTGGCGAGCGCGATCTCGGTCACCTGGCCGACCGGCACCCCGGCAAAGGTTACCTGGCTGCCGTTGGCAAGGCCCGAGACCGACTGGCCGTAAAAGATGTCGTATTCGTCCTGGCGCCCCTGCCCCAAACGCGCGATCCATACGATAAACACCGCCAGTGCCGCCAGCAGCACCAACGTCACCGCACCGACCCACAGGTTGTTGGCTCTGGTTTCCATGCGCGTTCCCTATGCGGCCCGGCGGGCGGGCTTGTCCAATGTTCTCTCGCTCATGCCTGCTCCTCTCGAACATGCGTGGCATAGGCGCTGCGGCCGCGCGGGCCGTTGAAATATTCCTCGATCCACGGATGCTTGGTGGCGATCAGTTCCGGGATGGTGCCAACCGCGATGATCTTCTTTTCCGCGATCACCGCCACGCGGTCGCAGATCTCGTAAAGCGTATCGAGATCATGGGTTATGAGAAACACCGTGAGGCCGAGTGTTTCCTGAAGCTCGCGGGTCAGCCGGTCGAACATGGCCGCGCCGATCGGATCGAGCCCGGCGGTCGGTTCGTCGAGGAACAACAGCTCAGGATCGAGCGCCAGCGCGCGGGCGAGGCCGGCGCGCTTCTTCATACCGCCTGACAGCTCGCTCGGATATTTCTGCACCGCGCTTTCGGGAAGGCCGGTCAGCATTACCTTGTAGCGCGCGATCTCGGCACGGAATTCGGGATCAAGATCGGGGTAGTACTTCTTGAGCGGCACCTCGACATTCTCGCCCACCGTCAGCGTCGAGAACAGCGCCCCGCCCTGAAACAGGATGCCCCAGCGGCGGCGCACGCCAATGCCCTGGTCAAGATCGAGCTCGGTGATGGTCTTGCCCAGCACATCGATGCGCCCGGCATCGGGCCGCTGGAGACCGATGATCGATCGCATCAGCACCGACTTTCCGGTGCCCGAGCCCCCCACCACCCCAAGGATTTCGCCGCGCCGCACGGTGAGGTCGAGGCCATCATGGACCGCAAAGTCGCCGAAGCGGTTGACCAGGCCTTCGACCACGATCACCGGGTTGTCGTCATCGGGATGCTTGTTCATGCGCATCGGATCATCCCCACCCGATTTCGGTGAAGAACACCGCAAAGAAGGCGTCGATCACGATCACTGCGAAGATCGCCGAGACCACCGCCATCGTCGTGCGGCGGCCGACTTCCTCGGAATCGCCGTGCACCTGCATCCCGTGATAGCAGCCCGCCAGCGCAACGATCAGTCCGAACACCGGTGCCTTGAGGAGGCCGACCCACAGGTCATGGGTCGGCACCACTTCCTGAATACGCAGCAGGAAGGTGAAGAACGGGATGCCTAGCGAAAATTGGCCGACCACGGCCCCGCCGATAATCGCCATGATCGAAGCAAAGAAGCCCAGCAGCACCATCATGAAGGTCGCCGCCATGATGCGCGGGATCACCAGCACCTCGACCGGAGAGATGCCGATGGTGCGCATCGCGTCGATCTCTTCGGTGAGCTTCATCGTCCCGATCTGCGCGGCAAAGGCACTGCCCGATCGGCCCGCGACCATGATCGCAGTCATCAACAAGCCGAGTTCGCGAAGGGTAATGCGGCCAACCAGGTTCACCGTAAGCGATTCGGCACCGAACTGTTGGAGCTGCACCGACCCCTGCTGGGCAATGACGATCCCGATCAGGAAGCTCATCAACCCGATGATCGGCAGCGCGGTGACGCCGACCAGTTCCATCTGGTGGATCAGCGCCTTGACCGGAAAGCGCTTGGGGTGACGGGCGAGGTTGGCGGCGGCGATCAGCACCTGCCCGAAAAAGTCGACCACGCCGTAGATACCGCCGCGCGCGCCGAACACTTTCTCGCCCACGGCACGCGGCACGCGTTCCCACATCGGCAGGCGGTGCGGGTGGGTGTCGCCGGTCGCATCGATTTCGTGCATCGCTGCAAGCAGCCGCAGGGCCTCTGGACTGGCACCGGTGATCTTGCTGTCGTGCTCGCGCGCGAAGCGGCACACGACCCAGGCGCCGACCGTGTCGATCTCATCGACCCCGGCAAGGTCGACGGTGCGGACCGGGCCGGGAACATCCCTGAGACCCCGTTCGAGCGGGCCGATGGCGGAAAGCGTCAACTGCCCCGACAGCACCAGCCGGCTGCCGTCTGCAGCCCCCTGCTCTGAGGCCTGCTCTCCGGCATCCTCCAGCAAATATTGCGCGGCATTGTGCATCGGATCGAGGGTATGGGGCGATTTTCGTGCCCCCGCAAGGCTCTCGCGGCAAAGCGTCAGTAGCGCCTTGGCGACGTCGATCATTGCATCGCAACATAGGTGCTGGCATGGCGCGGGGCATCATGAACGACACGCCACCTCCAACTCTGCCCACCACTTTCGACCCTGCCGAGATCGAGGCGCGCTGGTACGCGCATTGGGAGGCGAACGGCTGCTTCCGGCCCGAGCGGCCGGGCGCCGAAGCCTTCACGATCGTCAACCCGCCGCCCAACGTGACGGGGTCCTTGCACATCGGCCACGCGCTCGACAACACGTTGCAGGACGTGGTGATCCGCTATGAACGCCTGCGCGGCAAGGACGCCCTGTGGGTGGTCGGCACCGATCACGCCGGGATCGCGACGCAAATGGTGGTCGAACGCCAGATGGAAACGGCGCAGGACAAGCGCACCAACTACACCCGCGAAGCCTTCGTCGAGAAGGTCTGGGATTGGAAAGCGGAAAGCGGCGGCACCATCACCCACCAGCTGCGCCGCCTTGGCTGCTCGATGGACTGGAGCCGCGAGCAATTCACGATGGACCCGCACTTCACCCGCGCGGTCATCAAAACCTTCGTCGATCTGTACAATGACGGGCTGCTTTACCGCGACAAGCGGCTGGTGAACTGGGACCCGAAGCTCAAGACCGCGATTTCCGATCTCGAAGTCGAAACGCGGACGGTTGCGGGAGGCTTCTGGCACTTCAAGTATCCGCTGGCGGACGGGGCGCGGCTGGACGACGGCCGCGACTTCATCGAGGTTGCCACCACCAGGCCCGAAACCTTGCTCGCCGACATGGCGGTCGCGGTGCACCCTGAAGATGCGCGCTACACAAGCGTAGTCGGTGCCCACGTGATCCTGCCCTTGACCGGGCGGCGCATCCCCATCGTGGCCGACGAACACGCCGATCCCGAGCTCGGCTCGGGCGCAGTCAAAGTGACCCCGGGGCACGATTTCAACGACTTCGAAGTCGGCAAGCGCGCCGGATTTGCGCCTGCCGAGATGCTCAACATGCTCAATGCCGAGGCGAATGTTTGTCAGGTCTTTGACCCTGACGCCCCCATCCCCGCAGAGTTCATCGGCCTCCACCGCTTCCGCCGCGATGGCGTAAACGGCGCGCGCGAGCTGGTTGTCGCCCGGATGAAGGAAGCCGGCTTCCTCATTCCTCACGTCGTGGAAAAGGACGGTGAGCGCACCGAGCACGACGCTGAACCCCGCCAGATCGCCACGCCCTTCGGCGACCGCGGCGGCGTGGTGATCGAGCCGTGGCTGACCGACCAGTGGTACGTGAACGCTGCGGAACTCGCCAAAAAGCCGATCGAGGCGGTGAAGTCCGGCGACATCGCCATCGTGCCCAAGACATGGGAGAAGACCTTCTTCAACTGGATGGAAAACATCCAGCCGTGGTGTTTCTCTCGCCATCTGTGGTGG
>JBBRUU010000073.1:0-13231 GCA_038247515.1 Sphingomonadales bacterium
CCAAGAGCCTGAATCAAGGTTTGCGCGTCGCTTTTGCCAGCGGAACGGTCATGGGGACGCTGGTCGTCGGTCTGGCTTTGCTGGGTGTGGGCGCACTTTTCATTTTGTTCACCAATCAAATTGATGATCCGCTTCAAGCGATGAGCGCCTTGGCGGGCTTCGGCTTCGGTGGTACGTCCATCGCTATTTTTGCCCGCGTGGGTGGTGGTATCTTCACCAAAGCGGCAGATGTTGGCGCTGACCTTGTAGGCAAGGTTGAAGCAGGTCTGCCCGAAGATGATCCGCGCAATGCGGCGGTCATCGCTGACCTCGTGGGCGACAACGTGGGCGACTGCGCGGGCATGGCGGCCGATCTGTTCGAAACCTACGTTGTCACCGTTGGTGCTACGATGGTGCTGACCGCGCTGCTGTTGAAGGGCGCCGAAAACCTCGCGACCTTGATGGCGTTGCCGCTCCTGATCGGGGGCGTATGCATCGTCACCTCGATCATCGGCACCTACTTCGTGCGTCTAGGCGGCGGCAAGAACATCATGGGCGCGATGTACAAGGGCTTCCTTGTCACCGCCGCGCTGTCGGTTCCGGCAATCTGGTGGGCGATAAGCTATGCGCTGGGCGACATGGAAACCGCCATTGCAGGGCAGGCCTATAACGGCCGCACTCTGTTTTATTGCGGCTTCCTTGGGCTAGTCATCACCGGCCTGATCATCTGGATCACCGAGTATTACACCGGCACCAACTATCGCCCGGTGCGCTCGATCGCCAAGGCCTCGGAAACGGGCCACGGCACCAACGTGATCCAGGGGCTCGCCATTAGCATGGAATCAACCGCGCTCCCCACGCTGGTGATCTGCGGTGGGATTATCATCGCCTTCCAATTGGCTGGGCTGATGGGGATCGCCTATGCAGCCACAGCAATGCTGGCGCTGGCGGGCATGGTCGTGGCGCTCGACGCGTATGGCCCGGTCACCGACAACGCCGGCGGGATCGCCGAAATGGCGGGGCTGGACGATAGCGTGCGCGAAAAGACCGATGCGCTCGACGCGGTCGGCAACACCACCAAGGCCGTGACCAAGGGCTATGCCATCGGTTCGGCCGGCCTTGCGGCGTTGGTGTTGTTTGCCACTTACACTGCCGACCTGCGCGAGTTGTTCAAGGGCGTGACGGTCGATTTCAGCCTCGAGAACCCTTACGTAATCGTCGGCCTGCTGCTGGGGGCGCTGCTGCCCTATCTGTTCGGCGCGATGGGCATGACGGCCGTCGGCCGCGCGGCGGGCGAAGTGGTGAAGGACGTGCGCGATCAGTTCGCGCAGAACCCGGGGATCATGACCTACGAGGTAAAGCCCGACTATGCCCGCACGGTCGATCTGGTCACCAAGGCGGCGATTAGGGAAATGATCCTCCCCTCGCTGCTGCCGGTGGCGGCGCCGATTGTGGTGTACTTCGTGATCACCGCGGTGGCAGGGCAAGCGAACGGCTTTGCCGCGCTTGGCGCTTTGCTGCTGGGCGTGATCGTGGGCGGCTTGTTCGTCGCGATCTCGATGACTTCAGGCGGAGGCGCGTGGGACAATGCCAAGAAGTACATCGAGGACGGCCACCACGGCGGCAAGGGCTCGGAAGCGCACAAGGCTGCGGTGACCGGCGACACAGTCGGCGATCCCTACAAGGACACCGCTGGCCCAGCGGTCAACCCTATGATCAAAATCACCAACATCGTCGCGTTGCTACTGCTCGCGGCGCTGGCGGCCGGCTGAGCTTAAGACTTACTCTGGCCCTCAAATAACGAAGCGGTTGGGCCGCAAAAGACTTACCCCGCCGGGAGCAATCCCGGCGGGGTTTATATTTGCGCGATGCTGTGTCCCCGCTTCGGACAGCGCCTCCCCGCGCTGAGGCTTTCTTAATCGCCCTGTGCCATCACCCTCTCGAGCGCCCGGATTGGCGCGGCAGGGCAGGGTTAACGGCGATGGACATGGGACGGGCGGCCGGTTTCGCCGCAGGCGGCACGCGGTTCGCTCCAACCGTGCTGCCGGATGGCGAGCTGCGCCTACTCACCAGCGAGGAAATCGCCGATCCTGCCTTCGTGGCCGCCTGGGAGCGTCTCGCCTTGCGCGCCTGCGAGCCCAATCCCTTCTTCGAGCCGTGGTATCTGCTCCCTTCGCTCCGTCAGTTCGGCGCGGGCGGAGACGTGCAGGTCATGGCATGGTTCCGGCAAGGCCGACTGGCAGGCATCCTCCCGATGCTGCGCAGCGCCGCATATTATGGGCGCTCATTACCCCATGCGCGCGGCTGGCTTCACCCCAACGCCTTTTGCGGCGTGCCGCTTATCGCCGCAGGGCACGAAGAAGACTTCTGGCGCGATCTCCTCGCCCACCTTGACCGCCGCCCGCAGCAAGCCTTGCTCTTGCACCTGCCCCTGCTGCCGGAGGATGGCCCGGCCAATGCCGCGCTAGGCCGGGTGCTCGTAGGCACTGCCCGAGCCCATTACGCCGCCGCGCAGGAGAGCCGCGCGCTGCTGACCGGCAAGACCAGCGCCGAGGCCTATCTCGCCGCCGCGATGAGCGCCAAGAAGCGCAAGGAGCTGCGCCGCCAGCACAATCGCCTCGCTGAGGAGGGCGCGCTCGTCTTCGAGCGGCTGGAGGGCGACAAGGGCCTCGCTGTGTGGACGGCCGAATTCCTCTCGCTCGAAGCCGCCGGGTGGAAAGGCGAGGCCGGCTCCGCACTCGCCAGCGCGCCCGCCACGCAAGCGCTGTTCACCGAGGCACTGGCCGGAGCGGCGAAAGCGGGACGTCTCGAACGGTTGGCGCTCCGGCTCGATGGCCGCGCCATTGCCATGCTCGCCAACTTCATCACCCCGCCCGGCGCCTTCAGCTTCAAGACCGCCTTCGACGAGGACTATGCGCGCTTTTCTCCGGGAATGCTGCTGCAGCTGGAGAATCTCACGCTGCTCGAGCGCCCCGAGGTCGAGTGGGCGGACAGCTGCGCGGCCGAAGGCCACCCGATGATCGAACGCCTGTGGCGAGGGCATCGCCGCATGGTCAGCCGCAACATCGCCATCGGCGGCCCAGCGCGGCGCGCGCTGTTCCGCCTGCTAATGGCCTGGGAAACCCGCAAGAAGAGCCCGTCATGAATGCCCCGACCCATTTTACCGATGCGCTTGATGCGCCAGTGTTCGACACCGCCGCGCGCGCGAAGTTTGCCGCGCATTACCCCGAACAACCGCACATCCTCCGCCACGCGCTCACCGGCCACCCGCTGCTAGAGATCGAGGCCCTTGCCCAGCTTGCCGAGCGCCTGCCGATCAAAAGCGTCGAATACAACCGCGGTGACCTGCCGATCGGGGTCGATGGCAAGCCGGGCGCGAACGGGCTGACAATTGCTGAGACGATCCGCAAGGTTGCCGAGGCGGAAAGCTGGGCGGTGCTCAAGAACATCGAGCAGGTGCCGGCGTATCACGACCTGCTGCTCGGTCTGCTCGAAGAGATCCGCCCCGAGATCGAGGCGGCGACCGGCGCGATGCTGACCCTGCAGGGCTTCATCTTCGTCTCTAGCCCGGGGTCGGTCACGCCCTATCACTTCGATCCAGAGCACAACATCCTGCTTCAGATCCGCGGCACGAAGGTGATGACGCAGTTCCCGGCGGGTGACACCCGCTTCGTGCCTGATGCAGCGCACGAGACCTACCACTCGGGTGGCCCGCGCGAGTTGAAGTGGGACGACGGCTTCCTCGCCCACGGCACGGAATTTCCGCTCAGCCCCGGCGACGCGCTGTTCGTGCCGGTCATGGCACCGCATTTCGTCAAGAACGGCCCCGCGCCTTCCGTCTCGCTGTCGATCACATGGCGCAGCGAGTGGAGCTACCGCGAGAGTGACGCGCGCATCTTCAACGCGATGCTGCGCGAACGCCAACTCACGCCGAAAGCGCCCGGACGTTGGCCGCAGCAGAATTATGCCAAGGCCTATGCCTTCCGCGCCTTGCGCAAGCTGGGATTGACGGGCGCGTAAACCGCACGCATGGCCTCGCGCCATGACAGACACGCCCACGAACGAGGAATTGGTCGCAGGACTGATCCGCCTGCTCACCGTCGAAAAGCGCGCCGCCGACGTCTATGCCGGCCCGCCGCAGACCGACGGGATCGGACGTGTGTTCGGCGGGCAAGTGCTCGCCCAGGCGCTTCAGGCCGCGCAAGGCACCGTCAGCGACGGAAAGCGCGCGCACTCGCTACACGCCTACTTTCTGCGCGGCGGGCGCGAGGGAGCTCCGATCGAATACCGCATCGAACGCGACTTTGACGGTCGCAGTTTCGCCAACCGCCGGGTGGTCGCAAGCCAGGAAGGCGAGGACGGCACGGCGGTCCCCATCCTAAACCTCACCGCGAGCTTCCAGCAGCCCGAAGACGGCCTCGATCACCTCGATTCGCCGATGCCCGATGTCGCCCAGCCTGACGACCTGCGACCAGACATCGATCTGCGCCGCGAGGTCGCGGATCAATGGGGGGATAGACTGAGCGATCAGCAGCGCCGCATGATGCTGCGCCCGCGCCCGATCGAGATGCGCACCACCGATCGGCTGCACTGGATGAGCAGCGAGCCGCGCGAGCCGCGGGCGCATAGCTGGTTCCGGGTCGCCGCCCGGATCACCGGCGCCGACGACACGCCTGCGCTCCACCGCGCGATCATCACCTATGCCAGCGACTACACCCTGCTCGGCACAAGTGCCCTGCCGCATGGCCTCAGCTGGATGCGGAACGAGTTGGTCGGCGCGAGTCTCGATCACGCGATCTGGTTCCACCGTGACGCGCGGGCCGACGAGTGGCTGCTCTACGCCACCGACGCGCCGTGGTCGGGCGGCGGGCGGGGCTTCAACCGCGGGAGGATCTTCAATCTCGCCGGCGAACTCGTGGCGAGCGTCGCGCAGGAAGGGATGATGCGGAAACGTCTTTGAGTTCCGCATCGCGTCCGCGACGCGAAATCCTCGCTCATGCGACCTGAAGGTCACGTCGCTGCGGGCGGCCAGTCGGCCTTGCGGCGGCTACGCCGCCGTTGGGTGCGATGCTAACCGGCACCGTAGGCGTCGCAAGGCCGCCAAAGGGCTCGGGCGCCCGCCGCGCCTTATGGTGCGAAAGCCAAGCGGCCCGGAGGGGCCGCGCCCCGCGCTTGAGGACGCAGCAAACTAATGCGCCAGCAGGATCGGCATTTTCGGTTCGCTCAACATCTGCCGCGTAACCCCGCCGAGCAGCAGCTCGGCAAGCCGTGAACGGCCGTATGCGCCCATCACCATCAGCGAGCATTCGCGGCTCTGCGCCGCAGCGAACAGCGCGTCCGCTATCGGTGTTTCGTCCCGCGGGAGCTCGACCATTTCGCACTCGATCCCGTGGCGGCTGAGGTACTTAGCGCCTTGCGTGGAGGGAATGTCGAAGCGTTCCCGATCACTCGCCTCAATCACGCTCGCCAGCGTCACCTGGCACGAGCAGGCGAGCAGCGGCAGGCCTGCGCGCAGGGCGTGAGCGCTTTCGGTCGAGCCGTTCCAGGCGACCAGCATCGGCGCGCCGACATCGAAGCTGCGGGTATCGGCAGGCACGACCAGCACCGGAACAGGCGCGTTCAGCACTACCTCGCCGACCAACGACGAAGGCCTGCGCCCGTCCGTGCCGTTCTCGGCAGGGCCGAGGATCACGATATCGGCGAGCGGCGAGGCTTCGAGCAGGCGCTGCGGCGCGATCCCGTATTCGAAGCGCCAGTCCCACGGCACGCACTCATGCTCGAGCTCTTTCTCGATCTGGGCGCGCAGGTTCTCGGCGTTCTCCCTGATCACCGGCATCGCCGCCGCCATCGCCGATCCGTAGATGTCGCCCGGCGCGAAGACTTCGTAGCTTACCGCCTGAAGGCAAGTGATGTGGCCGTTGGTCGCGCGGGCGACGTCGAGCGCCGCCCGCAGCCGCGCCGTCATCGCGGGTCCGTGGTCGATATGCAGCAGAATCGATTTCATCGCGTGTCTCCCGGTTTCGGGTCGATAAATCGGCCTTTTCCGTGCGAGCGGCGTTGATATGGATCAAGATACGCTCTCGGTCCTTACCCGCTTCGGGCCCGGTTCTGCACCCTTGCCAGCCCGCCCGCGTGCGCGCATCCTATCGCCCAAGGAGAGACTAATGCAGATCATACGCCACCTGCCGGTCAAGACCAGCCTCGATCCGTCGAACCATCCCTATCTGACGGGGCCGTGGACGCCGCTCCACGAGGAGGTCGACGTCGCCGGACTGCAAGTTATCGAGGGCGCAATCCCTGCGGACATCGACGGCATTTATCTGCGCAACACCGAGAACCAGGTGCACCAGCCATTGGGCCGCCATCACCCCTTCGATGGCGATGCGATGATCCACCAGGTCAACATCAGCGGCGGCAAGGCGAGCTATCGCAACCGCTTCGTGCGCACCCATTGCTTCGAGGCCGAGCAGATTGCAGGCCAATCGCTGTGGGGCGGGCTGATGGACCCGGCGGGCACCTCGAGGCGCCCCGGCTTTGGCGCGCATGGCGGGCTGAAAGACACCGGTAGCACCGACATCATCGTTCACGCCGGGACCGCTTACGCGACACTTTACCAGTGCGGCGAGGCATGGATGCTCGATCCTGTGACGCTCGGCAGCCGCGGGAAGGCGCCGTGGGTGCCGCTCGATGGCATTTCGGCGCATCCCAAGGTCGACGAGGGCACCGGTGAGCTGATGTTCTTCAACTACTCCAAATACGCGCCCTTCATGCATTACGGCGTTGTCGATAGGACAGGGTCGCTGGTGCACTATGTCCCCGTCCCCCTGCCCGGCCCGCGCCTGCCGCACGACATGGCGATCACTCCCAACTGGTCGATCATCAATGACATGCCGCTGTTCTGGGACGAGGAGCTGCTGACCCGCGACATCCATGCCGCGCGGTTGCATGAAGGAATCCCCACCCGCTTCGGCCTGATCCCCCGCCACGGACAACCGGACGCAATCCGCTGGTTTGAGGCAGCGCCGACCTATGTGCTCCATTGGACCAATGCTTATGAAGACGGCGACGAGGTCATTCTCGAAGGCTACCATCAGGCCAAGCCCATGCCCGATCCGCTTGAGGAGATGGGCCGCTACAGCCACATGATGGCCTATGTCGACGAGCACTCCTTCCAGAGCCGCCTCCACCGCTGGCGCTTCAACCTCACAACCGGCGAGACCCGCGAGGAGCAGCTCGGCGAGCGGATCGTCGAGTTCGGCACGATCAACTCGCGCTACGCGATGAAGCAGAGCCGCTACGTCTGGTCGACCACCGCCCGGCCCGGCTGGTTTCTGTTCAACGGCTATGTCCGCCACGACACGCAGACGGGCCAGGAGCAGGTCTACCGCCTGCCCGAAGGCGTCTACGCCAGCGAAAGCCCGATGATCCCCAAAAAGCCCTCAAGTAGCGAAGCGTTAGGGCGCGAAGACTCCGGCTACTTGGTGACCTTTCTGATCGACGAGAACACCGGCACCTCACAATGCGCGATCCTTGATGCGAGCGACATCGCCAGGGGCCCGATCTGCCGCCTCGCGCTGCCGCACAAGATCTGTTCGGGCACGCATTCGGTGTGGGTCGAGCACGACCAGTTGCGCGCCGACGCGGCCTTCCACGCGCAACGCTTTGCCGCCGCCTGACCACGCCCACGCTCGACACCCGTCGAGGCTCCGGCGTCGCTCGTCGCCGTCGCGGTTGTGCGCTTGGGGGCCGACGCGTAGCGCGCAACATTGACCAAATGCACCTTGGAAACCTGACATGACCTTGCGCCTTGCCCTTGCCGCATCGACCGCGCTGCTGTTCTCGCCGCTGCCGGCCCTCGCCCAGACCGCAGCCCAGACCGCAGCTCAGCCCGCTGTCGCAACCGCGAGTGCCGCGCAGTCGGAACACGAGAAGCTGTTCGCGCTGTTCGACGATGCCGACGCGCGCGATCTTGAGCTCAATCCGCTCAGCCGGCTGTTCCGCGGCGACGAGGAAGACGCCGGCCGCCTCGGCGACCTGCTGACGGATTCGAGCTTCCTTGCGAGCCGCACAGACATCAAGCTCAACCTCGCATTGCTCGCGCAAATCGACCGGGTGAAGCTCGATGAAACCGACCGGCTTGCCTACGACGTTTTCAAGTACACGCAGGACCGCAATCTCGAGAGCTATAGCGACGAGATACGCGCGCTCACCGAAGTGCGCCCGCTCAACCATTTCTTCGGGCTGCATACCTTCTACCCCACCCTCGCCAGCGGGACCGGCGTCGCGCCGTTCAAGACACTCGGCAATTACGAGGACAACCTCACCCGCCACGCCGATTACATCGCCTTTGTGGACCGGGCGATCGGCAAATTCCGAGAAGGCATGAGAAGCGGCGTCCTGGAGACCAAGCTGACGGTCGGGATCATGGTCACCCAGCTCGACACACAGCTCGCACAGCCGATCGCGGAATCGCAGTACATGGGGCCGATCAAGCAGTTCCCCGAAAGCTTCTCCGATGCCGAAAAGGCGCGGCTCACGGCAGCCTACGAGGCAAAAACCGGCGCGATCTATGCCGCCAACACCGCCCTGCGCGACTTCCTGCGCGACGAATACCTGCCGGCCTCGCGTAACAGCATCGGCCTCTCGCAGATGAAGGGCGGGGACAAGCTTTATGCCCGGCTGATCGAGGAATCGACCACCCTTCCGCTCGATGCCGAGACGATCCATCAGCTCGGCCTGTCGGAAGTCGCACGGATCAAGTCCGATCTCGAGAAGCTCAAGAGGCAAGTGAAGTTCAAGGGCACACTCACCCAGTTCTTCGACTATGCCCGCACCGATCCCAAGTTCCAGCCCAAGAGCCGCGAGGGGCTGACGCAGTCCTTTTATGACATCGGCAAACAGGTCGACGCGAAGATCGGCACGCTGTTCTCGCTGATCCCGAAGTCGCCGCTGGAAATCCGCCCCTACGATCCGACGACCGAGAAGTTCGAGGCGGGCGGCTCTTACCAGTCGGGCTCGCCCGACGGGAAGCGGCCGGGGGTGTTCTATTTCAACGCCTATGACCTGCCCAGCCGGCTGACGCCCGGCAACGTGACGCTGTACCTCCACGAAGGCGCGCCGGGACACCACTTCCAGATCAGCCTCGCGCAGGAGAACGAGGCGCTGCCCGCCTTCATGCGCTATGGCGGCACGACCGCCTATGTCGAAGGATGGGCGCTCTACTCCGAGACGCTCGGCAACGAGATGGGCTTCTACAAGGACCCGTGGAACCGCTACGGGACGCTGCAGGACGAGCAGCTGCGCGCGATGCGGCTGGTGGTCGATACCGGCATCCACGCCAAGGGTTGGACGCGGGATCAGGCGATCGATTTCATGATGAACAATTCGGGCATGACCCGCACCGAAGTGGTGGCCGAAGTGGATCGCTACATCGCGATCCCCAGCCAGGCGCTGGCTTACAAAATCGGCGCGCTCAAGATCCAGGAGCTGCGCAAGCGGGCAGAAACGAAGCTTGGGCCGAAGTTCGACATCAAGGCCTTCCACGAGCAGGTGCTGAACACCGGCGGCCTGCCGCTGGCGGTGCTGGAGGCCAAGATCGACCGCTGGATCGCGGCCCAACCTGCTAAGTAAGCCGCAGCCCGGCATCCGCCGACAGCACAGCCTGCCCCATTCCATGCCCCGGTGATCCCCTCCTTCGGGCACCGGGGCCTTGTCGTTCATCTGACAGAAAGGTGCAGGTCAACACCTACGCCCCAGCGCATTCCCCCACCACGGACCGTTGATGGGATCGCGGCCCGCAGCGCAGGAGCAAAAACTGTGAAAACCACCATGCATATATCGCGAAAGATCGCCCTTGCAGCCCTTCTGGGCGCCGCTACCGCCACCGGCCTTGCGGCCCAGACCATGCCGACGCCGACCGACGGCAGCGAAGGCGAGGTGCTGACCACCGTCTACGCTTCGCTACCGCCGCTTGCCGAAATGCAGGAAGGCCCGAAGGTCACCGGCATGATTACCGCCCGCAAGGGCTCGCGCCTCCAGGTCACCGCCGATGACGGCACCGTGACGATGGTCACGCTGCACCCCGAAACCGAGATCCGCAGCCGCGGCGGCTTCCTCGGGATCGGCAACAAGACTTTTGCTCAGAGCGCGCTCGGCAACGGGATGCCAGTGACGGTCAAGACCTCAAAATACGGCGAAGCTCTGGTTGCAAACGAGGTTCGCTTCACCGCCGATGACCGCCGGATCGCGGCGATGATCCGCGGCGGCACTTCGCAGCAGTTCGGCGAACAAGGCGCGGCGATCGAGCAGAACGCTGCCGCCACCGAAGCGCTGCGTGGGCGCCTCGGCGATATCGACAAGTACAACCTGCTGAACACCACCAATGTCTATTTCGACACCGGCAAGGCGGCGTTGACCCCGCAGTACAAGGCGCAATTGTGCACCGCTGCGCAGACCGCCGACGCCAACGAGAATTCGCTGCTGCTGGTGCTTGGCTTTGCCGACATCACCGGCTCGCAGGAGGTCAACCAGACCCTCTCGGAAAAACGCGCCGCTGCGGTGGTCAACCACCTCCAGCAGGTCTGCAAGTGGAAGCCCTACCGGATGCTGACGCCGACCGGGATGGCGACCGCCGATCCGGTCGCCGATAACGCCACCGCTGCCGGCCGCGCGCAGAATCGCCGCGTGTCGGTCAATGTGCTGGTGAGCAAGGCGCTTGACGGCGGCTGACGCAAAATGATGGGCCGCTGCGAACTGCGGCGGCCCGTTTTGTTCATGCAATGTTTCACGTGAAACATTGCCGATTATGCCTTCTTGAGGCCGGTTTGAACGGGTCTGGAGGGGGTCTAAGGGGGGTCTGGAGGGGGTCTGGAGGGGGTCTAGACCGATCTAACGGCCCTCTGAATGCGCGGCCAATTGTCGATCAGCACCGCACGGACCCAGCACCATACGGCCAAAGCGCGTTCCGCCATCGCCGGAAACCCCTTACCCCGCTTACCCCGCTTACCCCCCTCACCCCCCTTACCCCCCTTACCCCCCGGCGTGGTAGAAATCATAGACCTTGCGCGCCACCGTCGCGCTCACCCCGGGGGCACGCTGCAGGTCTTCGAGCGATGCCGCCCGCACCTTCGAGGCGGTGCCGAAATGCAGCAGCAGCGCCCGCTTGCGCGCCGGGCCGATGCCCTGAATCTCGTCGAGCGGCGACGCCGTGATCGCCTTCGACCGCTTCGCCCGGTGCGCGCCGATCACGAAGCGGTGCACCTCGTCGCGCAAGTTCTGGAGATGGAACAGCAGCGGCGATCCCGGCGGCAACAGCTTCTCGCGCCCATCGGGGAAGTGGAACACCTCGCGGCCCTCACGCCCGTGGTTCGGCCCCTTGGCGATGCCGACCACCGCGATCTCGTCGGTAATTCCGACCTCCGCGAGCACGCGCAGAACGCTCGACAGCTGGCCCTTGCCCCCGTCGATCAGCATGAGATCGGGCATGATCGCCTCGTGCCCGCCCGGCTTGGCAGCAGCGCCCGGTTCGCCTTTGGCAAAACTGCGGAACCGGCGCGCCATAACTTCGCGCATCATCGCAAAGTCATCGTTGCCTTGCGCCTCGCGGATGTTGAACTTGCGATATTGCGACTTCTCGAAGCCTTCCGGCCCTGCAACCACCATCGCGCCCACCGCCTTGGTGCCCTGGATATGGCTGTTGTCGTAAATCTCGATCCGCTGCGGCGGAGCATCGAGCTCAAGGAACTCGGCAAGCTCGCGGTTCAGGCGCGCCTTCGTGCCGGTCTCGGCCAGCCGCCGCTCCAGCCCCTCGACAGCGTTGCGCTGCGCCTGCGCCATCAGCTTGCGCCGGTCGCCGCGTTCGGGGATCGAGATGCAGACCTTACGGCCCGCCAGTTTGGACAGGGCCGCTTCGATCAGCTCGCGTTCGGGCAGCTCCCGGTCGACGAGGATGGTGGGCGGCGGCGGGACTTCCTCGTAGAATTGCAGCATCACATCGGCGAGCACCTGTGCCTCGTCGACATCGGCCGTATGGCTCGGGAACAGCGCGCGGTGGCCCCAGTTCTGCCCGCCGCGAATGAAGAACGACTGCACGCTCATCTGGCCCTTGCTGGCGGCCAGCGCGAAGATATCGGCATCGCCGAGCCCGGCCGCGTTGATCGCCTGCGAGCCCTGAATGAACGTCGCGGCGCGCAGGCGGTCGCGCAGCATCGCTGCGGTCTCGAACTCCATCTTCGCTGCAGCCTCGGCCATCTGGCGCTCAAGATCGGCCTGCACCGCGCCCGATTTGCCGGCGAGGAAGTCCTTCGCCTGCCGCACCAGCACATCGTAATCGGGCTCGGCAATGCGTCCCACGCAGGGCGCCGAGCAGCGCTTGATCTGGTAGAGCAGGCATGGGCGGTCGCGATTGTTGAAGAAGCTGTCGGTGCAGGACCGCAGCAGGAACAGCTTTTGCAGCGCGTTCAGCGTGGAGTTGACGCTGCCCGCGCTGGCGAACGGCCCGTAATAATTGCCCTTGGCCCGCCGCGCGCCGCGGTGCTTCTGGATGCGCGGATAGGCATGGTCGGCGCGCAGCAGGATGAAGGGGAAACTCTTGTCGTCGCGCAGCAGCACATTGAACGGCGGACGGAACCGCTTGATCAGCTGCGCTTCGAGCAACAGCGCCTCGGCTTCGGAATTGGTGGTGATAATCTCCATGCCGCGGGTCTGACTGACCATCCGCTGGAGCCGGCCCGAAAGCTGGGCGATCTGGGTGTAGTTGGCGACGCGGGCTTTGAGCGAGCGCGCCTTGCCCACATACAATACGTCGCCCCGGACATCGACCATGCGGTAAACGCCCGGGCAGGGCTTCAGCACCCGCACAGTCTCGCGGATCGCCGCCACGCCCGCCTCAAGATCGGGCTGGGCGCTGGATATGGTATAGGCGGCGCGCTCCTCGTTGAAGCGCTCCGCGCCGCCGGGGGCGTGGGGCAGATCGTGGGGGGTGCCTGCGGGAGTCTTGGCCATAGCGCGCAGATAGGGACTGCGGGGGGCGATTGGCAATTCCCCCGCAGACACTTACGTGCGGGTATTCAGTCAGGCGGCGGCGATCGCCTGCGTAATATCGCCTATCGGCTGGTTGGTCACGGCCTTGCCGACCTCGCCCACCAGACGATTTTCAAGCTCCAGGTGGTAGTGGCTACGCAATTCGCCCAGAGAGCGTTTGTCGGCGACGACGATGAGCTGCTCGAACTTGTTGGTCTTGGCCTGATGATTC
>JBBRUU010000074.1:0-12952 GCA_038247515.1 Sphingomonadales bacterium
AAATCTGGAGATACGTGATTGTCGATGACCGAAGCCTTGATCGCATCCATGCCGCAAGGCGCGGCGCAAGCTGCCGCCAAGCTCGCCCAGTCGATGGGCAAGCCTAAGATGGACGTGGGCGCGCTGCACCAGCTGGTGCTCTCGCAGCTTGACGACGATCAGGCGCAGGAGATCGTGACGATCCCGCTCGAAGGGAAAAGTTCGATCGCCGATCACATGGTGATCGCCAGCGGGCGCTCGACCCGGCAGGTCGCCTCAATGGCGCAGAAGCTCGCCGAGGTGATCAAGAAAGCCGGCTTCGGCCATGCGCGGATCGAAGGCCTTCCGGCTGCCGACTGGGTGCTGATCGACGCGGGCGACGTGGTGATCCACCTGTTCCGCCCCGAGGTGCGCACCTTCTACAACCTTGAACGCATGTGGTCGTTTGAGGGCGGCGAGGCGACTCAGGGTCGGGCATAATTTGCTTTGCGCTCGCCCCGCCGGGCGAGCGTCCTCGGTGCTGTTTCTGCGGCTGTGCGGCAGAGCACCTGCGGGGGTTGCGGGCCGCTATGCATGCCGTTTGGCGCAATCTCGGCTTCACAGGAGCCGCAAGGGCGACTACCCGCTGGCCGGTAGGCCGGCCCTCGGAGGCCAAGGCGAGGCCTGGTACCGCGAGAGAATAAGGACTCCGCTATCCTCCTTCACATCATCGCGCGCGGGAAGATCGGGCGGTCGCCTGAGGGCGAGCTGGCCCAGCGTTATGCCAAGCGCCTGACATGGCCAGTGAAGCTTACCGAGTGGCCGGACACCGTAACGGCCAAGGTAGCAGAGCCTCTTTCCCCGCACCGCACTGTCCTGCTCGACGAGCGCGGCAAGGCCATGACGTCGGAGGATTTCGCGCATCTACTCGGGCGCTGGCGTGACGAAGGCGTGCGCGAGACGCGCTTCATGCTCGGCGCGGCAGACGGGCATTCTGATGCCGAGCGGGCGTCGGCCGACCTGCTTCTCGCCTTCGGCCCGGCGACCTGGCCGCACCTGTTGGCGCGCGCGATGCTGATGGAACAGCTCTACCGCGCCACCACGATCCTTGCAGGCCATCCCTATCATCGGGCATGACGCGCTTATGCGGGCCGCTGCGATCATCACCTCACTGGCAATCCTCTGCGTCGGAGGGGCGCTGGCCTTTTCCTTGCCCGCTACACAGGCCGCTCCCGCAGCGGCGCTGACCGAGGCAAATGACGCCCAAGCGGCGCTGACCCGCGCGACCCGCGAGAGCCGCCTTGCCGAGGCCCGCGCCGCGCGCCTCGGTAGCGAGGCCGAGGCCGCGACCGAGGCTGCCCAGCGCACCGCCAGCGAGGCCGCCGCGCTCGCCGCCCGCATCCAGCAGGCTGAGGCCGATATCGAGGTCGCCCGCGCCCGCTTCACCATCGCCAAAGGCCAGCGCGCCGCTGTGACCGCGCGTCTTGCCGCCAAACAGGAGCCGACCGCGCGCCTTGCCGCCGCGCTCCAGACTGCCGCGCGCCGTCCGCTGGTGCTCTCCGCGCTGTAACCCGGCTCGCTCCAGGACATGGCGCATCTGCGCGCCGTGCTTGCAAGCGCCGTGCCGCAGATCCGCAAGCGCACCGCTTCGCTCCGGACCGAACTGGACCAGGGCCGTGTACTCGAGGCGCAGGCCGGCCGTGCGCTTGGCGCGCTGCGTAACGGCGAGACTGCGCTGCGCCAGCGCCGTAGCGAGCTGGCCGCGCTCGAACAGCAGCAGCGCATCGCATCGCGCAACGCCAAAGGCGCCGCCCTGCGCGAGGCCGAGCGCGCACTGGCGATGGGCGAGGAAGCGCGCGATCTCGACGGGCTGGTCGACAAGCTCGGCGAGGTGGCGGATTTGCGCCGCGAGCTTGCAGCCCTGCCGGGGCCAGTGCTGCGTCCGAAGAATTTGGCGGCCAATCCCGGCGCCGCCATGCCGACCGAGCCCGCGCCCGCGTCCGCGTCTGCATCGGACGCCAGCGCCCCGGCGCCGAGCGATTTCCAGCTCCCTGTGCAGGGGCGCACGCTCATCGGTTTCGGAGCTAAGCGCGAGAGCGGGCTTGCCAGCACCGGGCTGACGCTTGTGCCGGTCAAGCGCGCACAGGTTGTCGCACCTGGCCGCGGACGGGTCGCCTTTGCCGGGGCCTATCGCGGTTTCGGCCGAATCGTCATCATCGAGCATGAGGGCGGCTGGACGAGCCTCGTCACCGGATTGGAGCGGGTCGACGTTGCGGTCGGCGATCGCGTGATCGGCGGCAGCCCGATGGGGCTGGCGAGCGGCGGCGCGCAGCCCGTGACGATCGAGCTTCGGCACGATGGAAAGCCGGTCAACCCTCTGCAATACATTAGATAAGAATCCCGCCGCGCAGAAGGTCATGCCGTCAATTGCCCCCAAGCGGCACAGCCTGTCGCATCCGCATGCGTCTATCTGGCGTTAAGCTAGGCAAGCCTATACATTCGCGGTTCAAAGGAGCCTTGCACCTCACATGAAAATCGCTGTCCTTATGCGTAGCGCTGCACTGGTCACCGCTGTCGCGCTGATCCCCGCCACCACCGCCACCATGGCCCAGGTCGATGGCCGCGCCGGACCGGAATTCGCCAAGCTCTTCGCGGTGTTCCAGCGGGTCAAGGCAAGCTATGTCGAGCCGGTCGACGACGAGAAGCTGATCCGCGGAGCCATTGATGGCATGCTGGCCTCTCTCGACCCGCACTCGGCCTATCTTGATGGCAGCGATCTCCAGCGATTGGAGACGATGATCGACGGCGAGTATTCCGGTCTCGGTCTCTCGGTCGTGATGGAGGACGGCGCGGTCAAGGTCGTCTCGCCGTTCCGCGGCAGCCCGGCTGAAACCGCCGGGATCAAGGCGGGCGACTTCATCACCCACCTCAACGGCAAGCTGATCGTCGACACCAAGCTCGACGACGCCGTGGCGCAGATGCGCGGGCCGACGGGCACCTCGATCCGGCTGACGCTCTTCCGCCAGGGCCGGACCGAACCGCTCGAACTCGACGTCACTCGCGGGGTGATCCAGCTCGAGCCGGTGACGTCCGAGTTCCAGTCGGGCAATATCGGCGTCATCACCGTCAACGAGTTCTCGGCCAATGTCGGAGCTGACGTGTTCGCCGAGTACCAGGCGCTGAAGAAAAAGGCGCCGGGCGGACGGGTCAACGGGCTAGTGCTCGACCTGCGCAACAATCCGGGCGGGAGCCTCGACGAATCCGTCGCGCTTTCCGACCTGTTCCTGACCGACGGCCGGATTGTCAGCCAGCGCGGCCGCGCGCGGGGCGAGACGATGCTCTACGATGCCGAGACGGTCTACCGCGGCGACATGGCCGAAGGCGTGCCGCTGATCGTGCTGATCAACGCAGGGTCGGCTTCGGCCTCCGAAATCGTCGCGGGCGCGCTGCAGGATCACCGCCGCGCGCTGATCATGGGCGAGCGCAGCTTCGGCAAGGGCTCGGTCCAGTCGCTGCTGCCCCTCGGCAAGGACGCCGCATTGAAGCTGACGACGGCGCGTTACTACACGCCCTCGGGCCGTTCGGTTCAGGAAGGCGGGATCAAGCCCGACATCACCGTTCCGCAGATTTCCGACCCCGATTACGTACTGCGCATGAAGTACCAGACCCGCGAAAGCGACCTGCGCGGCCACCTGATCAACGAGCTCGCTATCAAGGACGAAGCGATGGAGAGCGACAAGATCGCCGACCCGCGCTTCCAGCTCACCGCGGCGCAGCTTGAACTGCAGGGGATTAAGGACTTTCAGCTGAACTACGCGCTCGACACTCTGCGCCGCACTACCAAGAGCAGCGTGGCGCTGCGGTCTGCCGCGACCCGTCCTGCGGCCAAGAAGTAGGGCGTAAACGATGGACAAACCAGGTGAGGCCCGCGCGCTCGCCGTCCTGATCCCGGCTGCGCTGCTTGGCGGGGCTTACGTATCGCAATACGGCTTCGGGCTGTTCCCGTGCGAAATGTGCTGGTGGCAGCGCTACCCGCATTTCGCTGCGCTCGGCCTCGGGTTGGTCGCCTATGTGGCAAAGCCGCTGCAGGTATGGACCGCGCTCGCGGGCCTTGCGATCATCACTTCGGGGCTGATCGGGGGGTTCCACGCGGGCGTCGAGTATCACTGGTGGGAGGGGTTTACCGCCTGCTCCAAGCCGGGGATCGGGGTCGATATCACCGACTTTGCCGCTGCGCCGCTAATCCGCTGCGACGTCGCGCCGTGGACCTTGCTGGGCATATCGCTCGCCGGGTTCAATTTTCTGTTTTCGACTATCGGCGGTGCAGCCGTTGTGGCGCTGGCCGCGTATCGTAAATAAGCATCACTAAAGGAGCCGGATGATGGACAAGCAGGAACTGGACCGCATGATCCGTGTCGATCAGGCAGGCGAGTTCGGCGCGACCCGCATCTACGAGGGCCAGCTTGCCGTGATGGGCGACCGCGGACCGCACTCGGCCGAGATCCGCCATATGGCCGCGCAAGAGGCCGAGCACCGCGCCAAGTTCGATGCCTTGCTGGTCAAACGCGGAGTGAGGCCGACGGCGCTCCATCCGTTCTGGTCGGCGGCAGGCTACGCGCTGGGCGCGGGGACGGCGCTGCTCGGGCCGGAAGCCGCGATGGCCTGCACGGCGGCCGTCGAAACCGAGATCGAAAAGCATTACAGCGACCAGCTCGACAGGCTTGAGGCAACCGGGGCCGATCCGGAACTCGCCGAAATGATCGCGGTGTTCCGTGCCGAGGAGCGCGAGCACCTCGATTCAGCGATTGCGAACGGCGCGGAACGGGCGCCCGCCTATCCGCTGCTGGCGGGCGTGATCCGGCTGGGGTGCCGCATCGCGATCAGGCTGAGCGAGCGGGTTTAAGCACCTGCGGCTCGGTCTCGCGGCCCCTTGGGCCGTGACCTGCACTATCCAAGAGCCGACGCGCCCGCTTCACCGAGCGTTCAGTCCCGCTGGACTAGACAAGTAGACCCGCGCGGGGGCATGGCTGAGGCTGACGTTCGCGCATTGACAGAGGATTCCCAGCGCCATGAAGCACCTGCTCGCGCCTGCCGCTATTGCCCTTCTTGCTGCCGCCGGCGCTGCAAGCCCTGCTGCCGCGGCGCAGAGCGCAAACGAGAAGATTAATATGGTGATCGCCTATGACGCCTCGGAGTGCCCCAAGGCGCAGCCGGGCGAAGTGGTGGTGTGCGAGATTCTCGTCGAGGCTGACCGGTACCGCATCCCGACGAACCTGCGCTACAGCGACTCGCCCAAGAACGTCGCCCGCGCGCGGCAGGTCGAAGAGATCAAGTATGTCGGCGACTTCGGCGCGATGAGCTGCAGCCCGGCGGGTGCGGGCGGCTTCACCGGCTGTACCCAGAAGTTCATCGAGGCTGCCTACAAAGATCGCTCGGAAGCCGACGGTTTGCGGTTCGGCCAGCTGATCGAGGAAGCGCGTCAGGAGCGCATGTCTACCATCGATGCCGACGCGGCCGCCGAACAGGTGCGGGTCGAGATGATCGAACGCGAATACATGGAGCGGCTCGAACGTGAGCGCAGCGGCGAGGTGCCGGGTGAAAAGCCGCTTCCGCAGCCGCCCAAAAATTCGGCAAAGGATTCCAAGCTGCCGCAGTAAGGTTGGCCGCTAGAAGTCTCAGCCGCTAGACGCCGTAGTAGTCGCGGTACCACGCGACGAAGCGCGCGACGCCCTTGCGGAACGGGGTCTGCGGCGCATAGCCGGTCAGCGACTTCAGCAGCGAGGCATCGGCCCAGGTCGCGGGCACATCGCCCTGCTGCATCGGCATGAAGTTCTTCTCCGCCTCGCGCCCGCATTCGGCCTCGATCGCGGTGATGAAGTCCATCAGCCGAACCTTTTCGCCATTGCCGATATTGACCACCCGGTAGGGCGCAACCGGCGAGAGGCTGTCGCCTTCGGCGATGTCCTCAGGCGTCTCTGGCCGCATCGGTGTGGCGTCGATCAACAGGCGGATGCCGCGGACGAGGTCGGTCACGTAGGTGAAGTCACGGTACATGTCGCCGTCGTTGTAGATGTCGATCGGCGTGCCTTCGAGAATCCCGCGGGTGAACTTGAACAGCGCCATGTCGGGCCGCCCCCACGCACCGTAGACCGTGAAGAAGCGAAACATGGTGGTCGGCAGGTTCCAGAGGTGCGCGTAGGAATGCGCCATCGACTCGTTCGCCTTCTTCGTCGCGGCGTAGAGGGTAAGCGGCGTATCGACCTTCTGCCCCTCGTCAAACGGCATCTCGCTATTTGCGCCGTAGACCGAACTGGTCGAGGCCATCAACAGATGGTCGACGCCAAGCTCTCGCGCACATTCCATGACGTTGAAGGTGCCGATCAGATTGGCATTGATATAGGCGCGCGGATTTTCGAGGCTGTAGCGAACGCCCGCCTGCGCGGCGAGGTGGACGATTACGTCGGGCTTCTCCGCCAGCGCCAGCGCGTGGAGCATCTCGAAATCCTCGAGCATTCCCTCGGTGCAGATGAAATGCGGGTGCTGGAGCAGCATCTGGTGCCGCCGCTGCTTGATGCGAACATCGTAGTAGTCGGTCATGCCGTCAAAGCCGACGACGCGGAAACCCTCCTCCAGCAGCAGCTGCGAGAGGTGAAAGCCGATGAACCCGGCCGAGCCGGTAACGAGAACTGTGCGCATGATCGTACCCTGAGGGTTGGTCTTAAGTAAGGGCGATGTCGGGCGCGTCTTCCTGCTTCATGCCCACGACATGATAGCCCGCGTCGACATGGTGCGTCACGCCCGTCACGCCCGAGGCGAGTTCGCAGAGCAGGTAGAGGCCCGCGCCGCCGACATCGTCGATCGTCACGTTGCGGCGCAGCGGCGCGTTGTATTCATTCCACTTGAGGATGTAGCGGAAGTCGCCGATTCCGCTTGCCGCCAGCGTCTTGATCGGTCCGGCGCTGATTGCGTTGACGCGGATATTGCGCGGGCCAAGATCGTTGGCGAGATATTTCACGCTGGCTTCTAGCGCGGCCTTGGCGATGCCCATCACGTTGTAGTGCGGTATGACCTTCTCGGCGCCGTAGTAGCTCAGCGTCAGGATCGCCCCGCCAGTTTCCGGCATCATTGCCGCGGCGCGCTGGGTGATTGCGACCAGCGAATAGGCCGAGATGTTCATGGTGTTCAGGAAATTCTCGAGACTGGTGTCGATATACTTCCCGCGCAGCTCGTTCTTGTCGGAATAGCCGATCGCATGGACCAAAAAATCGAGCGTGTCCCAGCGTTCCTTCAGAGCGGCGAAGGCGGCGTCGAGCGATTCCATGCGCGACACGTCGCATTCGAAGGTGAAATCGCTGCCCAGTTCCGCGGCGAGCGGGATTACCCGCTTGGCCAGCGCCTCGCCCTGATAGGAGAAGGCGAGCTGTGCCCCGTGCTCGGCCAGCTTCTTCGCAATGCCCCATGCCAGCGACTTGTCATTGGCGAGGCCCATGATCAGGCCACGCTTTCCTGCCATCAAACCATTCATCGTCGCCTTACTCCTTGGGTTGCCCGGCAGTCGGTATCGATTCCAGCGCCAGCGCCGCATTCAGCTGGGCGCCAATAACGAGCCCGAGGCCAACGAGCCAGAAAAACAGCAATGTGACGATGCTTCCCGCCAAGCTGCCGTAAGTGACGTCGTAGGAAAAAGCGCCTCGCAGCACCACCGGCAGCGCCGCGGCGACCGCCAGCCACCATGCGGCGGTGAACACTGCGCCCGGCCATTTCGGCCACTGCTTGCCGCGGTAGCGCGAAGGTGTGAGCGAGATGAACAGCACCCACAGCGACAGCGCAAGGCCCAGCCCCGGCACGATCCGCGACAGGCTGAGCAAGCCGATCCATTCGCCGAGCTGCGGCACGATAGCGAGGATTACCTCCTGCGCCCCGCCGATCAGCACCTGCGCGAACAGCGAGAGCATCAGCGTGACTACTGCGGCAAGGATCAGCCCGGCCGAAAGCAGCCGGGTCCACCAGAACGAGGTCGTGCTCTTGGTGCCATAGGCGCGGCGCAGGATGTCGCGGATCGTCTCGATTAGGCTCGATACGGTCCACAGGGCGACCGCGCCGCCCACCCACAAAAGCCAGCCCGAGCGCGCGTAGATCACCTTCTCGGCGACCGGAACGATTACTGTGGCGACCGAACTCGGCATGGCGCGCGCGACCGACAGCACGATCGTCTGCGCGTTCTCGCGTCCGCCGATGATGTCGAACAGCGCCGCGCCGAGGATGAAGAACGGGAAGATTGCCAGCATCGACAGGTAGGCAAGGTTACCGGCGTGGATGAACCCGTCGGTGAAGGTGTGAACCGCCACGCGGCGGATTACCTTCCAGATATGCGCCTTTGTGCCGGACTGTTCGGCCGGGATGGAAGGTTCGGTCGTGTTCATAGGGTCAGCCCTCCGGCTGGAGTTCGGGCCTAAAGGCCGAACTTCTCGCGCGGCCGGGCGGGGTCAATCCACCCTTCGAGGCGCTCTTCGAGAGGGGCGAGATCGACGGGAAGCTGAATTTCGAGCGTGACCAGCTGGTCGCCGCGCTCGTGCTTGCTCTCGGCCAGGTTGGCGTTCTTGCGCGTCCAGCCCTTACCGCCCAGCCGCAGAACTGTTCCGCCCGAACTGCCGGGCTTGATGGTCAGCATCACCGCGCCGTCGACCGTCGGGCATTTGACCTTGGCCCCGCGCACCGCCTCGTCGAGGGTGATCGGCAGGTCCATGCGGATATTGTCGCCCTCGCGCCTGAAAAAGGGGTGGGTGCCGACCTCGACCATCACGATCCCGTCGCCATTGCCGCCTGCGCCGGGGTGGCCCTTTTCCTTAAGGCGCATCATCGTGCCGTCCTCGACGCCTGAGGGCAGCTTGAGGTTGATCGCCTTGCCGTCTGCCAGCGTGATGCGCTGGTCGCGGCCTGCCGCTGCGTCGACGAAAGGCACCGCGAGGCGGTATTGGATATCGGCGCCGCGCCGCGGGGGAGGCGGAGGGGGCTGGCGGCCGAATCCGCGCCGCGCGCCGGCCTGCTGCTGCTGGCTCTTGCGGCCGCCGAACAGTCCCTCGAACAGGTCGCTGAGGTCGACATCGTCACCGCCGCCTAACTCGCTTTCGCGGAACCCGCCCTGGCCCGGTCCGGCGCCGTAGGCACTCCCTGGGCGATAGCCGCCGCGCGCGCCCATCCCGCCAAAGGGATTGGCCGGGTTGCCTTCCCCGTCGATCTCGCCGCGGTCGAATTGCGCGCGCTTGTTCTTGTCGGAGAGCAGATCGTAAGCGCGGGTGATGTCGGAGAACTTCTCCGCCGCGTTCGGCTGGTCCTTGTTGCGATCGGGGTGCAGCTCCTTAGCGAGCTTGCGATAGGCGCTCTTGATGTCCGCCTCGGAGGCGGTGCGAGGTATGCCGAGAGTGCCGTAGGGATCGCGCATGGCGTATTAGCTAGGTGAGACAGTCGGCATACGCAAGCAGGGCAGGGTCAAGGGGGCCTGAAATTGCACAAGATGCACTTTCAACGGCACTACCGCCGCCCTATGTCCCGCTCCCGGCCTGCAAGGACACACCTGATGAGCGATACCCGCCCCCTCGACGACGCCCAGCTTGCGGATTCCATACTGCCCGTAGGTGTGGACCCCTTCGAGCTGTTCGAGGAGTGGTTCGCCGCCGCGCAGGTGGGCGAGCTTAACGATCCGAACGCGATGGCGCTCGCCACTGCGACAGCCGACAGCGCGCCGTCGGTGCGGATGGTTCTGCTGAAGGGGCATGGCAAGGGCGAGATGCCCGAAGGTTCGGGGGGCGGCGGCTTCACCTTCTTCACCAATGCTGACAGCCGCAAGGGGCAGCAAATCCGTGCCAACATGCAGGCCGCGCTGTTGTTCCACTGGAAGAGCCTGCGCCGCCAGATCCGCATCGAGGGCCCGCTGATCGAGGTCTCGCCGGAGCGCGCGGACGACTATTTCCACTCGCGCCCCTACACCAGCCAGGTCGGCAGCGCCGCCAGTGACCAGTCGCGTCCCTTGCCTGAGCGGCAGGAATACCTGACCCGGGTGCAGGAAACGTGGGCGGCGCATGAGGCCGAGGGCCAAGTGCCCCGCCCGCCGCATTGGACCGGTTTCACCCTGAGCCCGCGCCGCATCGAGTTCTGGATCGACCGTGACAACCGGCTCCACGACCGGCGCGAATTCACACGGGAAGCGCCCGACGCCCCTTGGTCCGACACGCTGCTTTACCCTTGAGGCCCGCCATGACGCAGAAAATCCCTTACTGGCACGTCGATGCCTTTGCCGCCTCGCCCTTCGGCGGAAATCAGGCGGCAGTGATGGTGCTCGAGGAATGGCTGCCCGATGATGTGCTGGTGGCGATCGGGGCTGAAAACCTCTTCGCCGAAACCGCCTTCGTGGTGCGCGACTCGACCGGAGAGGCTGACTGGGAGCTCCGCTGGTGCACGCCGACCTACGAGATCGCGCTGTGCGGCCATGCGACGCTGGCCAGTGGGCATGTGCTTCTCAACCGCGACAATGGGGACCGTGTCACGTTCCGCACCCGCAAGTCGGGCGTGCTCGAAGTCGTGAAGGTGGGTGAGGGCTATGAACTTGCGCTTCCGGCGATTGCCACACAGCCTGACACCGCCGCCAATCAGGCCGAGGCGATCCGCCTGCTCGGGGCTGCGCCGTTGGAAGTTGCTTGCTCGGCGCTCGGCTACAACATCTATCTCTATGCGAACGAAGCGGCGGTGCGCGGCCTTGCGCCCGACATTCGCGGGCTCGAGAAGCTGGGGAGTGACCAGTTCATTGTCACCGCCCCCGGCGAGAAAACCGACATCGTGAGCCGCGTCTTCGTGCCCGGCGGCGGGGTGGACGAGGACAGCGTTACCGGCTCGGCCCATGCGGTGCTGACGCCCTATTGGGCAGCGCGCCTCGGCCGCGACAGCTTCACCGCGCATCAGGCGAGCGAGCGAGGCGGGGATCTGACGTTGCGGCTTTATGGCGACAGGGTCTGGCTCGGCGGGCCCTGCGTTACTGTGGTCGAGGGCAGCTTCTACCTTTGAGGGTAGAGCTCAATGACATCGGCCGCCTGCTGCAACATCGGTGGGCGCTCGGCGGCATCCGAGTGACCGAGCCGCACCATCGTCACGCGCTGGCTGGGTGAGACCAGCACATATTGCCCCATGTGGCCGATCAGGCTGAACAGGCTTTTGGGCGCGCGGTCGGGGAAGAGCGGGGACTCCTCACCCTTGGGCACGGGGCGGTTCAGCCAGATCTGGAAGCCGTATTGCGCCGCTCGGGGGCTGGGCGTCACCATCGCCTCGACCCAGCGGCTCGGGACGAGCTGTTCGCCGGCTGGGGCGCGGCCCTTGAGCCGCAGGAATTCGCCGAGCTTCGCCCAGTCGCGCGCGGTGGCGTGCATCAGGCTGCCGCCGATCAGCGTGCCCGAAGCGTCGAATTCGGGCACCATGCTGGTCATGCCGAGCGGACCGAACAACCGCTGCTGGAGGTAATCCGCCACCGCCTTGCGCCGCGCGTCGGGCTTGTCGCTGGTAGTCAGCGCCCGCGCGGCGATGTCGGCGAGGATCACGCTGGTGTTCGAGGAATACTCGAACTTTTTGCCCGGCTCGGCCTCGAGCGGCTGCTCCTGTGCCCACTTGGCCATGTTGCCGCGCCCGTCGAGGAACAGCATCCGGACCTCGCTCGATTCGTAGGGCGGATTGCCGGCCTCGGTATGGCGCAGCCCGCTGCGCATCTGGAGGAGGTGGCGCAAGGTGATCTCGGCGCGCGGATCGCCGGGGCGCTGCCACAGGGGCACGGGGGCAGGCCCGTCGAGCGCCAGCAGGCCGTCCGACACCAGCATCCCGATCAGCACGCCGGTGACGCTTTTGGCCATCGACCAACTGATAAACCTCGTGTTTTTGTCGTAGCCCGGTCCGTAGCGTTCGGCGGCCAGCTTGCCGTCGGCGATCACCACCACTGCGCGGCTCTCGCCGAGGCCGGGCTTGGTGAAGAGGTCGTCGATCTGGCGTGCGAGCTGGTCCCCCGGCGCGCCCGCGTCCTTGGTCACAGCGGCCAGCGCCTCGGGCGAAAGCGGTTTCTCGGGAGGCGGCGAAGACCCGCAGGCGGCCACCACTAGAAAAGCGGGCATCAGCAGGGCTGGTGCGAGCGCGATCGCGCGATTATGGACGGCAGCTGGCAGGGTCATCGCGCCCTCATTTCCCGAAGCGCTCGGGTTTGGCAATGGGGCTTGGCAATGGCGAAATCACCTACCTCGGCGGGCAGGCCACCCCAAGCGCGGCAGCGCAGGCGCTGGGGGCTGTGGGTGCTCGCCATCATCGCGCTCGGGGTTGGTGGCGCAGCCTGGGCCTTCCGCGAGCCGATCCACGGATACGGCAGCATCGCGTCGGCCTATTCGGCGCGGGTTGCCTGTTCGTGCCGCTATGTCGCGGGCCGCAGTATCAAGGACTGCGCCAAGGACAAGCTGGCTGGCATGGAGGCGGTGACGCTGGTCGAGGACGACGAGGCCAAGAGCGTCACCGCGCGCTTCCCGCTGGTCGCCAGCGCGACCGCCACTTACCGCAAGGGCTATGGCTGCGTGCTGGAGCCTTGGGAGGGTTGATACCCACCCCGTTTTTGAATGTTTCACGTGAAACATTGGCCGGAAAGCGAGTCTAAAGGGGGTCTGGGCGGGGTCTAAACCCGGCTAACACCCGTCTGGCAGGGGTCTGCGCTAGGTCGACAAGAGAGCTAAACCGCAACCTTTTCGGTCGAATCGATCCAGCCGCCGCCGACCACCCGCTCGCCTGCATAGATCACCGCCGCCTGACCCGGCGCCACGCCGTATTCGGGCGCATCGAAGCGGATCGTGACTGCCACGCCCCCTCCGAACCTCTTGGCGCCAAGTGTGCCTTCGCCGATTGCGCCTTCAAGCGTCACCGGCACGGGCTTGGCGAGGCTGCGCACCTTCGCGGTCAGCGGTTCGTCGGGCAGCGCGCC
>JBBRUU010000075.1:0-12857 GCA_038247515.1 Sphingomonadales bacterium
GCTCGGTCAGCGCGCGGTGGACCGGGACCACAAATCCCGGTGTGGCTTCGGCCGACAAGGACTCCATCGGACCCACCATCAGACCAGCGCCCCGCCGCCGAACGAGAAGAACGACAGGAAGAACGAGGAGGCGGCAAAGGCGATCGAGAGGCCGAAGACGATCTGGATCAGGCGGCGAAAGCCCCCCGATGTGTCGCCGAACGCCAGCGTGAGGCCGGTCGCTATGATGATGATCACAGCCATGATCTTGGCGACCGGGCCTTGAATGGATTCGAGGATCGATTGAAGCGGCGCTTCCCACGGCATCGAGGATCCTGCCGCTTGGGCGGGGCTGGCAACAGCAAGCGCGATGACGCCGCCGAGCAGGGCCCCGGACAGGCAGGCACGCGCCCGAACGAGTGTATTGGTCACGAGAAATATCCTTGGGTTTGAGGGGTGATGGGTAGGATGTGGTAGTCGCCGGTCGCACCGAGCCCGCGCACCTCGGCGAGTTCGGACAGCCGCCGTCCGGTGCCGTCGCGGACCAGCACGGCGATGACGTCGATGGTCTCGGCAATGAGCGCGCGCGGGACAGTGACCACGCTTTCCTGGATTAGCTGTTCGAGCCGCCGCAGTGTGCCGAGCGCCGATCCAGCATGGATCGTGCCGACCCCGCCCGGATGGCCGGTGCCCCAGGCTTTGAGCAGGTCGAGAGCTTCAGCACCACGCACCTCGCCGATCGGGATGCGGTCGGGCCGCAAGCGCAGCGCGGAACGGACAAGGTCGGAGAGCGTCGCAACCCCATCCTTGGTGCGCAGCGATACCAGGTTGCGTGCGGCGCATTGCAACTCGCGGGTGTCTTCAATCAGGACGACGCGGTCGTCGGACTTTGCCACTTCGGCCAGCAATGCGTTGGTGAGCGTGGTCTTGCCGGTCGAAGTGCCGCCCGCGACCAGGATATTCTGGCGGGACGTTACGGCGGCGACCAGCGCATCGGCCTGCCAGGCGGTCATGATCCCGGACGCGACATAATCGGCCAGAGTGAACACCGCGACGGCGGGCTTGCGGATCGCAAAGCTCGGGGCGGCCACGACCGGCGGCAGAAGCCCTTCGAACCGCTCCCCTGTATCGGGAAGCTCTGCCGAAACGCGAGGGGAGCCGGCATGGACTTCGGCCCCGACGTGGTGCGCTACCAACCTTATGATCCGCTCGCCATCGGCGGCGGACATCGCGCATCCCGTATCGGCAATGCCTGCACCGAGCCGGTCAACCCAGAGGCGACCGTCGGGATTGAGCATCACCTCGATGACGGCAGCGTCTTCGAGCCAGGCCGCGATCTCTGGCCCAAGCGCCGTGCGCAGCATGCGTGCCCCGCGCGATGATGCTTCGGACCGGATCGGGATGACGCTCATGTGTTGCCTCGCGGTGAGCGCGACCGACCACCGGCTGCGCTTCGAGGCAGATCAAAAGGGCATCAGAATAGGTGATGGCAACAGGTTGTTGCGGTCAGCGTAGGGTGGCGAAGAGGGAGATAGGAACGGCGGCAAGCTCAATTGGCGGAATGGAAATTTCCGCCTTGATTTCTGCTGCTCCGCGCGACTTTACTGCCGTCTGTTATCAGTCGTTCGGACATGAGGAAGGTCAAGAACCTGTGCGCACGCAGTCGGAATGTACATGATGTATTACAACTTTGTTTGCATCCATAAGTCGCTGCGCAGATCACCCGCAATGGCCGCAGGTGTGACGGATCGGCTATGGGGAATTAACGAGATTGCCAAGCTGGTCGAAGAGGCCGAAGCCGAGTCAGCGAAGCGCTGGGACATATAAAAGCCGATCGATAACAACCTAACAGAAGGAGTGATTTCGAATGGCTATGGGCACGGAAGCTGTTCTTGGCGCTATTATTCAATCCACCTCAGAGAGCGATGGCAGTAGTCAGTTGAAGTGCTTCAATACGAAAACCCTCTTCTGCTTCTCGAAAGACTTGGAGATTGCCAATATCCATGATGAAGAAGATGATGTGGGAAAGATCGACCTTCACGCGTCACCTACTCAATCAGATTTCAATCTGACCCAACACTGAATCTGACACTGCCCTGACACGGCCACGCTCAGTAAAATCCTTGTCAATTCGCCATCCCGAAATTCTCTGACGACGTAAAACTTTATTCACGACCTGATGCGATAAATGACTGAATAGGGTATCGGTATCTGCTCAACCCGGGTCTGCGCGACGTGCGTGGCTTTCGGGCCTGGCAATGCCTGATCGCGCATCCTGATCGGCGCGGAGCGAGGCTGCTCGCGGGGTCGGCGCTGCGGCCAGGGTGTTGACAAGGCGGCGCGGGGTCGATTCAACCTGCGGATGCAACCGCTGCCGGACCTTTCTCTGTATTCGCACGAGCAGAAGGATGCGTTGATCCGGGCGTTGTGGGAGCAAGTGCAAACGCTGACCGTCCAGGTGGGTCCGCTCAGCGCGCGGGTGGCGGAGTTGGAAGCGAAGCTGAACGAGCCGCCGAAGACGCGGGGCAATTCGAGCGTGCCGCTATCGCAGGGACACAAGGCGAATTGTCCTGCCAAGGTCAAGCGGGACGGCCCGCGCCAGGGCAGCCTGGGGCGCATCGGCGGTGGCCGTCCACTGGCGTCCGATCCCGACCAGTTGGTGACGGCCAAGGCGGCCGCCTGTGGCCACTGCGGTGCCGCGCTGGGTGACGGCGACCATGTTCTGCACGGGCGCTACGACAAGATCGACCTGCCGCCGGTTCGCCCGGTGGTGACGCAGGTCGAGCGTTATGCCGGTCACTGCCGCTGTTGCGGCAAGACGACGCTGGCGGCGGTGCCCGAAGGCATGGAGGAAGGTTCGCCCTTCAGCCCCGGTATCGTCGCTGTGGCGCTCTATCTGCGTTTCACCCACGCGATCAGCTATCAGCGGCTGTGCCGCCTGTTTGCACATCTGTTCGCCCTGACCATCAGCGAGGGCGCGCTGGATGCCATGTTCCGGCGGGCCAAGCCCTGCTTCGACAGCGAGACTGCGGCCATTCTTGCCCGCCTTCGCCGCTCGCGCGTGGTGTGTTCGGACGAAACCAGCGTGCGGATCGACGGCAAGACCTGCCGGAACCGGGTGTTCCAGAACGACGCCGTGGTCATCACCGCGCCGGGCACGTCATCCGCAAAAGCTGCGGCGGCGCGGTCGTCACCGAGGCGATGGGCGGCCATCGCCCCGCGATCTGGGTCTCGGACCTATACGGCGCCCAGCAGGGTCATGCCGAGGCCTGGCAGGTCTGTCTCGCCCACCAGCTGCGCAACTGTCGGTTGGCGATCGACGCCGGCGACAGCGTCTTCGCCCCACGCATGAAGGCGCTGCTGCTGCGAGCCGTGGTGATCGCTCGCCGCCGCCACGACCTGGCCCAAACCACCCGACGCGAATATCGCCGTCGCCTTGATCACGACCTCAACGCCATCATGGTCCTCGCCCCCGGAAATCCCCACGGCCAGCGTCTGCGAAAACGCTATGGCAAAGTCCGCGGCGACCTCTTCACCTTCCTCATCCACCCCGAAGTCCCGCCCGACAATAACAGCTCCGAGCGTGAACTGCGTCCCACTGCCACCCATCGCAAAGTCACAGGCGGCTTCCGCTCCGATTGGGGCACCGATCTCTTCGCCGCGGTCTGCTCCGTCGTCGGAACCGCCGGGCGAATAGGCGTTGACGCCTACGCCGCCATCCTCAATACCCTACGCGGGCAGGCCATCCTCGCACCGGGTTGAGCAGATACGGGTATCGAGCGCGGAAGACGATCACTTTGGGGGGCAAGGAAGTATCGCGGACATGCTAACTTTGGGTGAGATCGACGGTCTTGAGCGCCAGCTCAAGGCGGCACTGGTTGCGGCCAATAAGAAGAAGGTCGTCGACGTCACACTCATTGAAGCCCTTGATGAGGGGATGATCTGGCCTAAACCGTTCGATGACCTCGCGCCGATCGCGCCCGCTCATAACCTCGACAATCTCCTAAGCCGGGCGCCACTTGTGATCTGCGCCATTGCCTCCGAAATCGGGTTCCGGTTCGAAGGTGTCGGGACCGTCTTTTGGGCTAAGCTTGCAAATGCGCTCGGCCTGCCGATCACGATGGAGCAGAGACAACGGATTGCTGAGGCGTTCGAAGCCCAAGCAGAGCGCTATTCGCTGTCGCGTCCAAGCGTGAGCACTTTCAGCAGTCATTTCTCGATCATCGCATGGCCGATCGCGAACGCGCTATTGCCTATCGATCTGGTCGGTCCGGTCAGTCGATTGATGGCAAGGGCACCGGTGGCAGCACTCCCTGGTCTTGGCCGCACTGTGAATTTTGCGAGTTTACGTGCGTGGGCCAGCGCTGCTGAAGGCGCGCGCTTGGCGGACTGGCTGCGTTTTGAAGGTCCGACAACACGTGTTCTTACCGCGCTCTTGACCGAAAATCGTGCGTCTGTGCTTTCGCAAACCAGCTACGCTAGGCTGTGCGATGCTATTGCGGTCAATTCTGAGGCGTTCTTTGCCGCGCGTGCAGCCCGCCTCCGGACCCGTACCACCAAAGTTGTCGCTAAAGCAGAGCAGAGTTTCGGTAGACTTTCGCTGATGCGCGACACGCATGGCATTCATGTCTTTGCGAGTTGGCCGACTCTACCGCCCGCCCTTCTCGACGAAGCGCGGGGTTTTGCACGATCTGCGGGCTGGCGCCCGCGGCTATGGGGAGCGGGCGCCCTCCTTCATCCCGACAATGCCTTAGGTCCGGGCCCATTTGCCCTGACACTAAGCGCGGTACCCAATGAAGACGACCCAGCCTATCCAGGGGTTGCGGACGTGTTCGGTGCCGGAGGAGAAATCGCTGCGGCTCTGGCGGCGCGATCTATCGATTGGGTCGCGATATTGCTATTCGAGCCGAACGAAGAGCGAAGCCGCGCCGAGCAGCGTTTCACGCCGCTCAGCGGACTGAGGGGGACCGTCTGGCTAGCTACGCGGGGCGTGATGTCGGCGCTCTCAACGTTGCGGAAGCTTGGCGAAGCCTGCGGGTACAGCATCTACGAGGCTGACCTCGCGATGGAAGGCGACCGCCAGATACTTGTTCGCGAGGGGCTGTTGACCAGCGAAGCTCGCTTGGCGCTCGCGCGGCATCCGATTGATGCCATCAGCGCAGGACCCGGTGTGGTGCGGCCTGATCGCCCTTTTCTGTTTTACAGAGAGGGCGCCGAGGCTGCCGGAGCGCCTCAGAAACTTGCAACCGGCGGCCGTATCAGCGCGGTATCGGGCGCGGCTGGCTCCCCGGGCGTTCGGGCCGAGCCAGTGATGCCAGCAGATGATAGCATAGCCAATCTCGTTCTTTTCGAGCGCGACAGCACGTTCGAGGCCCTTGTCGAACACCGGTTGCAACTTCGCGTCGAAAGCCCGCTTCCGCTCGTGAACGTCGAGATTACCGCCGATCTCGAAATCGATGGGGTGTTGGTCGCGCGGGGCCGTGACCGGTTGGTATCTCTGCCAACCACGGTGAGTGCCGAATCGATGCTGCTCGCTCCGCTCTATGCAGATTCTATTCGGGCAAAGCTACTCGAGACGGGCAGGGGACGATTGCGTATTGTCGTCGCACGGTCTGCTGAAATTGAAATTGCTCTCGAGCGGGCTCCCGCCTCGGTTGACTGGAGCGGTTCGGTGCCAGAATTGATTGGTGCCGAGATGTCGACGGTTTTGGTTGGTGCGACCGCCCGCACACCGCATCGCTTCTTGCCAGAGACGGCAATTTCGACGCCGATGCGCGGGGCTGCGGCCTTCGGTCTTAAGTTGTCAGACGGTCGAATTGCCGATCCGGTCAGGCTGCTGACTTCGGATGCCTTCGACTATGGCGATTTCGCTGCCCATTTTGGCGACGATCTCGGATCGCGGCGGATGTTCGATCACGGCAAGGGCGTTGGGGAAATAGCGCGGGCGCGCGTTGCGTGGGCCCGCGCACTTTGCACCTCATTGTCGGCAATAGCTGCAAAGACCAGGGTAGTGCGTCAGTTTGAGGAGCCGTTGGTCATCGACCTCTGCGGACGGCCATGGTCATTGTCCGAGGCGCGAATTAAAGATCGGCCGACGGACCCCCACGCAGCACTCTGGCTGGCTGCACTCGATCACGGCCTGGCCGTTCTTCCTGATCAGGCGATCAACAACTACAGCGACGATTTCGGTCGTGCCTTTACAATCCAAGCGCGTGTCCTGGATCCGGAGTGGCCAACCGCGAATGCCATTCCCGTCGATGGGGCGATGGATGACGCCCTCAACGCTGGATTTTCTCAGGCACTATCGGCGCTTCACGAACGGAAGCTCCTGCTAGATGTCGAGGATGATTTTGATTTTGGCTCGCCAGCGGAGGACTGGGACGCAGCAACTGCGCGCGCGCTGAAGACCATCGAACTGCCACCGCTCACCAAACTGCTGGCGCCAAGCGAGGGCGCACGTCAACTTGCCGAGCGTTCTTACGCTGATGTCGGCATCGCCGAACTGGCGGAAGACCTCGCCGCCTGGACCAAAGCCTGGGCGTTGCCCCGTGGGCAACTATCACCTGAAGTCGCGGCTAGTGCACTGCAACTCTGGCTATCTCCTGCCACCTGCGATGGTGTTGATGCCGCAATCCATATTCTGGCCAGCGACCCATTTGTCGCCCGCGCAACCCGTTATGCAGCGATTCGCCTCAATCCGAGCTACGGCGAGGTTGCCCAATGAGCGATTTCCATCGCATCCTGCTCGGGCTTCACGCCGCCGCGCGGCGGGTTGACCGGGACCAGGCGTTGCTCGGCGCGCTGGGCGTCGGAGCCTTTGCCTATGTCCATCAGATCGACAGCGTCCACCGCATGCTTACAGGAACTGCGTGTCGCTGGCTGCTTGCCGATGAAGTCGGTCTCGGTAAGACAGTGCAGGCGATCATGGTCATGCGCGCGCTTGCGGCGCAGAGTCCGCGACCCCTGACTGCTGCACTGGTGGTACCGGACGATCTGGTCGGCCAGTGGGAGGAAGAACTGCTGTGTCGGGGGCATGCGCTGGCGCTCGAAAGCGGTGAGCAAGGTGCTGTCGCTGGAAATCTCGTGCTGCGGCTGTGCCGCCCCAGTCGCCTGCTCGCCGGTGGCAAGATTGTCGCCGACAGGATCGATTTGCTGCTGGTCGATGAGTTCACAAAGCTCCAGGTGCAGATACGCGAGGATTTGATCACGGCAGCACGAACTATTCCCAACGTGATCGCAATGACCGCGACGCCTGCACTCCATGACAAGCGGCAACGTCGGGAACTCATGCGGTTGCTTGAACCCGAAGCGGACCGAATTGCGCGTGCCGAGAGCCGCGACGTTCTTGAGGTGCTGGCGGAACGCGAGGCTGCGGCTCGGGTGGCTCATGCGCTAGACCTGCAGGACGCGGGCAAGCGGCGTGCGATCGAGGAAAGCCATGGTCTCTACCGTCGGTTGATCCGCACGGCGCGCGCTGACTACCCCAACGCACTTCCCAAGCGGGTATATCAGCCTATCAAATTGTCGCCGACCGATGGCGATGCCGAGCGCGCGCGATCGACGAGAGGTTATCTTGAGGCAGCCCGAACCAGCAACCTCAACATCGACCGCAAAGCGCTTCTTCAGGTTTCGGGCCGCAGTCCGCATTCCTTGCGCCGCCGTTTAAGCACCCTGCGGCGGACAACACCTGAACTGCAGGAGGCATGGCAGCTAATCACCACATGCTTGCGTGATGAACCCGGCGACGCGAAGCTCGATGCGTTGATCGATCATCTGCGTGACGTGCATATCAAACACCCAGAGCGGCGTGTGGTTATCGTCGCCGAAGATGATCCTACCACCGATTATCTGAGCGAAGCGATCGAGAAACTGACCGACATGGAAGTCGCCAGAAAGCGGCGGACCAGCACGGCGGCAGAAGAACTGGAGGTCCAAATCACCCTCCTCAAGGATGCCCTTGACGATTTCATTAGTGGCCAAGCCAAGGTGCTGGTGGCGGCCGAAGCAGCACGCGAAGGGCATAATCTGCAATTTGCAGATGAGATCATCTTTTTCGCGCTGCCCTGGTCTCCTCCAGACATCCAACAATGGATCGGTCGTATCGACCGGCTTGGCACAAAGGGGCTACCCGCTAACCGTCGGATTGCGATCACGCCGATCGTGGTCGAGGGTTCGATTGAGCATAATATCCTTGGAGTGCTCGAAGGCACCGGTGTTTTCTTGCGCAGCGAAGTGTTCGACGAATCCGAATGGGAGGAGATTAGCGACGCAATCGGTGCGGCTGCTAATGGCGTGACGGGTGCCAGTTGGGGCGATGCCGAACGCCAAGCCAAGACCCTCGGTGCCGCCTATGACGAATGGCTGGAGGCGACCACCCTCCCGCCCTCGCCGCGGACTGCTCTCGCGCTTAAATGTGAAACCGCGTTTCGCAGCCGAGCCTATGCTGCACCGACGTTGGATTTTGGTGATGATCGGTGGAATTGGTTTCAGGCGCGCGAGCGTGCCGCCGAAGTAATGATCAAACTCGCACGCGAGGACGTCTTGGACGTTCGCAGCGGACACTGTGGCGATCAGCGGTTCAAGACCATGTGGTACAAGACTAAGCCTGAGGCTGGCGACCTGATCATCCCTGACCTCGATCCGCAGGGCAGTTGGCACCTTCAAACCTATATTACCCGCCGCTCCGAGATCGAATGCCCGCCACGGCCCTATGTGGTAAAACAGGGCAAGCGATCACTGCGCTTCTTCGACCATGGCTGCGGCATTCACGATGGTGCGGTCGCCGTCTTCGAGGCCAAGGCACCGGCAACCGACATCACGTCCGAATTTACGATCGAATATCCCGACGGTCACCCAGCACTGCGCTGGGAAAATCGCAAAGTGCTGTTCGCGACGAGTGAGGTCGATTTGCGTGGCGCGCTGGCTTTCGACGCCGAGGCGATGTTGGGTGCCAGCGACGACACAACCTCAAAGCCTGAGCGGGACGCGCGAGCCAGCGTAATTCGCACCGCACTGGCTCAATTTCAGGCGGATCGTCGCTGGCTGATCGATCTAGCTCCACCCGAAATGGTATTTGCGACATTGGTTGAAGATGGCGATGAGATTGTGGTCGCAGACGCGGCAGCGGCTCTCCTCGTGCCGTTCCATGGCGGGGTTGGTGTTCGCCAATTGTCACGTCGACGATCGATGCTGTCCGAACCGAAGCTCAAAGCGGCGCGTAATGCCGCCACACGCGAACTCAACCGGATCGGGGGCGGGTATTTTGTCCGTACGCTCACGGCGGTCCGGCAGCGGGCCGGTGCACGGCTGTTCGCAAGTCAAGCTGACGCCGACAACCTGATCGACGCCGCGCGTGCCGAGATCAAGGCGGCGGACCTTGCCGAGGTGCCTGCAGAGATCAAGCGGGCGGGTAAACGCGGCGCGGAACTCGTGCTCGAACTGACACAAGCCGCATGGGACGCTCGGGTCGCAAGGCTTGAAGGTATCGAAGCGGCGCTGGGTGATGTGGCCTCGCTGAAGCAGCCGAAGCTTTTCTGGGTCATTCCCAGGTCCGCTAACGCGGCAAACCCATGAGGCTTTCGATTACACCGTTGGCGAAAGGATCCAAGCGCCAGGACCAGGCATTGGTCTGGATTCCGGTAAGCAGTGCTGCCCGTTCCGCCTGCCGTGGCGGCTCGGTCAGAAAATCGAATTGACCCGTCGCAGGATCATATCGGGTTGCGGGGTGGCCCGCTTCTAATGTCTGTCCGACGACGATCCAACGCCATATGTCCCGGCTGGGAGGGAACCAGATCGTGGCGGCAGCGCCATCGACATTCAGGATGGCGACCCGGCTGCTATGGCCGCTATTTACAATGGCCGGAAAGCAGCCGGATTCCTCAACCCGCTGCCATCGGCCCGACGGCGTCGGGTCGGCCCTTCCGAAAAATGGTCCCAGTCCGCTCAGAACTGCAACCGAGTTGGACTCATCGAGCGCGTAGCGGTCTCCGCTGGTAGCAAGGGCTTGGGCCAAATGAAAAAGCGCGGTCGGCCCCTCATTCACGGCATCGGTCCCGAGCAACTCGACAAGCGCATTGCGCCATTCCGGTCGGCCCAATTCAGCGCGGAGGCTAAATTTGGCGACCGCCGCGCCCCGATCCACATCGCGTGCGGACTGGCGGACGGCGACGCTAGCGCCGGCGTCAGTTGCGGCGCCAAGCATTGTTACCTCGGCCCCGCCCCAGTCGATCTGACGCGGTGGCGTCGGCGCGTAGCCGCGACCTGCCGCAGTTGCATATTCGTCGAGGTCGCCGCTGAGTTCGAGAATACGCAGCGCTTCCTCAATCCGATTGGCGAAATACGATTCATCAAGCGCGAGCGGCCGATAGGCTTCCTTCAAGCCCGAGGTGATCCGGCCCCTGCTGATGTAGCCGCCCTCGACAACAGCACCACGAATATGGCCAATCACCGTTTCGAGCGAGGGCGCACCTTCGGCGTCTGCGACGAAGCCGATCGCCTGGCCCCAAGCGTTCACTCGTCGGAACCGGTCGCGACGGCGACCGCCAGCGCTGCGTCGAGACTCTCCTTGGCAGCGCGGTCATGGGCGACGATGATGAGATGAGACCGTGCTCGCGTCAGCGCGACATAGAGGTCACTGACGGTGAACAATGTGCCGAGACCGGAAAAATCGCACAAGATAACGACATCGGCCTCAAGCCCTTTGAAACTGCGCGCGGTGGTGACGAGCACGCCCTTGCCGTCACGCCAAGCGCTGGCTTCATCGATCAACGGGACACCGTCAACGGCAGTGACGTTCGCCAATGGTCCCTTGGCCTTGCTCGCGGGACCCAGGATCGCGATCTGGCGTGGTTCGAGCCGGTGATCGGCGAGCAGAGATCGCAATTCTTGCTGGACGAGGCCATTGATCGCCGCAGGCGATTGGGGCACGATTAGCTTGGGTGGTCGGCCGAGAGGTGCCAACTCGAAAGGCTCGCTCTCGATACTGGTCGCGCTGTTCGCACACGCAACGATCCGGCGCGTATTGCGGCAATTGACGTCGAGCGCGACGTGGAATGCCCCTTTTAGGGGCGGCGCGATTGGATCGCGGCGTAGACTCTGCGCCTTGTCGAGAAACGCCCAGACCGGATTGGCGCGATCGGACAGATAATCGAGCGCGTCCCACCAGCCCGGCGAGAAGTCCTGTGCTTCGTCTACCACAAGGGCGTCGAACGGCGGGCCGCCGGGATATAGTTCCATCGCCGCTTCGGCGAGGAGATCGGGCGCTCTTTCGTCCCACCAACGCTGGGCATCGCCCGCGTTGGCGACGAACTCGACCCCGGCCTGTTTGCACAGATCGGAGGCTAGCCGATGGAAATTCTGAACCGTGATCTTGCCGCCATTCTCAGTGAGATCCTCGCCCATTTCCTCACGGATCCACTTGGCGAGTTCGCTGTTGAAGCAGGTGAAGAGGACTGCATCGCGGGTCTTGGCGAAAGATCGTGCACGCTGGATCGCCAGCAAGGTCTTGCCTGAACCAGCCACGCCCTCCACGATCGCATGGGTATTCGCATCGAACGCACGCAACACCTGCAACTGCTGGCGAGTTAGCCGCGCGAGTGTCTCGGCAGTGTTATCGACGCTGACGCGTAGGGGCTCATAGACTCGGAATTCAGGCGCAAGCGCGCGGCGAACTGCGTCGAAGTCCTGCACCGAGAGTTCGTTTTTACCGCCGCCACCGGCTTTGTACGCGCGCAAGATAGCTGGCTCGATGTCTGAAAGGTCGTCCATCGTGATGATGGCTTCTGCGGGAAGGTCGCTCGGTGGATGATCCTTGTAGAGGCAATGCGGAAAGGCGACTCCGACCGAAATGATGGTGCGGTCGGCGATCGGCTTGCCGCAGATCAAGGTCAGGCGCTTCTTCAACGCCCATAGGCTGCGGCGCGCCTGCTTGACTGGGTCCTTGATTTCCCTGGGTTCAGACTTGACCCACCGCACCCAGGTACGACCCTTCAAGGCGATCTCACCGCCCTTAACCTCAAGGATGAGCAAGCCATGTTGGCGATGAAGAATAAGGAAATCGGCTTCGCCTTCGCGAGCCGGCGCGTCGATATCGTCGCGGGCCGGAAACACCCAAGGCAGCGAATGCATGACAAGATAGCCCGGCCCGAGTTGGCTTAGCATCGCGCGCGCGACGTCCGCCTCTGAGCCGAACTCCATCGCCTCGGGATCAATCTTGGGGATGAATTGGGCCATCAGGATACCGCCCTCACGAACAACGCGATCGGAACTACCTCTTTCGCGGGCTGCACCAATTCGCTCGCACATTCCATGAAGTGTGAGGCGGGTCGGTAACGAACGCGGATGCCATCGCCCGTTACCGACTGGAGGAGACCCACCGTCCAAGCCTCTCCGGTCGCACCGAATACCTTGCCGTCTGTCCGGCGAAGGAGAAATACATCTGTCTTCTCAGTTGCCTGATTGGCACCTCCGTCGTGCGGGCGGAATAGGCACATCGTCCCTTTGGGAACGGGGCTACTGCCATCACCCTTCTTGCCGCTGAGCACGTTGGCTGTAAGCCGGAATAGGACGTCGTCTTCTTCGGCACCGCTGACGGCAAAGCGTGGAGCCGTTGCCGCAGATGTGAGTTCGCCCGCAGCGACAGCGTCCGCACTTAACTCGGGAATACCATTGGGGTCCGGTTTGAGGCCGACATTGGGATCGACATTGGGAACAGAGAGCGCCTCGCTCGACGCGATTGGAAGGGCGCGCAGCACTAGCAGAATGTCCACCGCTACCGCATCCTTGCCATCGGCAAGCAGTACGCCTCGCGCTGAACCGGGCCGGTTCTCGACAAAAGGATGGGCTAGGCAGATTACTTCGCCATTGTCCTTGATCAGCCC
>JBBRUU010000076.1:0-12800 GCA_038247515.1 Sphingomonadales bacterium
GCTTTCGGCAGATGTGGGCTGTGGCATTTTTTGCCTCGTGGCAGGACTGGTTTAGACACCCATATTCCTACTGCAAAGCAAAGGCTTACGCTACATTCGCCAACCCGAAATCACCCCGCCGGTGAATTATCCGGGCTAACCTCGTTCCACGAAGCTCTTCTGATTACTTTTCCTAATGTTTCGGCATGGCAGGGGCCACTGTCGCCGGCACCAATCGGCCCCACGGCAGGATCTGGGACATTCCTGCCGTTCCCAATCGACATGTTGAACGACTGGGTTTGCCAATACCAGTCAGCTTCGGCGCGGATTCCGCCGAAAGCCAAAATTCGCGTTGCGACCTCATTTCGGATGAAAACACTTTAACAAGATTTTCTCGAAAGCTGTTATTCGATTTAAGCTCAATAGTAGCGACCTGCCCTCCTTGGAAAGCGTGAGGCAATGATGCACATCATCGGCTAACAGATGCCGTTTGCGCGGAAACTTAATCGATTTACCTTTGGATCAAAGATGACCGACAACGAAATCACCAAACCGATGGCCAATCTTGAGCGACCAACCTTGGTGTTTGAGTCCGTCACTTTTTCGGACGGGTCCACCCTCACCTTTGAAGATGACGATATCGTGGTTTTCGTCGGGCCAAACAACGCTGGTAAGAGTGCAACACTCCGTGAGATGGAGGCAATGGTCGCAAGGCCTCATACCGGGGTTATCGTTCACTCAGCCCAGATCAAGAAAACTGGTGATTCCGGCTCGCTACGCGCTTATCTAGAACTGCATTCCCAAAAATCTGGCTCCGGCGCTGACCTTTATTTCGGAGGTATCGGCTTCAACATCCATAATGACTATATATCGTGTTTCGATCGTACTAATGAAAGACATCCTGTAGCTTCCTTTTTTACGAAAAGGCTCGCGACTGAAACTCGCATTCAGGATTCCACGGCGGCACCTGCAATTGACCTCTACAGTAGTCCGCCAACGCATCCGATTCACATGCTTTTGATGGACGAAAAGCTAGCCGCCGAGATGAGCGGAAAATTTCGGCACGCTTTCGGCGTTGACCTGATTCCATTCAGGGCGGGTGGCGGCAGCTTTCCACTTTACGTTGGCATGAAGCCGACACTCGCGTCCGGCAAAGACGAGCTTTCACGCGAATTCGTGGAGGAGCTACAACGCACAAGTGACAAACTGGATAGTCAGGGCGATGGCATGCGGAGTTTTGCCGCTGTGCTTTTGCATATCCTTGCAGCCAACAACCATTCAATCCAGTTTTTGGATGAGCCTGAGGCGTTCCTCCACCCACCCCAAGCGAGACTTTTGGGAAAATACATCGCGGAAGGGCGACGCGAGAAATCTCAACTCTTTATCGCCACACACAGTACCGATATTCTTGACGGCCTGATTGAGGGCGGGTCAGACAACGTACGCATTATTCGCATCCGTCGTGAGGGCAACATCAATCGCATTAAGGAACTGAGCAAAAGTCAAACGCGCGAAGTCGCGAAGGACACTCTCACACGATTTTCAAAAGTGTTCGACGGCATATTCTTCGAGCATGTGATCGTATGTGAGTCTGACGCCGACTGCATGTTTTATCAGGCAATTCTCAGCTTGCCCTCAATTTCAGGAGAGCGGCGACCCGACGTCCTGTTTGTCCACACGGCCGGAAAACATCGCATGTCGAAGTTGGCGGGCACCTTAAGGGCGCTAGACGTCCCCGTATCGGTAATCGCCGACATCGACGTCTTGAATGAGGAAAATACTTTCAGGACGCTGTTCGAGAAGCTTGGGGGAGCTTGGACCGATATTCAACCGCATTGGAAGGCCGTATCGCATGCTGTTCTGAGCCAAGGGCCTCCTCTTAATGCGCAACAAGTCAAAACCATGATCGCCGAGCAAATAAATGATGTGGCTGGGACGGCTGAATTTCCTCGAGTTAAAGAGAACGCGATCAAGAAAGTCTTCAAAACAGTGTCTCCCTGGAGCGCTCTCAAGCAGAGTGGTCGTCGCGGACTCCCGAATGGAGAGCCGACAACGCAATACGATAAGCTTGCGGAAAAGTGCGCGTCGATCGGCCTTTGGATCGTCCCTGTCGGAGAGGTCGAAGGGTTTTGCCAATCCCTAGGATCCCACGGACCGGGGTTCGTGGAAAAAGTTTTGGAAACAAAGTCCTTAGAAACAGATCCCGAGTTGGCAGAAGCTCGCGAATTCGTTGACAAAATTTGGCAGCGCGGACGTGCTTAGTTATCGGAACGAAGAGAATTACGACCAACGAGGACGCAGCAATCTTCACGGCGCGATGGCCCAAGTTCGCTTTGGGAATTCAGATTCCAAAACCTTCCAAGCCGCAATCCACCCATCAGCGATCAAACGGACCGTGACGGTGCAATCCCAAAAGAAGGACGGCGGCTTTTGTCAGAAACAGGTGTTCATGATGGCCGTGGTGTACGACCGGGTCTGGTCGGCAAGAGCCTGAGGGGATTTACACTTTCCCGCCTGCGGACTGTTCTTCAAATGGCCAATCCGGCCATAGGAGAATAATCATGGAGATGTCTGAAACCGAATCCACTGCGACAAAGCGCCAAGTTTGGAATGCCGGACGGACCGTCGGCGCGAAGCGCGCGCTCAAACCGAAGCAAATTTGGGAGATCCGATTTTACCTCAATCAACGCCGCCGCTTACGAGATCGGGCGCTGTTCGACCTCGCGATCGATAGCAAACTCCGGGGCTGCGACCTTGTGCAAATGAAGATCCGCGACCTTGTCAGCGGCGGGCAGATCCGAACGCGTGCGATTGTGATGCAACAGAAAACCAGTCGGCCGGTTCAGTTCGAATTGCTTCCAGACGCTCGGACTAGCCTGCTGGCGTGGCTTGAACGGCGGGGCGGCACGGTGGACGACTATGTCTTTCCCAGTAGGGTTCATCATAATGGGCATCTCAGCACCCGCCAGTATGCACGGCTTGTCGATGAATGGGTGACCGGCGTCGGTCTGATGCGAAGCGAGTATGGCACGCACTCGCTTCGCCGAACGAAGGCATCGATCATCTACAGGGCGACCGGCAACCTTCTTGCCGTCCAGATCCTTCTTGGTCATAGCAAGATCGAGAACACAGTTCGCTATCTTGGCATCGACGTGGAGGACGCGCTTGCCCTTGCCGAGAATACCGAAATCTGACCCGATAGCTCCTCGCCTTTGGCGAGGGGCCACTTCACCGTGCTTTGGGACTTAGACGCCGTTCCCTTGAGACATGCTGTAAGGCAGAGATGGCCAAGAGCAGACTTTCGGCGGCTAACCAAAGGGCCTCAACCGCTCGCCAGTGTAGCGCTGGAATGCAGCTGCAATCGCCGAATCGCAGTTGACGCGCGCCACTGCCAGAGGGTGCCATGAGGGCGAGGGCCAGAAGGCTGTATCGCAGTGCTTCCGATCCCAGCATCGGTGTCATCATGTCTCTCAGCCACCCCGCCAATGGCGGTCCCGCGAGGCTGCCGATCAGGTTTATGCCGACCAACAGGCTCGCCAGGCCCCGGCCACCTACCGTCGTGCTGGCGGTATCGCGCATGGCGGGCTATCGTGGTCCAGCCACAAGCTTCGGGGAAACGAGAGCGTGGGGGGGGGGACATGACGCGCCAGAATGCAAGAATGCGGCTTCTCGGCCCGTTCCAGATCGTGACGCCAGCAGGGCAGAGGCTCCGGATTTCGAGCAAGCGCTCTATCGCATTACTGGCTCTGCTGGCCATGACCGACCACTGCACGCGGGCGCGCACCTGGTTGCAATCGATCCTTTGGCCCAACCGCGGCGCGCCCCAGGCCCAAGCCAGCCTCAGGCGCGAACTGTCGAACCTGCTGACCTCGCTCGAGGCGCACGGCATGGGCGATCTTCTGGTCCCCGGACGCCACGATATCTCATTGCGGATCGATCGGATCGAGGTTGATGCCCACCAGCTGGCGGCCGGGCTGCGCGAGGCGCGGGCAACCTTGCCGGGCACCTTCCTTGAAGGGCTAGACCTGCCCGATTGCGAGCCCTTCGAGGACTGGCTGCGCGAACAGCGCGCGTTCTGCCAGCAGCTGGCCGCCTATCAGCCTCCCGAATCGCCCGGTCGGCACATCACCCATGCGGTGCATGGCGGGCCTTTGACCGGGACGGCCGACCTCATCGCCCGCAATGCCCTGCCGTTGCCGCTCAAGCCTTCGCTGGTTATCCTGCCGCTTGCCGGCCATGGGAGCGCAAGGGCCGCGGAGATCGCCCGCGGCGTCACCGACGAGATCGAGCTGACCCTGATCCGCTACCGCAGCATGTTCGTCGTCGCCTCTGCATCGGGCGAGGCGCTGCACAGCCAGGGCCTGACCATTCCGGAGATTGCGCAAAGGCTGGGGGTCGCCTTCGTGCTGCACGGTTCGCTGGAACGGCAAAGAAAGAGCACCAAAGTGATAATCCTCGTCAGCCACGGGTCCGACGGGTTGCACCTGTGGGGCAAGTCGATGATCTTCGAAAGCGACAATCCGCTCGAGGTGGCCGACCAGATCGCCCGCGCCGTGGCCCCGCAGGTCAATAGCCGGATCGAGATCACCGAGCGTGAAAGATCGCTCAACAGCCACGTCGCCGAGCCGAGCAACTACCAGCTCTACTGGAAGGCAAACGCGCTGTTTCGCCAGTGGAATGCGGTGTCGACCGCCGAGGCGCTCGCACTGTGCGAGCAGCTGACGGCGGCAGAGCCTGGCAATTCGTGGGGCGCCTCGATGACCGCCTTCTGCCATGCGAGCGCCTTCCTCAACGGCTGGTCGGTGAACCGCGAGGAAAGCCAGAGGCTCGCAGCCCTCGCCTACCAGCGGGCGCTGGCGAGCGGCAGCGACGACCCGATGGTGCTCGGCTACTGCGCGGCTGCGCTGACGATGATCGGCGGCGATCTTGCCGTGGCCGACCGCCTCGTCAGCTACGCGCTTAGCCTCATGCCCGGTCATCAGCCGACACTGTTCTGGAGCGGCTGGGTCGATCTGGCGCGGGGCGAGACGGGATCGGCGCGCGAGCGGTTCGAGATGGCGCTGCGCATCAATCCCGAGGCCTCGACCCGCGCCTACGCGATCGCCGGCATCGGCATCGCGCGCCTGCTCGAGGGCAAGGTGGAGGAGGCGCACAGGATGCTGGTCGAGGCGCTGCAATACATCCCTACCTTCCCGATCGCGCTGGCCTCCTATGCGATCACATCGGCACGGGTCGGCGATGCCCGCGGCGCGCGGCGAGCGGCGCTGGCACTGCAGGCTGCCGATGCAGGGCAGATCGCGCTCACCCTGCAGCGGCCCGAGCACCGCGCGCTGTTCACCGAAGGCCTCGCGCTCGCCCTTTCGGGGGGGCCGGTGGCGGGATTACGGTGACACCAAACCCCAATTGACCAGCGCCTCGTTGCGGAACACTGGCTCTGTCGCGGGGCCGAGCAGCCGCGCCCGCGCGGCCTGCCAGCGGGCCAGCGGCGCAAGTGGATTACCCGGGCCGAACTCGCGCGTTACCCAGTCGGATGTGTCCGGGGTGAACTTGCCCCAGTGCTGGCAGAAGGCGATCCCCTTGGCCGCGAGCGCCGCGATGCTGTCGCCGGCCGCCCGCAGGGTCAGCGGCGAGATCTTCAAGCCGTGCAGGTCGATCACCACGCTACGATCAAAGCGGGTGTACCCCATCAGCCCGGCGCTCTTGTCGACGAAGCGCAAGGTGTAAATCATGTGCCGCAGCTGCTGCTGCGGCGGCAGCTCATGCAGGCGCTGCTGAAGATAGGACGTCATCGCAGTGACGGCCTCGACGATCCGGTTCTGGTCGATCGCGAGGGCTGCGTCGTAGATGATGGAGTGGGTTCGCGGATTGGGGCAGCCCTTGTGCAAATCGCCCCATGATCGCAGTTCGGCCTGCGGGTTCTGCCCTGGCGGGAGCACTTCGGCAAACTCGGCGGCATAGACCGCGTAGAGATCGGGCAGAATGGGGGGCGAGGCCGGTCCCGCGAAGGTGGCAACCTCGGTGGGCGCCGGCAGAAGATCGTGCACCTGCCGAAGCGCCGCCACGCCGCCCGGTGCCAGCGCCGCCGCTGCCACTGCCGCCCCGCCCTCGTGGCGATAGTAGAAGCTGTGAAGCGCCGGCGTGCCCCACGGATCGTAGGGGTCGATCTGCACCTCGTAATAGACGGGATCCTCGGCCAGCCCCATCCCTTGCGCAATCTGCGTGTACTGCGCGGCCTCGACTAGGCCGAGCCACTGCGGATCGACTGTTCGCTTCAGGCGCACGACATAGAACAGGTCCTTGTCGACAAGCTCGAATAGAACCCCGTTGACGATCCCCATCGCCCCGAGATGGACAAGGCTGGCGGCGAATAGCTCGGTATCGCGAATGACTTCATCGGCAAAGGCGAGCGCGGTCGCATCGGACAGCGCCGGTGCTCCGGGGTCCTCGATCCAGACGCTATGGCCGGGGCCGGTGACGAGGTGGATGCCGCGAATCTGGTTCTGGAAGCCCCCCTGGCCGAGCGTCGAACCATTGACCCCTGTCGCCATCGCTCCGGCCACGGTCTGGCCGAGATAGCTGCCGCAGATGCTGATCGATCGACCGCGCTGCTCGGCCCATTTCACCAGCTGGGAAAGTCCGCAGCCCCCGCCCACATAGGCCAGATATCCGGCGTCCAGCAGGCTCCCGGCGTGGAGGTCCCCTTGAGGCACTGCGTGGAGCGCGTCGAGCTCGCAGGTGGCGAGCTGCAGCGCCGGGTTGCCGATCAGGCCCGACCAGCTCCAGGTCGCCCCCAGCACCCCGGCCCGCACCTTTCGCGCCGTGGCGGCGGCAACATGCTGCTGCATTACCGGCGCGGTGCGGGCAAAGGCCTCCGGCCCCGATGCCGCCGGAGCCGCATCACGGCGAAAGGTCGCCTGCTCCGCGATCGTGAACGACTGGTTCTCGTGGTAGTTCTTCCACGCAACGTTGGTCTTGGTCTCGATATGGCCCATCGGCATTGCCCCCCGCTTTGCCGGAGCTAAGAACCCCATCGCCCTCTCGCGATCAAGAGGACCCGGAGCCGGGCCGCACGTTTTCACGCTTGGACGCCAAAGTTTTCACGTTATTCGGACGCCACGCCGCCTAGCTCGCCGACGGCAGCCAGCGATTCGGGGTGCCAAAGGGGGGATGTCATGGCGAAGAGAAGCAATTCGATCGGCCGCGTGCGGAGCGCACTTCTAGCCGCGACCGGCGGGCTGGTGGCTGCAACGCTAATCGCGGCGCCGGTCAATGGCGAGGAAGCGGAGCCTAAGCCGAAGCCGACGCCCGCTCCGACTCCGGCACCGACTCCGACGCCGTCGAAGAGGCCGACGCTCAGCTATTTCCTGCCGCGCACCGATCTTCAGGCCACGATCAGCCAGCGGCTCGTGGCCTGCCCCAAGGATGGCGGCGATGCGGAGATCGAAACCACGATCACCGTCACGCCCGAACGCGTCGCCGATACGGCCGCGCGGGTCATACTCGATGCCGGGAGCGGGGTCTTTGCCAAGCGCACCGTCAAGCTGGAGCTCAACCCCGACCAGACTCTCGCCGCGTTCAATTCGACCGCTGAAGGCCAGGGTGGGCCGGTGCTCAAGAGCATCGCCAAATTGGCAATCAAGGTCGCCGCAAATGCGGCCGGAATACCGGCTGCCGCAGGCGGCCAGACCCTTGCCTGCACCGAAGACGTCAACGAAACCTTCAAGGCCCTCAAGGCGCTCGGCGATCAGATCAAGACGCTCGAGGCGCTGATACTCGAAGGCAAGGGCAATCCGGCCGCCACCGCGCTGCTGTCCGACTGGCGCGCGCGCCGCACCCAGATCCGCGAAAGCCTGACGCTCACCACGCGCAAGACGATCACCGGCAATTCCGGAACCTTCTTGCTGGAGGCTCCGGACTATTCCGTCTGGTTTACCCTCGCGGGCGGAGGCGATCCAAGACCCGTAGCTGAAGACCCGGCGCGCTTTGCCGGCGACCACGGGTCCCGGCTCACCGTGACCGCCGATTCTGGCGGCGCTGCGCGAGCGGCGGGGGTCCCGGCCGTTTCCTATGGCACTTTCGACGAGCCCCAGAAGCATCTCGTCTACCGCCTTCCGGTCGGCGCAGAGGTAAAGGTTATGCCCTGCAAGACCGCTTGGAATGCTGCCATCGGCTGCATGCCGCTCGACGACAGCTCGGAGGGCAAAGCAGCCAGCCTCATCGGCCGCGTCGCCCTGATGCAGCTGTCTGACGACCAATTCCTCAAGGTTGGCAAGGGCGGCTTGTTCGGCTCGCGCACGGCCGTTGCCAAGTTCGACGCGCAAGGCGCGCCTTCCATGCTCGAATACGGCACCAACCCGGGAACAGCCGATGCCGCTGGCGTGCTCGACACGCTCGGCGAGGGTCTCGACACCTTGCGCGATGCCGAGACCGAGGCGCTGAAGCGCGCCATCGCCAAGGAGGAAGCGCGGAAGAAGCTGGACGAACTGCGCGGCGCGGGCGCGGATGACGAGTAGGGAGCACGGTCATGGCATATGAATACAAGGTCGGCGGACAGCCGGTGTCGCTCGAGGTCGATCCCTCGCTGGTCGCGGTGCGTTTTGCCGGTGGCACGCGCGGGGAGAAGGCGGCGGCGCTCACCACTGCTGGTGCCGGGCCGCTGTCGCGCGGGATCGATCTCGAACTTGCGGGCGTGACGATCGTCGCAGCGCCCACCGCCGCCCACCCGCTGGGATGGAAGGCCAGCGCAGAGACATACCCGGTCATCGCCGCGCTCGAGGCGCAGGAACCCGTTGCGGGCGCGCAGCCGGTATTCAAGCTGGGCGATGCCCACGCCGTCACCTGCGACCGGGTGATCCTCGGCGCAGAGCCTGGCAGTGACGTCACCGCGCTGCTTGCCGACCATGGCCTCCAGCTTGTCTCGCACGAACACGAGCGCGTGCTCGCCCGTATCCCCGACGGTGCGGACATCTTCGCGCTGGTCGCGGCGCTCGACGCTGATCCGCGCGCGCTCTATGCCGAACCCGATTTCGTGATCTTCGGCACGCACATGCCGCAGCGCGCGGCAGCCGCGACGCCGATGGTGGCCGATGCGGCTGCGGCCGCGACTGCGGACCAGTATGCGCTCGCCATCACCGGCACGACCGCTGCATGGGCGATCCAGCGCGGAATTCCGGAAATCCGGGTCGCAGTGCTCGACGACGGGGTGGATGTGACCCACTGCGATCTCGCCCCGGCGGTGGCCGACACCTATGATGCCATCGACAAGGACACCTACCAGATCCCCAACCCTTCGGACTGGCACGGCACGGCCTGCGCCGGGCTCGCCGTGGCGAGCATGGCCGGGCCGGGCTCGGTGGCAGGCGTTGGCTCGGGCGCGAGCCTTGTGGCGGTGCGCATCGCGCAGTCGCATTTTCGTGATGCACCGTGGGAGACCGGACCCGAAATCATGGCTCACGCGATCGACTGGGCGTGGAGCACCGGGCGGGCCGACGTCATCAGCAACAGCTGGGGAGCCCCGCCCTCGACCGCCATCCTCAGAGCAATCGGCCGCGCCCGCACACAGGGCCGCGACGGTCGCGGCGCTGTGGTCGTGGTGGCAGCGGGCAATCATGGCCGCGCGGTGACCTTCCCTGCCAACCAGCCTGATGTGCTGGCGGTGGCGGCCAGCAACCAGTTCGACGAGGCCAAGACCTTCAACAGCAGCGATAACGAGCGCGGCTGGGCCTCCTGCAAGGGTCCCGAGATCGATGTCGCCGCACCCGGGGTGCAGAACCGCACGACCGATGTGACCGGGGCGCAGGGCTACTCGAGCTCGGACTATGCGCCGGCCTTCAACGGCACCTCGTCAGCGACGCCGCTGGTCGCCGGGGCCTGTGCGTTGGTGCTGTCGAAGAACCCGCAACTAACCGAAGCGCAGGTGCGCCACCTGATTACCGCGACAGCGGACAAGGTCGGCCAGTTTGTCTATCAGAACGGCCGCAACGACTACATGGGCCACGGCAGGCTCAACGTGCTGGCAGCGGTCAACGCGGCCTGATCAACAGGGGGACGAGAAAATGCACATGCAGAAAACGGGAAGCGCGCTCGGCGCATTGGCCATGGCATCGCTGGCACTGTCGGGTTGCGGGGGGGTGAAGCCGGTGTCTTTCGTGAGGGCATCGCAGCCTTCGGAAAATCCGATCCTGTGCAGCGAGATCATCACCCAGAACGTCCGCGTTCCCCTGCCCGCGCCTGCCGCCGCGCCCGGACCAGCTGCCGCCGCCGCCGCTCCGGCTGCCGCCGAAGCCGCGACCGATGGCGAGGACCCCGACTTAGGCTCCGAGCTCGAGGCCTTTCTGAGCCAGCCGCTGCCGGCGGCGGGCCCACTGACCCCCGGCCAGCAACCGGTCAGCCCTTCGGTGCTGATGCTTTCGGGCGGCAGCCAGAACGGCGCTTTCGGTGCGGGGTTCCTCCACACCTGGGCCAGCGAACGCGGCGGCAAGCTGCCGCGTTTCCGCCTTGTCACCGGGATCAGCACCGGGGCGCTGCAATCGACCTTCGCGTTCCTCAACAAGACCGATGTGCCGGTGACCCAGTACAGCATCGCCAGCGAGGGCAATCTGCTCAAGCCGTTCGTCAAGGGCGAGCTGGAGGACAAGCCCTTCTCTGCCGGGCGCCAGCTTGCGACGAAAGGCACGCTCGCTAGCCTCCAGCCGCTGCGCGATCGCCTCAACGAGGTGATCAGCCACGACATCATGATGGAGGTCGCCGCCGAAGCCGCGCCCAAAACCCCCGACGAACGCAGGCTGCTGGTCGGCGCGGTCGAGATGGGGGCGGGCGAGATGGCGGTGTTCGACCTTACCAAGGCCGCCACCATCTATGCCGATAGCTACAATGGCGCAGGCCGGACCAGCGAGACCGATCACCCTAAGGCATTCATGCGCCAGTGCTTGATCGAGGCGCTTATGGCTTCCTCCTCGGTGCCGATGGCCGCCGCGCCGGTGTTCATCGACAACAAGATGTACATCGATGGCGGCGCGCGGTTCGGTGTGCTGGTCGATCTTGCCGCGGGCGCCTACCAGCGCGCTGTGGCCTCGGCCGCCGAGAAGCGGCGCAAGGCGGGCGAGCCCGAAGACACAACCCCGCGCAACCTGTTCATCCTCGTCAACGGGACCCTCGAAGTGCCGCAATTGTGCCGGCTCGGCAAATGCCCGATCGATGAGAACGGCAAGCCCCAGCCGCTCCCCGACGAGGTGCCGCACAGCGAATGGGACTTCCTCCAAGTCGCGCAGCGATCGGTCAGCGTGCTGATCAACCAGTCCTACCGGAGCTCGGTCTTCATTGCGGAGGGGCAATACAAGCCGCAGGGCTTCACCACACGCTTTGCCAAGATTGAACCCGACCACCAGACTCATAGCACCGCAATCACCTTTCCCGGGGCGGGCGATAGCCCGAAGACCTGCTGGCAGTGGCGAAAAGAAGACGGGCGCATTGATAAGCCGCTAGAATTCCACCCCCGCTTCATGCGCTGCCTGATCTCCTACGGTAAGCAGGCTCCCAAGCTGTCCGAGTTCATTGCAGCCGAATAGCTATAGCGAGTAAACAAGGGGGTGAACCATGCAAACGAGCGTGACGGTGAATTCAGAGCTCCGCTGGAATGATGGCGGGCTCGATATCCGCGAAGGCCAGACTGTGCGCATCACGGCGAGCGGGGAGTGGACCGACGACTGGATCAGGACCACGCCCGAAGGCTTCGACAGGCCGTGGTTGAATCCGCTCAAGTTCATGCGGCGGCTGCCGTCCGCCCCGTGGTTCTGCCTGTGCGCCACGATCGACAAGATGAAGCGGCCGATCCACCGGATCGGCACTAGCGGCGAATTCGTGGCGGGGCGCAGCGGTCACCTTTGGCTGTTCGCCAATGATACCTGGCTCTTCTATTTCAACAACGATGGCTCCATCACAGCGAGCATTACCGTCTCCGACCCCTGAAGCCAGCCCCGGCCGCTGCCGCCTCGACCCCGCTGACGACGTCGCCGGTTGGCCGAACCGCCGGAACAAGTTTACATGTCATGTCGACGAATTCGGCCGGCAAATGCCTGTTAATGATGGAAACCCGCGACCACACGTCCGAAGCGAACCCGATCTTTTGGAGGTCCGTTTCGCCGACCATCCGCCTCGCCGCTTCTCGTGGCGGGGCCATGCCCACGTCGCCGCTGCCGGCGACGGTCCCGAGCGGATCCACGGCGAGTGCTGGACGCGGGAGGCGAAGACATGGGCCGGGCGCGAGCACTTCCGCGTGGAGGAGATGGACGGCGACTAGTACTGCATGTTGCGGCGTGCAGACGGCGTCGAACCGGCGACCGACGACCTCAGCTGGTGGATGCACGGGGCGTCCGTGTGATGGGCAGACACCCTTAGAGGGCCACGAGCGCCCGATGGAGCACGTCGACGACCCTGTGGTCGTTGACGTAGCCGCTGATCCCGTGCGCGTTCGGCGTCCTGTTCCAGACGCCGTCGTAGTTCGCTACCGCCGGCTCAATCGGGAAGTGGCTGGCGTCCAGCGGGTAGAGCGCCACGACGTCGCGCCTGTCCCGCGCGTTGTGCCAGCTACCGACCACCTTAGGGTGGGCGATGGGGGCCAGCGCCTCGCGGCAGATCTTCAGTCCTAGCGGCGAACCGACCGTAGTCAGGTGCGCGACGGCGCCATGCCCGCGATCCCGGAGGATATGGTATGCGACCACGGTCCCCAGCGAATGGGCAACGCAGACCACCGGCAGCTCAGTGTCGAACGCCGGCGCCACGATAGCGTCGATCTCCTTCCGGACGGTACGACGTTCGAGGTA